>DATIXD010000202.1:0-13088 GCA_035518875.1 Methylococcaceae bacterium | reverse complement strand
TCAGCGAGAGCCCCTTTTGAAACTGGATCCGGTTCATCGACATCGCCGTGCTCCTCATCAATGCCACTGTCCACGCCAGTATGCGCTTTCGGCCGATGGTTTATCGGAATTTCTGGGGTTGGTGAGGTTCAGTCCTAATCACGACGGCTTTAGACTCCTGCACTCCGAGTCTTGCTTTTGAATTCGGTTGATGGCGGCGAATGAGGAAGGGGTTCGCCCGCCACAAGTTCGTCATGACGAGTTTGAGTCCGTGGTCGAAATGGACGCATTAGCACAAGATGCGAGCGACGCCCGTATCACGGCTTCTGGACTTTCAATTTTGATGGAGTAACATGCCCCTGAAGCTATGCAGAGGTTCCCTCCGGGGACTGAGGCGTAATGGAGTTGCTCGTCTATGGCGCAGATTTTCCGCCCCAAAGCCAATGCATTTGCCAGGATCGCCATCCTTGTGGCCGTCCTCCTCATCGCTTTGCCCGTTGGGCTGGGTTTCGCCCTCGTTCGTTCCCCCTATTCTAGCGGGTTAGGCGCCACCCCACCGCAGCCCGTGCCGTTCAGCCATTCCCACCATGTGGGAGGACTGGGCATCGACTGCCGCTATTGCCACACCTCCGTCGAACAGTCCTCGTTTGCCGGCCTGCCGCCGACCGAGACCTGCATGACTTGCCATTCCCAGCTTTGGACCCAGGCCGGGATGCTCGAGCCGGTCCGCGAGAGCCTGCGGACCGGGAAGCCACTGCGCTGGGTCCGGGTCTATGACCTGCCCGACTTCGTCTATTTCAATCACGGCATCCACGTCTCCAAAGGGGTCGGTTGCGTCTCGTGCCATGCCCGGGTGGATCGAATGCCGCTCATGTTCCAGGCCAGCACCCTTTTCATGTCCTGGTGTCTGGAGTGCCATCGCGCGCCGGAGCGTTTCATCAGGCCCCGGGAGCACGTGTTCGACATGGACTGGAAGCCGGCAGAAGATCAGTTGGCCCTGGGCCGAAGGCTGGTCAAGGAATATCACATTCGCGTCGGACAACTCACCGATTGCTACGTGTGCCACCGATGAAGGCGCAAGACGAACGCTCAAGCCCTATCGAGGCCATCCGAGCCCGCCTTCGGACTGACCACGGCAAGGGATTCTGGCGCAGCCTGGAGGAACTGGCCGACACGCGTGAATTTCGCGATTTCCTCGACCACGAGTTTCCGTACCTGGCCGACTTATGGAGCGCGCCCATCAAGCGGCGCGATGCGTTGAAACTCATGGCGGCGTCTGTGGCGCTCGCGGGACTCACAGGCTGCGGCCGTCAACCCGAAGAGGAGATCATCCCCTATGTCCGGGCGCCCGAGCATTTGATTCCCGGCAAACCCCTTTACTTTGCCACGGCGCTAACCCACGGCGGGTTTGCCCAAGGCGTATTGGTGGAGAGCCACATGGGACATCCCACCAAAGTGGAGGGTAACGAACTTCATCCGGCCAGTCTGGGCGCGACGGATGTTTTTGCCCAGGCGGCCATATTGGGGCTTTACGATCCGGATCGCTCCCAATTGGTGACCAATTGGGGCGAACCCAGTAGTTGGGAAGCCTTCCTGTCCGATCTGTCGGCCAAGCGAACCGAATTGGCCTCAACCAACGGAGCAGGACTGTATTTTTTGACCGAGACGATCACCTCCCCCACTTTGGGTCAACAACTCAAGGATCTGTTGAAGGCTTACCCGCAGGCGCAATGGCATCAGTACGACCCGGTCAGTCGGGACTCCGTGCGGGCGGGCGGGCAGCTTGCGCTCGGCAAAATGGTGGAGACCATCTTCCGCTTCGACCAGGCGGCGGTCATCGTGTCATTGGACGCCGATTTCCTGGGAAGTCAGCCGGGACATGTCCGCTATGCCCGCGATTTCGCCCAGCAGCGACGGGTAGACAAGGGCCACGCGGCCATGAACCGGCTGTACGCGCTGGAATCCACACCGACCCTTACCGGCGCCATGGCCGATCACCGTCTGCCGGTGCGGGCGGGCCGCATCGAGACGGTGGCGCGAGCGATGGCCCGCAGGCTGGGTTTGGATGTGGCGCTTTCCGAAGATGCGTTGCCGGTGCCCGGAACCTGGCTCGATGCCGTGGTAGAGGATCTGCAGCGCCACCCAGGCTCCAGCCTAATCGTGGCCGGCGACCACCAGACCCCGGCGGTTCATGCTTTGACGCACGCCATGAACCAGCACCTGGGGAATTTCGGTAGGACTGTCATCCACACCGAACCGGTGGAGATCGAACCCAGGAATCAATGGGACTCTCTGGCCCGTCTGCTTGAGGATATGAAGGCCGGGAAGGTCGATACACTGATCGTCATGGGTGGCAATCCGGTTTTCGATGCCCCGGCTGACCTGCAGCTTGCCGAGGCGCTCCAGAACGTCCCCTTGCGCATCCATTGGGGGCTTTATGCGGATGAGACGGCCCGCCTTTGTCATTGGCATCTACCCGCCGCCCATGAACTGGAGAGCTGGAGCGATGCCAGGGCCTACGACGGAACCATCACGATCCTGCAACCCTTGATCGCTCCGATCTTCGGAGGCTGGTCTGCTCATGAATTAGTGGCCCTGCTCATGGGCGATGCGAACCCGTCGGGCCACGACATCGTCAGGGCATACTGGCAGCATCGCTATTCCGGCCCGGACTTCGAGGGATTTTGGCGGCGGGCGTTACGGGACGGCGTGGTGCCGGACTCCTCGTCACCTCACAAAAAAGTGTCGGTGCGCACCGACCTTGCCGCTGCATTGCCCCCACCGCTTCCTATTCCCAGACAAGAACTGGAAATTCAGTTCCGCCCCGATCCTACGATCTGGGATGGCCGCTATGCCAACAACGGCTGGCTCCAGGAAATGCCGAAACCACTGAGCAAACTGACCTGGGACAACCCGGCGCTGATCAGCCCGCATACGGCCGAGCGCCTGGGCTTGCGAAACGAAGACATGGTCGAATTGAGTTATCAGGGACGCCGTCTGAACCTCCCGATCTGGATCATGCCGGGGCATGCGGATGACTCGATCACCCTTTATTTAGGCTACGGCCGCAGCCGCGCCGGGCAGGTCGGCAGCGGGACGGGCGTCAACACTTATCTGCTGAGGACATCCTCAGCGCCCTGGTTCGGCAGCGGCCTGACCATCCACCAGTCTGGACTCGAAGGCGGCTTTTTCGGGATTTCGGGTCACGAACGAGTCGCGCTGGCCAGCACCCAGCAACACCATAGCATGCAGGGCCATGACCTGGTGCGCGTGATGACGCAGGCGGCATTTCAGGCCGCCTCTTCGGGGGAACTCGCGGAACAGCCCCGAGCGTCCATGTACCCGGATTACAACTACGAGGGTTATGCCTGGGGAATGGTGATCGATCAGAATGCGTGCATAGGCTGCAACGCCTGTGTCATCGCCTGTCAGGCCGAGAACAATATCCCCATCGTCGGCAAGGACGAGGTGAAACGGGGACGGGAGATGCACTGGCTGCGCATCGATCGCTACTATGCCGGTGCCCCGGCTAATCCCCAGGTCTACTTTCAACCGGTTCCCTGCATGCAGTGCGAGCGAGCCCCCTGCGAGCCGGTCTGCCCGGTGCATGCCTCGGTGCACGACTCCGAAGGTATCAACAACCAAGTCTACAACCGCTGCGTCGGCACCCGCACCTGCCAGTCCAACTGCCCATACAAGGTAAGGCGCTTCAATTTTTTCGGCTATACCGAGGCGCTCGCCACCAATGAAGGCGCGTCGAGCATCGCCGCCCTGCGAAACCCCGACGTCACGGTGCGAAGTCGTGGAGTCATGGAGAAATGCACCTATTGCATACAGCGGATCAGCGCGGCACGCATCGAGGCGAAGAAGGAAAACCGCCAAATACGCGACGGGGAGGTGGTCACCGCCTGCCAGGCAGCCTGCCCGACCCGGGCGATCGTGTTCGGGGACATCAACGATCGCCACAGTCGGGTTGCCGAGCTGAAGGCGCAACCCCACCATTACGCCCTGCTCGCGGAACTGAATACGAAGCCGCGCACCACCTATCTGGCCAGGCTGCGAAACCCGAACCCGGAGCTCGAAGATGGCTGATAGGAACGCCGACAAGGCAGGCAGATTCGTCCATGAGCCCGTACCGGTATTGCTGCCCGGCCAAACCGACGCCTCCATCACCCGGGACATCAGCGACCTGGTGCTGACCCCGCCCGGACGCGGCTGGTGGATCGGGTTTCTCCTGAGTTCCCTGACGGTCCTGATGCTGCTCGGCGCAGTCAGCTACCTGTTCATGCAGGGGGTCGGAATCTGGGGCATCAATACCACCGTGGTATGGGGTTTCGACATCACCAATTACGTCTGGTGGATCGGCATCGGCAATGCCGGCACCTTGATTTCCGCCATGCTCTACCTCACCCGCCAGCAGTGGCGCACCTCCATCAACCGCTTCGCCGAAGCCATGACCATTTTCGCCGCCTCCATCGCGGGCCTTTTCCCTATCCTGCACCTGGGCCGGCCTTACACTTTCTACTGGCTGTTCCCCTACCCCAACATCATGGGGGTGTGGCCGCAATTTCGCAGCCCCCTCATGTGGGACATGTTCGCCATCCTGACCTATATCTTCGTTTCCATCCTCTTCTGGTACACGGGGATGATCCCCGACTTCGCCACGCTCAGGGACCGGGCGCAGAGCCGCTTCGCCCAATTGATCTACGGCGTTCTGGCTCTGGGCTGGCGCGGGTCGGCGGTCCATTGGGCGCGGTACGAGCGGGCCTATCTGATTCTGGCGGCCCTGGCGGTGCCCCTGGTGGTTTCGGTCCACAGCGTGGTGGGCTATGACTTTTCCATCAGCGTCATGCCGGGTTGGCGCTCGACCATCTTCTCCCCCTATTTCGTCGTCGGCGCCATGTTTTCCGGCTTCGCCATGGTCATCACCCTCACCGCCGTGCTGCGCGCCGCCTTCAGGCTGCACGCTTTCATCACCCTGCACCATTTCGACGCCATGGCGAAGATTCTGCTAACGGGTTCCCTCATCATGGGCTTTTCCTACGGCATGGAAGTGTTCATGGCCTGGTACGACGGCGAAGCTTACGACTGGCAAGGCATCGTGAATCTGATGTCCGGCCCCTATTCCACGTATTATTGGTTCATGCTGTTCTGCAACGTGGCGGTACCGCAACTCTGCTGGTCCAGGCGGGTGCGGCACAGCATCGCCACGCTGCTGGCGATTTCCATCCTGGTGAACATCGGTATGTGGCTCGAGCGCTATCTCATCGTCGTCAACACCCTGGGCTTCGGCTTTCTGCCCTCGCAGCGGCGGCTCTTTTTTCCCACGATCTGGGACTTTGCGATCCTCCTAGGCATGCTCGGCTTTTTCATCGCCCTGTTCTTCCTGTTCGCCCGCTTCGTCCCGATGATCCCCATGCACGAGGTGCGCAGGCTCGCCCACAGGCTGGAGAAGGGGAAATGACTGCCGAACGCTACGGCCTCATGGCGGAATTCGAAACGCCCGAGCAATTGTTGGAGGCGGTCCGGCGGGTCAGAGCGGCCGGCTACCGCCGCATCGACGCCTATGCGCCTTTCGCCGTCGAAGGGCTAGCCGAGGCGTTGGATTTCCGCGAACCTCGCCTGCCTTTCATCATCTTGTTGTGCGGTGCTCTGAGCGGCATGGCTGCCTTTCTGTTCCAGTACTATATCGCGGCCATCGAATTTCCCCTCAACGTGGGAGGGCGACCCCACAACAGTTGGCCCACCTTCACCCTGATCGCCTTTGAGTTCACCGTGCTGGGCGCCGCCTTGGCGGCCTTTGCGGGCATGTTGGCTTTCAACCGACTGCCGCTGCCCTATCATCCCGTATTCAACGCCGGGAATTTCGGGCAGGCCAGCCAGGACCGCTTTTTCCTCTGCGTCGAGGCGAGCGACCCTTTGTTCGAGACCCAGGCAACCCGGCAATTCCTGAGCGACCTCCACCCACTGAGCATCGAGGATGTCGCACCATGAGCTTGCACCGATCTTTTTGTCTCGGATCGCGCGGCCTCCTCGCCTGCCTGGTCTTGGTTTTGCCCGCGCTGAGCGGCTGTGAGCAGGACATGTACGATCAGCCCAAGTACAAACCCTTCGAGGCCGCTCCGATCTTCCCCAACCACCAGTCCGCGCTTGTGCCGGTGGAGGGCACGGTAGCGCGCGATAGTGACCTGGCGCCGCGAGCCGAGAGCCTTCCGCTTCCGCTGACGCAAGCCTTGCTGGATCGCGGTCGGGAGCGCTTCGATATCTACTGCGCGCCCTGTCATGGCCGACTGGGCGACGGCGAGGGGATGATCGTTCAACGGGGATTTCCGCATCCGCCGTCCTACCACAGCGACCGGCTGCGCATCGCCCCCGACAGTCATTTCTACGACGCGATCACCAACGGGTTTGGGAGGATGTATTCCTATGCCAGCCGAGTTTCGCCCGAGGACCGCTGGGCGATCGTCGCCTACATTCGGGCCCTGCAGCTAAGCCAACATGCCACCCGCCAGGACCTCAGCGAGCTCGGTCTATCGCCCGAGCTGGAGGGACCACGATGATATCGGCCCAGTCGAACCGCATTTCGCGGATTCCCGTGGGTCTCGGCCTTATCGGGCTTGCCTTTTGTCTTTACAGACTCGAGGCAGACCCGCGGGAATTCTTCCGCGGCTACCTCCCCGCCTGCTTGTTCTGGGCAGGGATTCCGCTCGGCTCGCTGGCCCTCCTGATGATCCATCAACTCACTGCCGGCGCCTGGGGGTTGTTCATTCGAGCGGTCCTTCAAGCGAGCGCCGCCACGCTCCCGCTCATCGTCGTATTTTTTCTGCCCTTGGGTTTCGGTCTCCCATACATTTACCCCTGGGTAACGCCCGAGCCTTCTTTAGCGGAGGTCGTGCGAAAAAAGGCGACCTATTTGAATCTCCCTTTTTTCGAAACCCGCACGGCGATCGTTTTTCTGGTGTGGATCGGACTTGCCGGCGCCATGCGGGTTTGGAGTGCCGAGCCCCGTGAAGATTCAGACAACGGGGCTGGAAGGCGTCTGCGCGCCCGGAGCGCGGCGGGCCTCATTCTGTACGGACTGACCGTCACCGTATTCGGCATCGATTGGATCATGTCCCTGGAACCCCGCTGGTCTTCCACCAATTTCGGCTTCCTGATGATGGTCAGCCCCATGGTGGGTGCCCTGGCTTTCGCGGTCATAATGACCTGCACCCTTGCGCTGAAAGGAGAAATAGCGCAGCGCCCTGGAAACGAAATCGCCTCTCGCCTTCAGGATCTCGGCAATCTCCTTTTGGCCGGGGTGATGCTGTGGAGTTATCTGGAGTTCCAGCAATATCTGGCGATCTGGTACGAGAACCTGCCCGACAAGATCGCTTGGTACTTGCGGCGCAACGGCAACGGCTGGGAATGGGTCACCTGGGTAATGGCCCTGTGCTATGGCGCAGTGCCGTTTCTGATGTTGCTGTCGCGCCGAGTCAAACGCGACCCGAAGTTGCTGCGCGCCGTCGCCGCGCTGGTCTTGGCTGGGAATCTGATCAACGTCTATTGGCTCACGGTGCCGCCTTATTACCCGCATCCGGCCGAGTTCCCCTGGCCGGACCTTGTCCCGTTTGTCGGCGTCGGCGCACTTTGGCTGACGGCGTTTCTGTGGCTACTGGGCCGCCTGCGGCTGAGGGCAGCAAGGTGATACGTCATGAATGAGACCCACCAAGATAGCAGCCAAAAGTCCGGCCTCCGTCACGAAACGGATGATGTCGACGCAGCCAAGCTGGGACGGGTCGTGGGGGGTCTGGTGGCATTGCTTGCCTTCGCCACCTTGGGAGGATGGGCCTTACTCGAGGTCCTTCTCCCGGCCACCCCTGCTTCACCGCCCGCCGTATCCCCCCGCGCCGTTGCCCCGGTGGAACCCCGCCTGCAAGCTGCACCCCCACGCGATCTGGCGACGCTGCGCGCCGAGGAGGATCGCATCTTGCACAGCAGCGAATGGATCGACCGCCAGGCGGGCATTGCGCGAATTCCCATCGAACAGGCGATGGCGCTATTACTGACACGCTCCAAGCCCGGCGAGAGGACCAAACCGTGAAACGTCTCCTGCCGCTGTGGCTCGTCTTGTTGATCGCTCCCTTGAGCATGGCCGCCGTGAATTTTGGGGAAATCGGTTTCGAGCAACTCTTGAATGAAACTGTCTCCCCCGACCTGATGTTTCGCGACGAAGCGGGACGGCCGGCACGACTCGCTCAATACCTGGAGGGCAAGCCCGCCCTGCTCGTTCTGACGGATTACCGATGTCGCAAGCTGTGCGGACTGATTCTCGACGGGCTGGCGGAAAGCCTGGCGGCGGGTAAATTGAAGGCTGGTAAAACGTTCCGGGTGATCGTGGTGAGCCTGGCCCCGGGCGACACCGCCGCGGCCGTGAAAAAGACCGAACTCGCCGCCCGTCATCCCCTGGCTGGCGTTGTGAGCGGCTGGCGCTTTTTGAGCGGTGATGGCCCGGACATCGAAAAATTGGCGCAGAGCGTGGGGTTCCGCTACGCCTATGATCCGGTTGTCGACCAATATGCTCATCCGGCCGGTATCGTGCTCCTGACGGGCGCGGGGCGCATTGCCCGCTATTTCTACGGCATTCGTTTTGCGGCGCTCGACCTGCGCCTGGGTCTTGCGGAAGCTGCGGGGGGGCGAAGCGCCGCGACTGAAGCGGCTGGACGCATCGGATCTCCCGTCGAAAGGCTTTTGCTGCTTTGCTACGACTATGACCCCACCAGCGGGCATTACGGTTTCCTGGTCATGAAAACTTTGCGCCTGGCCGGCTTGGCGACTGCCGTTTCGCTCGGTGGTCTTATAACCCTCCTGTGGGTGAGGGACAGGCGGCGGCGCACGCAAGCCGCCAAGCGCGGCGATGTGAACGCGACCGCATCCTAACAGGGGCAGTCAGGCATGCCGAACATCCAATGGTTTCCGGAACAGGCATCGGCCTTGGCAGGGCGGGTGGATCTGCTGTTCCTTGTTCTGTTCGGGATCAGCCTGTTCATGGTCCTTTTCCTGACCGCGCTCGTCGTGAGCTTCGCCGTCAAATACCGCCGCGGCGCGCGCGCGGATCGGATCCCGCACGGTAAGGTAAAGGGTCTCGAGTATTTGTGGTTGGGCGGCTTGCTGTTTCTTTTTCTGGGGCTGTTCGCCTGGGCAGCCTGGCTCTATGTGATCGAAACTGCACCACCTGCGCCGGGATTGGAAATTCAGGCGATCGGCAAGCAATGGATGTGGGAATTCCAGCATCCGACGGGGCAGCGGGAAATCAACGAATTGCATGTGCCGTTGGGATCTCCCGTCAAGGTGATTCTGGCCACCCAGGACGTCATCCACAGTTTTTACGTCCCGGCCTTTCGCATCAAGCAGGATGCGGTTCCCGGCCGCTATACCGTCACCTGGTTCACGCCGACCAAGATCGGGCGGTTTCACCTGTTCTGCGCCGAGTACTGCGGCTTGGATCACGCCAGGATGGGGGGTTGGGTGGTCGTGATGGAAGCGGCCCAATATGAGCGCTGGTTGAGCGCACAAAGCGGCGGGGAGTCCCTGGCGGCGCAGGGCGAAAAACTCTTCAACACCTTCGGTTGCAGCGGCTGTCACGGCGCTGGGACGAAGGTGCTGGCGCCCTCATTGGCCGGGATTTTCGGCAAGGAAGTGCCCTTGCAGGGCGGGCAAATCATCACCGTCGATGAAACCTATCTGCGCGAATCCATTCTGGCGCCGAGCAAACAGGTCTTGGCCGGTTATGCGTCCATCATGCCCAGCTTTGCCGGTCAGATGAGTGAAGCCGACCTGTTGAAAATCATCGCCTACATCAAGTCCCTCTCTCCCGGGGAATAAGGTCCATGAACAGCCTCGCCACGTCCATGCCTCGAAACTACCTGAACCGGGACTACAGTCTTCTGTCCTGGCTGTTGACCACGGACCACAAGCGCATCGCCTGGCTCTACCTCGTTTCGATCACCCTATTCTTCTTTATCGGCGGCGCGGCCGCATCCATCATACGCCTGGAACTCGCCACGCCAGCGGGCGACGTGGTCGAAGCGGGCACCTACAACAAGCTTTTCAGCCTCCACGGCATTGCTATGGTCTGGTTCTTCCTGATCCCTTCCATTCCCGCGACCATGGGCAATTTCCTCATGCCCATGATGATCGGTGCGCGCGATCTGGCTTTCCCACGCATCAATCTGCTGAGCTGGTATCTCTATATGCTGGGCGGGCTGTTTACCATCGCCATGGTGCTGGGGGGCGGGGTGGACACCGGCTGGACCTTCTATACGCCTTACAGCAGCCTGTTCTCCAACACCCATGTGGTGCTGGCCGTTGTGGGCGTGTTCGTGGTCGGCTTCTCCTCGATCCTGACCGGGCTGAATTTCATCGTCACCGTACACACCATGCGCGCCCCGGGCATGAGGTGGTTTCGCCTGCCGCTGTTCGTTTGGGCCAATTACGCCACCAGCATCATCATGGTGCTGGCAACGCCAATCCTCGCCATCACCCTGGCGCTGATCGCCGCCGAACGGCTGTTGGGCGTCGGCGTCTTCGACCCCAAGCTCGGCGGCGATCCGCTGCTGTTCCAGCACCTGTTCTGGTTCTACTCCCATCCCGCGGTTTACATCATGATCCTCCCCGGCATGGGGGTGGTCAGCGAAATCATCGCCTGCTTTTCCCGAAAACAGATTTTCGGCTACCCATTCATGGCGTTTTCGATCCTGGCCATCGCGGTTCTGGGTTTTTTGGTGTGGGGTCATCACATGTTCGTCTCGGGACAGTCGGTCTACGCGGGAGTGGTGTTTTCCCTGCTCAGTTTCATGGTCGCCATCCCCTCCGGCATCAAGGTGTTCAATTGGACAGCAACCCTATACAAAGGCTCGATCTCCTTCGAAACGCCCATGCTCTACGCCCTGGGCTTTTTAGGGCTGTTCACCATCGGCGGACTCACCGGCCTGATTCTGGCTTCGCTGGCGGTGGACGTCCATGTTCACGACACCTTCTTCGTGGTGGCCCATTTTCACTACATCATGGTCGGCGGCATGGTGATGGCTTATTTCGGCGGCTTGCATTTCTGGTGGCCGAAGATGACTGGACGCCTTTACAACGATTTCTGGGGTCGAATCTCGGCCGTCGTCATCTTCTTGGGGTTCAACATGACCTTTTTCCCCCAATTCATTTTGGGCTACCTGGGCATGCCGCGCCGTTATCACAGCTATCCCGAGGAATTCCAGCTGCTCAACATCCTCTCCTCGGCGGGCTCGGTCCTCCTCGCCATCGGCTATCTGCTGCCGTTGACCTATCTGCTCTGGTCACTGCGCTACGGGAAACCGGCAGGGGCAAATCCATGGGCGGCCGCGGGACTGGAATGGCGGACTGCCTCCCCACCGCCTGAGTACAACTTCGACGAAACGCCGATCGTATGCGAAGGGGCTTATGCTTACGACCCCACCCTGGAGCCGGAAAGCCATGTCTGAATCATCCGGCGAACTGGCGCCGCAGTTCGACGATCTCGATCAGCAACGGGCGGCCGACACCCTGGGAATCTGGGTGTTCCTGGCCACGGAAGTGCTGTTCTTCGGCGGACTGTTCCTGGGTTTCTTCGTCTATCGACAGGCTTATCCCGAAGCCTTCGCCGCCGCCGGCCGCCATCTCGATCTGCTGCTCGGCGGCATCAATACCGCCGTCCTGCTCACCAGCAGCCTGACCATGACCCTGGCCGATCAGGCCGCGGCGGCAGATCGGCGCAAGGCGCTGATCGCGCTTCTCGGCGCAACCGCCCTTCTGGGCATCGCATTTCTGGCAATCAAAGCCATCGAGTACAGCCGGGAGTTCGAGGCGGGTTTGGCGCCCCTATTCGGACAGGTCTTTCGATTCGAGGGGCCGCACAGGAATCAGGCCGAGCTCTTCTTCCATTTTTATTTCCTCATGACCGGGCTCCATGCCTTGCATTTGTTCATCGGCATCGTGATCGTCACGGTAATGATCGCGTTTTCGGCCTTAAGCCTGAGGCCGCTCGCAACCCGGGTCGCCATAACCGGGCTTTACTGGCATTTCATCGATGTGGTGTGGGTCTTTCTTTTTTCCATCCTCTATTTGGGGGCGCGCCATGGCTGATGCCGGCATCGGCGTTTATTTCCGCATCTGGCTCGGCCTGCTTGCACTGCTGGCCTTCAATGTGGTCCTCGCCTTCCTGGTCCCGGGACTTTTCGGGCCCTGGTTGCACCCGAGCATCGCGGCTATTCAGGCGGGACTGATGATGGCGGTTTTCATGTCTTTGCGCAGCGGCGGGGTTCTCCTGAAACTGGTCGCCATGGCGGGATTCTTCTGGCTTTTCCTGCTGTTCGCGCTGACATTTGCCGACTACGAAACCCGTTTCGAGGATGTGGCGATGGGAAGACAGGTTTACCTGCAGCCTGAACCCGGCCTGACAGCACCCTCGACCGCCACATCGCCAGTCGCAGCGGGATCGCTAGTACCGCCCGCCACCCCAAAACCAGCGTTTCAAGCAACCCCGGAACAGGAGGCCGGAACGCAACCGCTCAACTTCGCCCAAGGCGAGCGCCTCTTTAACATCACCTGCTCGGGCTGTCATCGTTCCGGCATCCTGGGTGCGCCCAAGCTGGGCGACAAGGCTGCTTGGCAGGCTCGCTTCAAGCAAGGTCTGAAAACCTTGGTTTCCCATGCCGTCAACGGCTTCAGGGGTATGCCGCCCAAAGGCGGCAAGCCGGCCCTCACTGAGAGCGAGATGCAAAACACCATCGCCTATATGCTCACCGAATCCGGCATTGGGCTCGATCGAAAGTAGCGCACCAGCGCCGTGGCTTCGTGCCGATTTCTGGATTTCTAACCCGCCTTGTATAAACGGCATTTCGAGGCGCCCCGCGTTTCCGACGTGCATGGCGACAATGCGTGAACGGCCCGACTCAGGGCTCACCCAGTCAACGCGCCGATGGAAAGACGCCTTCGTGCTCGGCAGGAGCACTTCGATCCGGCTTGGACGATATCGCCAAGTATTCGAGGCGTGCCTTTGATGCGCGGATACTCAACCACAGGCTTATACCCGTTCCGATAAAATGCGCCATAAGCAAATT
>DATIXD010000201.1:0-2314 GCA_035518875.1 Methylococcaceae bacterium | reverse complement strand
GAGCCCGACTCGTCAGCCAATTCGGATTTTATCTCGGCGTTTCTGCTGAACGCGACAAACCCAACTACGGTTCTCTCCTTTTTGGCCGTCCTGGCCACCCTCGGGGTAGGGCGGCAGTCGTCGCTCTGGCAGACCTTGATCTTGGTGCCTGGCATATTCTGTGGGTCGATGATGTGGTGGACCATATTGGCGTGTACGGCGAGCCGACTGCGTAGCCGAATCACCGATGGCGCAATGCGCTGGATGAACCACCTGGCCGGAATTGCCATCGGATGCTTCGGGCTCGCAAATGTTCTTCTGAGTCGTGGGATGAGGCATTAGAGATCCACCTTTACTGGGCCGCTCTGAGGTGCCGAAAATGTTGGACACGCCGCCCGAACGTGGTCTCGTATCGGTTGCGCCGCCACGCTATCTCCTGTTTATCCGCGCAGTGGGCCTGGACTGCAACTTGCCCTGATTGAGATTCCGGACCCTGTGCTGGAGGAGTGACCATGAAATCGATACCGCGAAGGCCGCAAGACGAAAACGGCAAAAAGAAACAGGAAGAGGCCCGCCGCCAGGCACGTTTTAGCTTCACGTATCTGCTGGCGAGCTTGTTCTTCCTTTGGCTATTTCAAGACTTGATTTTGAGTCCGCTTGTCAACCGGACTACCGAGATCGCCTACAGCGATTTTAAGGCGAAGGTAGCCGCGCATCAGATCGAAAAGGCGATGATCGGGGACCGGAGCATCGAGGGCGTGATGAAAGTCAAGAAGCCGGATGGCTCTTTCGACAGCGTTCCATTCAACAGCGCGTTTATCCGGGAAAGCGACCCCGGCTTGATCCAAGAGTTGCAGAATGCCGGCATTTCTTACCGCTTTCAACGGCCGCCGAATCCGATCGGCGGATTCCTGTTGTCCTATGCTCTGCCGCTGCTGGTGCTGAGCGTGTTCTGGTATGCGGCTTACAAGCGAGCGGGTGGGGCTGCGGGCGCTGGCGGACTTGGAATCTTTGGTGTCGGTAAGAGCAAAGCTATCGAAGTCAAGCCCGAAGACGTCAAGGTGACCTATAAAGATGTTGGGGGAGCGGATGAGGCAATCGGGGAATTGCAGGAGATCATTCAGTTTCTGAAAGAGCCGGAGCAATTCGCGACGCTCGGCGGCCACATTCCGAAAGGAGTGCTCCTGGTCGGACCTCCCGGGACGGGTAAGACTCTCATCGCCAAGGCGACTGCCGGAGAGGCTCACGTGGCCTTTTTCGAAACCAGCGGTTCGGAATTCGTCGAAATGTTCGTGGGGGTCGGGGCGGCCCGAGTGCGCGACTTGTTCGAGCAGGCCCGCCAATCGGCACCTGCGATCGTATTCATCGATGAGATTGACGCCATCGGTCAAAGCCGCGGCGGAGTCGCGCGCTTTGGAACAAACGATGAGCGGGAACAAACGCTCAATCAACTGCTGGCCGAGATCGACGGCTTCAAGACGGATGCCAGCGCGCCGGTTATCATTATGGCCGCGACAAACCGTCCCGAGGTGCTCGATCCGGCGCTTCTCCGTGCGGGCCGCTTCGATCGCCAGATCGCCATTGGCAATCCGGACCTCATCGGGCGAGTCCAAATTCTAAAAATCCACAGCCGTGGCCTGAAACTGGCGACCGAGTTCGACGTCGAACAGGCTGCTCGCATGACCGCGGGTTTTAGCGGCGCCGACCTGGCAAACGCCATGAACGAGGCAGCGCTTCTGGCTGCGCGGCGGAAGGCGGAAGGCGTCGCGCTGAAAGATTTCGAAGAAGCCATCGAACGCGTGATCGCCGGCTCCGAAAAGAAGAGCCGCGTCATGAACAAAAAGGAGCGCACCACCGTTGCCTACCACGAGTCGGGCCACGCCCTGGTGGCAGAACTTGTCCCGCACGGGCAACCGGTCAGCAAGATCAGCATCGTTCCCCATAGCCGCGGAGCCTTGGGCTACACCATGCAAACACCTACCGAGGACCGGTATCTCCTGACCACCGAGGAACTGCAGGACCGCATCGCCGTAATGCTCGGCGGTCGAGCTGCCGAGCTCGTCGAGTTTCAGGAAATCAGCACTGGCGCCAGCGATGACATCGAAAAAGCGACGGACCTTGCTCGCCGGATGATCACCGAATTCGGCATGAGCGAAAAGCTCGGGTCGGTGCGATATGCCGGTCAACAATTGCAGTACCTGGGCAGTTCCGTCGAAGACACCAGCCAACTTAGCCCGGGCACCCGTGAGCTTGTCGATAGAGAGGTACAACGCCTCGTAACCGAGCAGTATGACCGCGCCCAGGAAATCCTGAAGACGCATCAGCCTGCCTTGGC
>DATIXD010000200.1:0-7011 GCA_035518875.1 Methylococcaceae bacterium | reverse complement strand
GCTACCTAAGGCGCCTTAATCAGGGTGCGGCATCCTGACTAAGCCCGCCGCCCCGCGTACGACGCCCTCGGCAAGGAAATTTACGAGCGTAGAGCAGACCCGGCGCGATTCTTGGGTAGCGCCGCATTCCTGTTGGATGGTTTGATTCAACAAAGCCGAACCCCTAGCTTGCGGCGGCGTTAGATGTCACGAATCCGCTTTTCCACTTTCTCAAAGCCTAGAAGGGTGCTTGACACTTTCAACTTAACGGGGTCAGCGGGGTCCGCTTTTTTGTCTGTCAACCCGAAGAGTCCACGAAGAGCCCAGGGTCACCCTTAACCTACCAGCAGCGCTCGACCCAGTAGTTTCAACTTTTCCGTGACGCTCTGTTTCATTATTGAAAAAGGCTGCGCATTGTGGCTCCCTGGGTTTTATGGTCTAATTTCACCCCGGTTTATCATTGATTTAATGAGCCTTCGGAAGCCTGCGATTGGCGCTGCCACAAGGTTTCAGCCCTATCGGCGCTGTCGCGGCTCCTGAAGTCAAGCATCCTCTATCTAATCCCCTCTTCGAACTGTGGCAGGCTGGTACTTGCATGCGAGGGGCTTGGTTTGGCCGTTAATTTGTCTGATCAACAGGCTGGATTATGTTATTCAAAACGAAGAAAGGCTTGGATCTGCCCATCACGGGGGAGCCCGAGCAGGTGGTGCGCAGCGACGGGGGCGTTGCCAGGTCTGTCGCCCTAATTGGCTTGGATTACGTGGGTTTGAAACCCTCGATGAACATCGTCGAGGGCGACCGGGTCAAGCTGGGCGATGTACTGTTTGCCGACAAACAGCACCCGGACGTGGTGTTCACTTCGCCGGGCGCCGGCGTCGTCAAGACAATCAATCGTGGCCACAAGCGTATTCTGCAGTCCGTCGTCGTCGAACTGGACGGTTCCGACGAAGTGGCTTTCCACTCCTACGCCGAAACTGAACTCGCCGATCTGCGCGGCGAGCAGGTCAGGCAGAACTTGCTGACCTCGGGCTTGTGGACGTCCTTCCGCACACGCCCTTACAGCAAGGTTCCAAATCCCGAGACGAGCCCTCACTCCATCTTCGTCACCGCGATCGATACCAACCCCCTGGCCGCGCGCCCGGATGTCATCATCCAGGAACGTTCGCAAGATTTCAGGAACGGTTTGACCGTCATCTCCAAACTGACCGAAGGCAAGGTTTATCTTTGCAAGGCGCCGTCCCACGGTTTCCCCGCCGGGGAAACTGGCAAGATCGAGGTGGCCGATTTCGAGGGGCCACACCCGGCCGGCTTGGTCGGCACGCACATTCATCATCTTGATCCGGTCGGCCCCGCGAAGACCGTATGGCACTTGGACTACCAGTCGGTGATGGCGATTGGTGCCTTGTTCACCACCGGCCGTCTCAACGTCGAGCGGGTGGTGTCGCTGGCGGGGCCGTTGGTCAGCAAACCGCGTCTGGTTCGTACCCGCATCGGCGCCAACCTCTGCGACCTGGTCGAAGGTCAGATCGACACGAACAAGGAAGGCCGCATCATTTCCGGTTCCGTTCTATGCGGCCGCAAGGCGGACGGCTGGGCCGCTTATCTCGGCCGTTACCACAACCAGGTGACCGTCATCGAGGAAGGCCGTCAGCGCGACTTTTTCGGCTGGGTGGTGCCCAGCCGCGAGAAGTTCTCGTTCCTCAATGTGCTTTTGTCCAGCCTGCCCAAGGAGCGTGGCCGTAAATTTCCGCTCACGACCAATAAATACGGCAGTCCCAGAGCCGTCGTGCCGGTGGGCGTCTATGAGGACGTGATGCCGCTGGACATTTTGCCGACCCAGTTGCTCAAGGCGTTGGTGATCGGCGACTCGGATCAGGCCCAGTCTTTGGGTTGTCTCGAACTCGACGAGGAAGACCTGGCGCTTTGTACCTTCGTCGATCCGGGCAAGCACGATTTCGGCATCGCGCTCAGGCAGAATCTCACCCAAATCGAGAAGGAAGGCTAATGTCTAGTACCAGGCAATTCTTGGACAAGATCCACCCGCACTTCGCCAAGGGCGGGCGCTTCGAAAGACTGTATCCGGTCTATGAAATGGTCGATACGTTCCTGTATTCGCCGTCCGATGTCACCACGGGCAACACCCATGTGCGCGACGCGGTCGACCTGAAGCGGGTCATGACCTATGTGTGGATCGCGGCCCTGCCGTGCATGCTGATGGCCCTGTTCAACACCGGCTATCAGGCCAACAGCGCCATGCAGGCGCTGGGGATCACTTCCGCTCCGGGTTGGCGCGGCGCGATCCAGGATATCTTCGGATACAATCCGGCCAATCCGATCTCCGATCTGATGCACGGGGCTTTGTACTTCTTCCCGGTCTATATCGTCACCCTAGTGGCGGGCGGTGTCTGGGAAGTGCTGTTCGCCACCGTGCGCAAGCACGATGTGAACGAAGGCTTCTTCGTCTCCTCCATTCTGTTCGCCTTGACCATGCCGCCGGACGTACCGCTGTGGCAGGTCGCCATCGGCATTTCTTTTGGGGTCGTGATCGGCAAGGAAGTGTTCGGGGGCACCGGCAAGAACTTCATGAACCCGGCTTTGACCGGCCGCGCCTTCCTGTATTTCGCGTACCCGGCGGCCATGTCCGGCGACTCGGTGTGGACCGCGGTGGATGGCTTCAGCGGGGCGACCTCATTGGGATTGGCGGCGCTGGGCGGCGTCGACGCCATCAAGGCGGCTGGCATCTCCTGGTGGGGCACTTTCTTCGGCATCGAACAGGGGTCGATGGGCGAAACCTCTACCTTGGCCTGTCTGGTCGGCGCGGCGTTCCTGATTTATACCCGCATCGCCTCTTGGCGCATCATCGCCGGCGTCTTCCTGGGGATGGTGGCGACTTCCCTGCTGTTCAACGTGATCGGCAGCAAGGAAAATCTGATGTTCGCGATGCCCTGGTACTGGCATCTGACTCTGGGTGGTTTCGCGTTCGGCATGGTGTACATGGCCACCGATCCGGTGAGCGCTGCGCAGACGCAAACCGGTCGGTGGGTCTTTGGCGCTCTGATCGGGGCGATGACTGTGCTGATCCGCGTCGTCAATCCGGCGTTCCCGGAAGGCATCATGCTGGCGATTTTGTTCGCCAACATCTTCGCGCCGTTGATCGATTATTTCGTCGTCCAGGCGAACGTCAAGAGAAGGGTCAAACGCCATGTCTAATTCCAATCCGACCGGACAGCAGTGGTCCGACAAATTTGCCGGCCTGATGGAGAAGGCGAATGTTTACGCACAGCGAATCATGGCGCTGCCCAACGACAGTTTCGAGAAGACCGTCGCCGTGGCGTTCGCCCTGTGCCTGGTGGGCGCGGTGCTGGTTTCCGGGTCAGCGGTCGTGCTGAAGCCCCTGCAGGTCAGCAACAAGGCGGCGGACGAGAAGATCAACATCCTCGAAGTCGTCGGTATGCTGGAGAAGGATACCAACGTCGACGAGGTGTTCAAGCAGTTCGAAGCCAAGATCGTCGACCTGGAAACCGGCGATTACGTCGACACGATCGATCCGGCGACCTACGATCAGCGCAAGGCGGCCAAGGATGCGGCCATGAGCGTCGAGATCCCATCCGACAAGGACATCGCCAAGATCGGCCGCAAGCCCAAGTACGCTAAGGTTTACCTGGTCAAGGAAGAAGGCAAGACCAAGGCGGTCATCCTGCCCGTGAGTGGGTATGGCCTATGGTCGACCATGTACGGTTTCATGGCGCTGGAAGGCGATGGCCAGACCGTCGTCGGCCTGAACCTGTTCGATCAGGCGGAAACGCCGGGTCTGGGCGGCGAGGTCGTCAATCCGAAGTGGAAGGCGCTGTGGAAAGGCAAGAAGGTTTATAAGGCAACAACGGAAGCGGGCAAGGAAGTGCTGGCGAAAGAGCACACCGAAGTCGGCGAGCCGGTACTGAGCCTGATCAAGGGATCGGTCGATCCGAGCAGGCCGGGCGCCGAGCATCAGGTCGACGGTCTGGCCGGCGCCACGCTGACCAGCCAGGGCGTGACCAATCTGGTGCGCTTCTGGATGAGCAGCGAAGGCTTCGCTCCCTATCTGGCGAAACTCAGAGCACAAAGAGGTTAAGACGATGCAAGCTGAAACCAAGAAAGTCCTGCTCGACCCTCTGGTCGACAATAATCCGATCACCCTGCAGGTGCTGGGCATCTGTTCGGCGCTGGCGGTGACCTCGCAGTTGTCCACGGCGCTGATCATGAGCCTGGCGCTGACCGCGGTGACGGCCTGCTCCAGCGCCGGCATCGCCTTCATCCGCAATCACGTGCCGAGCAGCATCCGCATCATCGCCCAGATGGTGATCATCGCCTCGCTCGTGATCGTCGTGGATCAAATCTTGAAGGCGTTTGCCTATGGGATCAGCAAGCAGTTGTCGGTGTTCGTCGGCCTGATCATCACCAACTGCATCGTGATGGGCCGCGCCGAAGCCTATGCGATGAAAAATCCGCCCTTGGAGAGCTTCTGGGACGGCGTCGGCAATGGCCTGGGTTACAGCCTGGTGCTGATTAGCGTCGCCATCGTCAGGGAGTTGTTCGGGTCCGGCAAGCTCCTCGGCATCGACATCATGCCCCTGGTGAAGGACGGCGGCTGGTACGTGCCCAACGGTCTGCTGCTGCTGCCGCCGAGCGCATTCTTCCTGATCGGCCTGTTGATCTGGGCGGTTCGTGCCTGGAAGCCGGCTCAGGTCGAGAAGGCCGACTTCGTCATCAGCCATGCCGTTCACGGGGAGGCTCACTAATGGAAGGTCTAATCAGTCTTGCAGTCAAGTCGATCTTCATCGAGAACTTGGCGCTGTCTTTCTTTCTGGGGATGTGCACCTTCATCGCCGTGTCGAAGAAAATCGGCACGGCTTTGGGTCTGGGCATCGCGGTGATGATCGTGCAGACCCTGACGGTCCCGGCCAACAACCTGATCTATAGCTATCTGCTGAAGGAAGGCGCCTTGTCCTGGGCCGGCCTGACCGAAACCGATCTGAGCTTCCTGGCCCTGATGAGCTGCATCGGCGTCATCGCGGCCTTGGTGCAGATACTGGAGATGACTCTGGATCGCTTTTTCCCCGCCCTGTACAACGCACTGGGCATTTTTCTGCCTTTGATCACGGTGAACTGTGCCATTCTGGCCGGCAGCTTGTTCATGATCGAGCGCGATTACAACTTCAACGAAAGCGTGGTCTACGGCGTCTCCAGCGGCTTCGGCTGGGCACTGGCGATCACCGCCATGGCTGGCGTACGCGAGAAGTTGAAGTACAGCGACGTGCCGCCGGGCCTTCGGGGATTGGGCATCACTTTCATCACTGCCGGCCTGATGGCCTTAGGTTTCATGGCTTTCTCCGGCATACAACTCTAAGGATAAAGCACGATGTTGGAAATCATTCTGGGAGTCACCTTTTTCACCGTCATCGTGATCGCCCTGGTGTTCGTGATCCTCGGCGCCAAATCGAAGCTGGTCGCGACAGGAAATGTCGAAATCCTCATCAACGATGAGAAAAAGATCCATGTGCCGATCGGCTCGAAACTGTTGACCGCGTTGGCGGACAACAACCTGTTCGTTTCCTCGGCGTGCGGTGGCGGCGGCACCTGCGCCCAATGCAAGGTGAAAGTGTTGGACGGCGGCGGCGATATTCTGCCGACCGAACTCTCGCACATCACCAAGCGCGAGGCCGCGGAAGGCGATCGCCTTTCCTGTCAGGTGACCGTCAAGCAGGACATGAAAATTCATGTACACGAGGAAGTGTTCGGCGTAAAGAAATGGCAGACCACTGTGCGCTCCAATCACAACGTCGCCACCTTCATCAAGGAACTGGTGCTGGAATTGCCGCCGGGAGAATATGTCGACTTCCGCGCAGGCGGTTACATCCAGATCGAATGTCCCCCCTATCACGCAAGATTCTCGGATTTCGAAATCGAGGAACGTTTCCGCGACGAATGGGATAAGTACGAATTGTGGAAACTGGAGTCGGTGGTGAAAGAGCCGGCCATTCGCGCCTACTCCATGGCGAGTTATCCCGAAGAGCGTGACATCATCATGCTCAATGTCCGGATCGCGACTCCGCCGCCTGGCATGGACGCACCGCCTGGGGTGATGTCCTCGTATATCTTCAGTCTGAAGCCCGGCGACAAGGTCACCATTTCCGGTCCGTTCGGCGAGTTCTTCGCCCGCGAGACGAATAACGAGATGGTTTTCGTCGGCGGCGGTGCCGGCATGGCCCCGATGCGTTCGCATATCTTCGACCAGTTGCGCCGGCTGAAAAGCAAGCGCAAGATGACGTTCTGGTACGGCGCGCGCTCCTACCGGGAAATGTTCTATGTGGACGAGTTCAACAAGCTGCAGGAGGAGAATCCCAACTTCAAATGGCATATCGGTCTCTCCGAGCCGAAGCCCGAAGACAACTGGACCGGCTATGTGGGCTTCATCCACAACGTGCTGTACGAGAACTATCTGAAGAACCATCCGGCTCCGGAAGACTGCGAGTATTACCTCTGCGGTCCGCCGATGATGAACGCAGCAGTCATCAAGATGTTGGAAGACATCGGGGTGGAGCGCGAAAACATCATGCTGGACGATTTCGGCGGTTGATCGCCCAAAGCGCGACTTTCATGCGACGAGGAGCGTTCATGCTCCTCGTTTCGTTTTCAGGCTCTTGCACTGAAGGCGATCGTAGCGGGATACTGGTATCGGCTCGATAAAAATTAGTGGCCGCTTGCTTTCTTTCCACGGCCATTCCACGCGGAGGGTAAATAGATGACTCTTTTCTTGATTAGTTTTGCGGTCATCGCGATCGTGATATTCATTATGGCAATCGGTGTGGTGTTCGGCCGCCAGGCCATCAAGGGCAGTTGTGGCGGTGCAAGTAACGGCGACTGCATCTGCGTCGAAAAATGCGATAAGAGGCGAAGGCTGGAAGCGGCGCAAACCATCGAATAGCCGTTGTCGGCGTAGCCGTAGCCAAGATTCCTACCAGCCGGAGAACCGGAACCAAAAAGGGGAGAACC
>DATIXD010000199.1:0-15626 GCA_035518875.1 Methylococcaceae bacterium | reverse complement strand
CTGCCCCGTGGGCGGGTCGTGGAAATCTACGGGCCGGAGTCGTCCGGCAAGACCACGCTGACTTTGGAAGTGATCGCGCAGGCGCAAAAGCTGGGCGGCGTTGCCGCTTTCATCGACGCCGAGCACGCGTTGGATCCGGTTTACGCGGAAAAGATCGGCGTCAATCTGGAAGACCTCCTGGTCTCTCAGCCGGATACCGGCGAACAGGCGCTGGAGATCACCGACATGCTGGTCCGTTCCGGCAGCGTCGACGTGGTGGTGGTCGACTCGGTGGCCGCGCTCACGCCCAAGGCCGAAATCGAGGGCGAAATGGGCGACTCCCACGTCGGCTTGCAAGCCCGGCTCATGTCCCAGGCCTTGCGCAAGCTGACGGCCAATATCAAGCGCTCCAACACGCTGGTCATTTTCATCAACCAGATTCGCATGAAAATCGGGGTGATGTTCGGCAATCCGGAAACTACGACCGGCGGCAATGCGCTCAAGTTCTATGCCTCCGTACGCCTGGACATCCGTCGTCTGGGCGCAATCAAGAATGGCGAGGAAGTGGTCGGCAACGAGACACGGGTGAAAGTGGTCAAGAACAAAGTCGCACCGCCATTCAGAAATGCCGAGTTCGAGATTCTCTATGGCGAGGGCGTGTCCCGGGAAGGCGAACTGGTCGATTTGGGCGTGCAATACGGACTCGTGCAAAAATCCGGTTCTTGGTATAGCTACGGAGGCGAGCGGATCGGCCAGGGCAAGGACAATGTCCGTCAGTTCCTGAAGGAGCGGCCGGATCTCGCGAACGAGATCGATGCGAACATCCGCGGGAAGGCTTTCGGAGGCGTCGCGCCGGTCGTAGCCAAGCTGACCGCGAAATCCGAGCCGATCGAGGACGTTCTCTGAGCGATTCCGCTCCCGCCGAAGCGGCTAAGGCCGCCTGTCTTCGTTATCTTTCCCAACGAGAACACAGTCGCGCCGAACTGCTGCGTAAACTCAGGTCCAAGGGTTATGAAGAAGCCCTTGCCTGTGAGGTGATCGGGGGTTTGGGCGAGGAAGGACTGCAAAGTGACGAGCGATACGTGGAAATCTTCATCCGTAGCCGGGTCGCGAAAGGTTACGGCGCCAATCGCATCCGTCAGGAACTGCGTCAGCGGGGCGTGGGCGGCGAAGGCATGGAAGATCGCCTGCGTGCATACGATTGGGACGAGTTGCTAGAAGGGGTTTACGCCAGGAAATACGGTGGCGGCTCGCTGGTATCGCCCAGGGAATATGCCGCGCGCGTTCGCTTCCTGATCCAGCGGGGATTCAGCCAAAATCAGATACAGGCTTTGTTCAAGCGTTTACGGCAGAACAAAGAAAAATAGAATCGTGAAGACCCAAAGAGAAAACCATCGCTCATGACCAGCGCCGAACTGCGTGCTTTATTTCTGAAATATTTCGAGGAGCACGGTCATACCGTCGTGACCTCCAGTCCGCTGATTCCGGCTAACGATCCGACGCTACTGTTCACCAACGCCGGCATGGTGCAGTTCAAGGACGTTTTCCTGGGACGCGAAACAAGACCGTACACCCGCGCGGTGTCCTCGCAACGCTGCGTGCGGGCCGGGGGGAAGCACAATGATCTGGAGAACGTCGGCTACACGGCAAGGCATCATACGTTCTTCGAGATGCTCGGCAATTTCAGCTTCGGCGACTATTTCAAGCGCGAAGCCATCCATTACGCCTGGGGCTTTCTGACGGAGGCGCTGGGATTGCCGCCAGAAAGGCTGTGGGTCACGGTGTTCGACGAGGATCGGGAAGCTGAGGATATCTGGCTGAAGGAGGTTGGCATTGACTCGCATCGCTTCGCTCGCATCGGAACCAAGGATAATTTCTGGTCGATGGGCGACACTGGCCCTTGCGGGCCTTGCACCGAGATTTTCTACGATCACGGTGAAGGCATTGCCGGCGGCCCACCGGGTTCGGGCGACGAAGATGGCGAC
This sequence comes from Methylococcaceae bacterium, assembly GCA_035518875.1. Taxonomy (GTDB): domain Bacteria; phylum Pseudomonadota; class Gammaproteobacteria; order Methylococcales; family Methylococcaceae; genus DATIXD01. The sequence continues at coordinate 13,662 of DATIXD010000199.1, read as the reverse complement.
CGCTATATCGAAATCTGGAACCTGGTGTTCATGCAGTACGACCGCCTCGCCGACGGCACGCTGGCGCCGCTGCCCAAGCCCTCGGTGGATACCGGCATGGGTCTGGAGCGCCTCGCCGCCGTGTTGCAGGGTGTGCACAGCAACTACGAGATCGATCTGTTCCGCAATCTGGTCAAGGCTGCGGCGGATTTGGCCGGGCAGTCCGATCTGACGCACAGTTCCTTGCGCGTGATCGCCGATCACATCCGCTCCTGCTCCTTCCTGATCGCCGATGGCGTGCTGCCTTCCAATGAAGGGCGCGGCTACGTTTTGCGCCGCATCATCCGCCGCGCAATCCGCCACGGTTACAAGCTCGGCATCCGCGACCCGTTCTTCCACAAACTGGTCGGGCCGCTGTGCATGGAGATGGGCGAAGCCTATCCTGAGCTGATGAAAGCCCGTGCGTCGGTCGAGCGGGTGCTGCAAAAGGAGGAAGAGCGCTTCGCCGAGACCCTGGATCAGGGTATGAGAATCCTGGACGCCTGTATGAAAGATTTGGCTGGTAAGGAAATTCCGGGCGAGACTGCGTTCCAGCTTTACGATACCTACGGTTTCCCCATCGACCTGACCGCCGACATCGCTCGCGAGCGTCATCTGACGGTCGACATGGCCGGCTTTGAGGCCGCGATGGAGACCCAGCGGGAACGCGCGCGCGCCGCCAGCCATTTCACCGTCGATTATTCCCACGATATTCGGGTGGATGCCCGTTGCGAGTTCACCGGCTATAGGCATCTCGTGGAGGATACGAAGGTGCTGGCTGTCTTAAAAGTAGGGCAGACCGTCGAGCGGCTGGACGCGGGCGAGGAGGGCGCGCTGGTACTGGAAAAGACACCGTTCTACGCCGAATCCGGCGGTCAAGTGGGCGATAAGGGCGTGATCCGCGCCGGTGATGCCGTGTTCGAGGTCTCCGATACCCGCAAGCAAGGGGGCGAACTGATCCTACATCTAGGGCGCGTCGTTTCCGGCGCGTTTTTCCCCGGTTCTTCGTGCGTGGCGCAGGTGGACGATTCGCGCCGCAAGGCTACGGCCTTGAACCATTCTGCGACCCATCTGCTGCATGCGGCCTTGCGTCAGGTGCTAGGCGATCATGTTCAGCAGAAAGGCTCGCTGGTCGATCCGGATCGCTTGCGCTTCGACTTTGTCCATTTCGAGCCGATGAGCGCGGAACAGCTCCGGGAAGTCGAACGGCTAGTGAATGGGCAGATTCGCGCCAATCATCCGGTGACCGCCGAAATTATGGCCAAGGATGAAGCGATGACGGCCGGGGCGATGGCCTTGTTCGGCGAAAAATACGGCGATGAGGTGCGGGTGCTGAGAATCGGTGAGTTTTCCACCGAACTCTGCGGCGGCACCCACGTTGAGCGCGCCGGCGACATCGGCTTTTTCAAGATCGTGTCCGAGACCGGCGTGGCCGCCGGCGTCCGCCGCATTGAGGCGGTCACCGGCCAGGGCGCGGCGGATTGGATCGAAAGCGGCGAGCGCTTGTTGCAAACATTGGGCGAGCGGGTCAAGTCCGGGCGCGACGGCCTCGACGATAAAGTCCTGCAGATCCTGGAAAAGAACCGCCAATTGGAAAAGGAATTGGAGCGCCTCAAGTCGAAAATGGCCAGCGCCGCCGGTTCTGATCTGGCCGGTCAAGCGGTCGAGATTGGCGGTCTGAAACTGCTGGTGGCTCGGCTCGACGACGCCGATCCCAAGTCGTTGCGCGATCTGATCGATCAGCTCAAGAACAAATTGGGCAGTGCGGCGATCGTTTTGGCGGCGGTCAAAGAGGGCAAGATCAGTCTCATCGCAGGCGTGACGCAAGACCAAACGGCCCGAATCAAGGCGGGGGATTTGGTCAATCTGGTCGCGAGCCGGGTGGGCGGTAAGGGCGGTGGGCGTCCCGATCTGGCCCAGGCCGGCGGCAACGATCCCGCGCACTTGGATCGAGCGTTGCGCGAAGTGCCCGAATGGGTGCGACAGCGACTCGCATCAACTTAGGTCAAGCTTAATTAAGAAAATGGCGCTTTACGTTCACAAATATGGCGGCACCTCGGTGGGCAGCACCGATCGGATCAAAAACGTCGCCGAGCGGATCATCCGGGCAAGACGACGGGGTGAGGATGTGGTGGTCGTGGTTTCGGCCATGAGCGGAGAAACCAACCGGCTGGTCGGCTTGGCTCATGAGGTTCAGGCACGCCCCAACCCAAGGGAAATGGACGTTCTCCTGTCGACCGGCGAACAGGTCACCATCGCTCTTTTGGCCATGGCTTTACAGGAGAAAGCTTGTCCAGCCATTTCATATACCGGCGGTCAGGTCAGGATCGTGACCGACAATGCACACACCAAGGCGCGGATCGAAAACATCGGCACCGACCGTATCCGCTCCGATCTGGCGGCCGGCAAAGTCGTGGTCGTGGCAGGGTTTCAGGGGGTCACCGAAGAAGGCGACATCACGACGCTGGGTCGGGGCGGCTCCGACACCACGGCAGTAGCACTGGCGGCGGCGCTGAAGGCGGAGGAGTGTCTGATCTTCACCGATGTGGACGGTGTTTACACCACCGACCCGAGAGTCGAACCGAGAGCCCGACGGCTGGATCGAATCACCTTCGAGGAAATGCTGGAGATGGCCAGCCTCGGCTCCAAGGTATTGCAGATCCGTTCTGTGGAATTCGCCGGCAAATACAATGTTCCGTTACGCGTGCTTTCGAGCTTCGAAGAAGGAACGGGCACGCTGATCAGTTATGAGGAAGCAGGTGTGGAAAAAGCATTGATCTCTGGCATCGCGTTCAACCGTGATGAAGCGAAACTGACGATTCTGGGCGTGCCGGATCGTCCGGGCATAGCCTCCAAGATACTGGGGCCCATTGCCAAGGCCAATATCGAAGTCGATATGATTGTACAGAATGTCTCTGACGATCAGACTACAGACTTCACCTTTACCGTCCATCGCAATGATTACGGGAAGGCGCTGGAGATACTTCGGAACATCTGCCAGGAACTGGGTGGGCGGCAGGTGAGCGGCGATGACAAGATTGTCAAAGTTTCCATCGTCGGCGTCGGGATGCGGTCCCATGCCGGCATCGCCGCCAAGATGTTCGAGGCGCTGGCGAAGGAAGGCATCAATATCCGCATGATTTCGACTTCGGAGATCAAGATTTCCGTGGTGGTGGATGAGAAGTATCTCGAGTTGGCGGTGCGAACTTTGCACGAGGCCTTCAGCTTGGATCAAGCGGCGGAGGCCGCTTAGACAGACCCAACGACGAAACCCGGCAGGGGCTCGTCAAAGCCATGGGAAGGAAAAGGCGTAAACCCTCTTAAAATATCCAGAAAAATCAAATTGAAGTTTGTTCATCGGCTCAAGCGGCTAATACTTGTCCTGACGCCTTTTCTTATCGTCGCATTCGTAGGCTACATCGGCTATCAGGATTACACCGTGCGCCAGCAATTCGAAGGGAAGCGCTGGGCCTTGCCCGCCCGGGTGTACGCGAGCCCTCTGGAGTTGTTCTCGGGCTATGCGATCGATGCCGGTCGGTTCTCGGCCATCCTGGAGCAACTGAAATACCGCAGCGACCCTTCGCTTTCCTCGCAGGCCACTTACACGAGACGAGGGAGCGAAATCATACTGAGGACGCGGGAGTTCCAATTTTGGGACAAGATGGAGCCGGCGCGATACGTCCGTATTCGGTTCGGCGGCACCCAGATTCAGGCCATTGACGAGGTCGAGAATCGCCAGGGTGTGGACATCATGCGGCTGGAGCCGGTGCAGATCGGCAGTTTTTACCCGGCTTTAAAGGAAGATCGCGTTCTGGTGAAGCTGGAGCAAGTGCCAAAACCGCTGTTGAACGCGCTGTTCTCCGTCGAAGACCGGGATTTTAAAGACCATTTCGGCGTTTCGCCCAAGGCGATTCTTCGCGCCATGTGGGCCAATGTCCGCGCGGGCGGTATCGTGCAGGGCGGCAGTACCTTGACCCAGCAATTGGTGAAGAACTTCTATCTGAGTTCGGAACGGACCTGGTGGCGCAAGCTCAACGAAGTCGTCATGGCTGTCCTGCTCGAAGCCCACTATTCCAAGGATGAAATTCTCGAGGCGTATTTAAACGAGATTTATCTCGGTCAGGACGGCGCCAGGGCCATTCACGGTTTCGGGTTGGCGAGTCAGTATTATTTCAGCCGTTCCTTGGAAGAGTTGGAACTCCACCACGTCGCGCTTCTTGTCGCTCTGGTGCGGGGACCTTCCGTCTACGACCCCATCAAATCCCCAACAAAGGCTATCAGGCGCCGTAATCTGGTGTTGGACGAAATGGCTGCGCTGGAATACATCACGCCCGCCCAGGCCGAGGAAGCCAAGTCCAAGCCTTTGGACGTGCTGAAGAACCCGCATCAGGCTATCAGCCGTTATCCTGCGTTTCTCGATCTCGTGCGGCGTCAGTTGCAGGAGGAATATCGCAACGAAGACCTGACCTCCGAAGGCCTGCGCATTTTCACCACTCTAGATGTGGAAGCGCAGCAACAGTTGGAATCCTCGATCGAGTTGACCTTGAAGAAGCTCGACAAGCAAACCAAAGGCAATAACTTGCAGACGGCGGCGGTCATCACCCGCCGCGCGACCGGCGAGATTGCCGCGCTGGCCGGCTCGCGTGATGCCGAGTCATCCGGCTTCAACCGGGCTCTGGATTCGGAGCGGCAGATTGGTTCCTTGTATAAACCAGTCGTTTATCTGACAGCCTTGGCGGACCCGCAGGCCTACACACTGATCACGCCGCTACAAGATACGGCAGTGCGTGTGACGAATCCTGGTGGCGGTCCGTGGAGTCCTAAAAACTATGATAACCAGGAACATGGGCTGGTGCCCTTGCATTCCGCCTTGGCCAATTCGTTCAATCTGGCGACGGTGCGTCTGGGTCTTAGCGTGGGTGTTGCCCATACCGTAAGGACCCTGAGAAATCTTGGTGTGGAGCGGCCCTTGGAGGTTTTTCCGGCAACCCTGTTGGGTACGGCGTCGCTGACTCCGATGGAAGTCGCACAGATGTATCAAACTCTGGCAAGCGATGGTTTCGTGACCCCCCTGAGGGCCATTCAGTCGGTGGTCTCCCAGGACGGCAAGCCGCTTCAACGTTATTCTTTGAACGTCAGGCAATCGGTCGATCCTGCGGCGGTGTTTCTGGTCAACACCATCTTGCAGGAGGCCGTCAGGGAGGGTACGGGGCGGTCGGTTTATTCCTATTTGCCATCCTCCCACAACGTCGCAGGAAAGACGGGAACCACGAACGATCTGCGGGATAGCTGGTTTGCCGGTTTTACCGGCGATTATCTGGGGGTGGTTTGGATAGGACGGGACGATAACCAGTCCGCGCGGTTGACGGGCGCCCAAGGCGCCTTGCAGGTTTGGGCTTCGACAATGCGCAAGGTCAGCAGGGAACCCCTGGAACTGGAGCCGCCGGATAACGTGGAGATGGTGTGGATAGATCTTAGCAACGGTCTCAGGGCCAGCGAGGCGTGCACCACGGCGATCCAGTATCCCTTCATTGCAGGATCTGCGCCCGCCGAGTTTTCCGCTTGTTCGCAGTCCCCCCTTGATGATGCCGTAGAGAAAGCAGGCTCCTGGTTGAGAGGGCTGTTCTAATCGAGAGCAGGGGCTTCTCCGGAAAGCTCGAATTGCGCGGCGTCTAGTTCTTCATCAGTTTGTCGCGTCGAGTCCGCGCTTCCGTTTTTTGCGCTTCGTTGCCTTTTTGGAGTACGTCCTCAAGTATCTCGCGCGCCGCCGCTTCGTCGCCCATGTCGACATAAGCTTTCGCTAAATCCAGTTTGGTTTCCTGTTCGTCCAAGTCGGTTAAGTCGGCATACCGCTCTTCAATTTTCTCGAGCACTGTCTCGTCGTTGACTTGGGGCGCCTTTTCGGGCGGCGATATGAGCTCCAGATCGAAGTCGAATTCATCCTTGGCTCGCTTTTCGCTTTGTGAAGCGCCTTCGGAAACCTGCGGTATTGACGGGCTCTTAGCACCCAATTCGATCAGAATATCGTCAAGCGTTTTGTCGCGTTGCGGATGGGCAGGCGCCGTCGCGACATTCGTTTTGGACTGTTTGTTGGTTTCGAACTGAATGAGATTGTCGAATTCAAAATCAGGCTCGCTGATCACAGCTTTCTCGGCTGATTCATCGTTGTTCAGGGACGACAAATCAAATTCCAGTGCGGCCAGGTTCAGGGAATCGCCGAGCTCATCAACTTTGTTTGCCGGCGATAAAGATGCGGCTTCTACAATCCGCAGCGGGGACACCTGCTCTGGCACCGCTTCGGGCTCTGCAGTGGGGCTCCGATTGGCCTGCTCGAAGCGTTTAAGGTCGGCGATCAGGTCTTCGTCAAGGTTGATGGAATCAGTCAGGCCTCCCTGTAGTTCGACCCCGACAAACGCATTATCACCGGTGGACAGATCCGCGAAGCCCACGTTACTGAAAAGGGGGCTTTCCGGGCACAGCTCGCGACCCATTTCAACCACCTTGTCCCAGAATTCCGGGTCGGGTTCCTTGTTCTGCTCGAAAATCTCCCTGGCGTAGCTCTCGAATGCCTGCTTATTCTCGGTTGCGTAATGAATTTCGAGTAGTTTCAGTTTGCACTCGTCTCTTTCGGGATATTGCTCGATGGCGCTGCGGATAAGTTCCTCGGCTTGCTTGTAGCGGCCATAGGCCAGATAGACATCCGCTTCCGCGATCGGATCGACCTCGTCGGCTCCTCCGCCCAGAGCGTCAAAGTCGCTGGAGGAAAATTCGCTGAGAAAAGAGCTTTTCGTGGTCGTCGCGATCTGTTCGGAGGGCGTTTCATCCACCACCAATGGAGTTGGTGACTTCTGAGGCATTCTCATCTCGCTCGCGGCAAGGATGCTTTCCATTTCTTCGATCATGGCTGTCCGGCGGCGAACAGCCAGCCAGGCCAACAGAACTACAAGCAGCGCTCCACCAACGCCCATAGCCAGATAGAACGGTTCGTCGAGAAGTTCGGACAGGAAGCCTGCTTCTTCGGCCGGTTGCGCCTGCGCTGGTTGCGGCTTCTGAGCAGCGGGCGCGGGCTGCGGTTTGGGTGGTTCTGCTGCGGGGGGCGCCGTCTCCGAGGTGCGCGCTGTTTCCTTAGGCGATTCGGCGGTGGGTGGGAGCTCGGCTGTCGCCGGGGTTTGTTGGCTAACGGGGGGATTCGCCGCGGCGGTTTCGCCAGATAATTCTTCGTGCGCGGGCTGCTGTGTCCGGAGGCTTGCGATCTGCTCGTCTTTCAGGTTGAGCATGCGCTGCATGCCGGACAGTTGTTGTTCGAGTTGGGCTAGGCGAGAGCGGATTTCCTCGTTCTCTTGTTTGACGGTATCCGCTACTTCGAGCGCGATGTCGCCCTTGGATTTTGAGCCGTCTTCCTTGGAGCCAGGAACGGTGTTTTCAGTCTTGCTGTCGGGCGGCGACTCGAGTTTCAACTGTCCCTGCTGTTCTGCGACAGGGGTGGTTTTGGTGTTTTCGGGCTGCGGTTTGCCTTCACTGCGCGCACTCAGTTTGCCGGCACGAGCTTGCTCATAAAACTGCGCCTTGGCCTCTTGGGGAGAAATGCGCAGAATCGTTTCGCGGTCGGGTATCCTGAGCGTTTCTCCCGCTTTCAGCGCGTTCACGCTGTTTTGGTAGAAGGCCTGCGGATTCGACTGGTACAGGGCGATGACCATTTGCTCCTGCGTGATGGATGGATCGCGGTTGACCAGCTTGGCAATGTTCCATAGGGTTTCGTTCCGTCTGACCGGGCCAAATTCGGAGCCGCTGATGCGAGCCTCGTCGCTGGGTCTGGCTGTTGCGCGGCTGACGCGCTGAGGTGACGTGGTCGGTTCCGCGGCAATCCGGTCATACGAATTCGCGCTTCGGTTCGTTTCCGGCAAGAAGGGGGCGGTGAGGGTGGTTTCCCCGAAAGTGGCCGGTGGGTCGAGCAATACCGTGAATTCGCGGAACAAGCGGCCTTGAGGCCAGTTGACCTCGACCAGAAAATTCAGGAAAGGCTCGCGAATGACGTCCTGGGAACTGATCTTGATGACATAACTGCCGTCCGGCTTTTGAATAGGACTGAAGCGCAGTTTGGTGAGGGCATGTTGCCGTTCGATGCCGGCGCGGGAAAAGGCGTCTGGTGGCGCCAGCGTGACGCGGACTTCGGAGATTGACTCAGCGCCCGAGACGACCAGCGGGATTTCCGCATTGAGCAACTGATTCAAAGCAGAGTGCAACTTGATATCACCAATGCCGAGCGCGTTCGCGCCCATCGGGGCCAGTAGACCCATGACTGCCATGGTTTTGGAAATCTTACGCACTTCGCACGCTCCTCATTCGTTCTTCCGCCAAGCTGTCCAGGACATCCGGCGTTTGGTCGATCTTGCTTCTCGAAAGAGTAGTCCTAGATATAATTTTTGACTAGCTCTTCGGCGATCTGAACGCTGTTAAGGGCTGCGCCTTTGCGGACATTGTCGGCGACTACCCACAGGTTCAGACCCCGGGGATGGGAAATATCCTCGCGGATGCGACCGACGAACACCGGGTCGTGTCCCGCCGCTTCGGTGACGGCAGTGGGATAACCGCCCGGCGTGTGTTCGTCGATGACTTTGACGCCAGGCGCCCCGCTAAGGATTTCGCGGGCGCGATCGGCAGTGATCTTCTGGCGCGTTTCGATATGCACCGCTTCGGAGTGGCCGAAAAACACCGGTACGCGCACTGCGGTCGGATTCACCTGAATCGAGTCGTCGCCCATGATCTTTCGGGTTTCCCAGACCATCTTCATCTCTTCCTTAGTGTAACCATTGTCGAGGAATACATCGATGTGGGGCAGGGCGTTGAATGCGATCTGCTTGGGATAGACCCCCGTTTTGATCGGCTTGCCGTTGAGCAGATTGGCGGTCTGACTGGCGAGCTCGTCAATGGCTTTTTTGCCGGTGCCGGAAACCGCCTGATAGGTGCAGACGTTGATCCGCTCGATGCCGACTGCATCGTAAATCGGCTTCAGAGCCACCAGCATCTGAATGGTGGAGCAGTTGGGGTTGGCGATGATGCCGCGATTCTTGTAGAGGGAGATGGCGTCCGGATTCACCTCGGGCACGACCAAGGGAATGTCATCCTCGTAGCGGAAGCAAGAAGTGTTGTCGACTACCACGCAGCCGGCAGCGGCCGCAACGGGTGCCCATTGCGCGGAAACCGAGGCACCGGCGGAGAACAGACCGATCTGCACCTGGGAGAAGTCAAATGCGGCCACATCCTGCACTACCAGCGAGTCGCCCTTGAATTCGACGCGCTTGCCGGCCGAACGGCTGCTCGCGAGTGCATAGACCTCGCCCAGCGGAAAGTCCCGCTCTTCGAGGATCGACAGCATGGTTTCGCCGACCGCCCCGGTGGCCCCCAAAACCGCCACGTTATAAGTCTTGCTCATATGGATATTGTGATCTCGCTGATTATCGGTTCAATGATGCTAGCGCGCTGACGATCGCATCGCCCATGCCATCTGTTCCGACCCTGATCGTGCCTTCGGAATGGATATCAGCAGTACGGTAACCCGCATCAAGTGCGGCAACCACGGCTTGTTCCACGCGGTCGGCGGAAACCGTGTCACCAAAGCTGTAGCGTAGCATCATGGCCAGCGATAGGATGGTTGCAATGGGGTTGGCAATGCCCTTACCGGCGATGTCAGGCGCGGAGCCGTGGATCGGCTCATACATGCCCTTGCCGTCCTTGTCTAGGGAGGCCGAAGGCAGCATGCCGATCGAGCCGGTCAGCATGGCGGCGCAATCGGAAAGAATGTCGCCGAACATGTTGTCGGTGACGATCACATCGAACTGCTTGGGATTCCGCACTAACTGCATCGACGCGTTGTCCACGTACATATGGCTCAGCTCGACATCGGGATAGTCTTTTGATACCTCGATCACGACCTGACGCCACAATTCGGTACATTCGAGCACGTTAGCCTTGTCCACCGAACATAGACGCTTGTTGCGCTTGCGTGCGATCTGGAAGCCGATGTGCGCGATGCGGCGGATTTCCGATTCACTGTAAACCAGTGTGTTGTAGCCTTCGCGTTCGCCTTTGTCGTTGGTTCGGACGCCGCGGGGCTTGCCGAAATAGATGCCGCCGGTCAGCTCGCGCACGATCATGATGTCGAGCCCTGAAACGACTTCGGGTTTCAGCGTCGAGGCGGCCACCAGCTGCGGATAGAGGATGGCCGGCCGCAGGTTGGCAAAAAGTTCCAGCTCGGCACGCAGGCCCAACAGGCCGCGTTCGGGCCGGACCGAATAATCCAGGGGCTCCCACTTGGGACCCCCCACTGCGCCTAACAGTATCGAATCGGAAGCCTTGGCAAGGGCCAGCGTCTCTTCCGGAAAGGGTGTCCCCGTGGCGTCGTAAGCCGCGCCACCAATCAGGGCTTCCTCCGTTTCCGCCTGGAGGCCGAACTCTTCGCGCAGGCAGTTCAGGACTTTCAACGCTTCGGCGATGATTTCTGCGCCGATGCCGTCGCCCGCCAATACTGCAATCTTCTTGGTCATGATGATCCTTGGTTGTCTAGGATGGGACGGCGAACAGCCAGGGCGTTTCCTTGGCCCGCCGCGCCTCGTAAGCCCTGATGGCATCCGCTCGCTGGAGAGTCAGCCCGATATCGTCCAGACCGTGCAGCAAACGGTGCTTTCGCGAAGGATCGATCTCGAAAGAGATTTTTTCCCCGTAGGGCGTGGCGATCGTCTGGGATTCCAGATCGACTGTCAGCATGTACCCCGGGTTGGTTTCTTTGAACAGCCGATCGACGGTTGCGGTGTCCAGCACGATCGGCAATAGGCCGTTCTTGAAGCAGTTGTTGTAAAAAATATCGGCGAAGCTGGGTGCGATGATAACACGGAAGCCATAATCGGCCAGCGCCCAGGGCGCGTGTTCCCGTGATGAACCGCAGCCGAAGTTTTCCCTAGCCAGTAGGATCTGAGCGGTCTGATAGACCGGCACGTTGAGAATGAAATCCCGACTCAGCGGTCGGTTCGTGCAATCCATGTCCGGCTCCCCACGATCCAGGTAACGCCATTCATCGAACAAGTAAGGGCCAAAGCCGCTGCGTTTGATCGATTTCAGGAACTGTTTGGGAATGATAGCGTCGGTATCGACGTTGGCCCTGTCCAACGGGACCACGCGCGAGCAAATTTTTCTGAATGCTCTCACTGGGTTTTCCTCTTTCTTGATTTGTTTGGATGGGCTGTAGATGCGGGCTTGGCAGGCGCCAGTTCCGAGCTCTCGCCAACAGTGCCGATGTCGACGAAATGGCCATAGATGGCGGCAGCCGCCGCCATGGCCGGACTTACCAGGTGAGTGCGTCCGCCATAGCCCTGCCGTCCTTCAAAATTGCGGTTGGAGGTGGAAGCACAGCGTTCGCCCGGTTCCAGGCGATCGTCGTTCATGGCCAGACACATCGAACAACCGGGGTCGCGCCATTCAAAGCCGGCGTCCTTGAAAACCTTGTCCAGTCCCTCCTGTTCCGCCTGTTGCTTGACCAAGCCAGAGCCGGGCACGATCAATACCTGCTTGACGCTGGCGGCTTTCTTTTTTCCCTTAACGACTTCGGCGGCGGCGCGCAGATCCTCGATGCGGCCGTTGGTGCAGGATCCCACGAAGACCTTGTCGACGCGGATATCGGCGATGTGCGTACCCGGTTTCAGGTCCATGTACTGCAGCGCCCGGATTATGCTTTCCCTCTTGACCGGATCGTTTTCCTGCTCTGGATTGGGCACGACAGCGTTAACCGGGACGGTCATTTCGGGGGAGGTGCCCCACGTGACTTGTGGTTTGATGTCGGCCGCATCCAGTTGAATCACGGCGTCAAACTCCGCGTTGGCGTCGCTACGCAGCTTGCGCCAGGCTTTCGCCGCCTGTTCGAAGGCTTCGCCCTCAGGGGCGAAAGGCCTGCCTCTCAAGTACTCAATGGTGGTTTCGTCGACCGCCACGAGTCCCGCGCGAGCGCCGGCTTCGATGGCCATATTGCAGATGGTCATGCGGCCTTCCATGGACAGGGCTCGCATGGCGTCTCCGGCGAACTCGATGGTGTAGCCGGTACCACCGGCGGTGCCGATCTTGCCGATGATGGCCAGGACGATGTCTTTCGCCGTCACGCCCGCTCCGGGCTGACCGTCTACCTCGATCAACATGTTCTTCGCCTTACGTTGCACCAGGCACTGGGTGGCCAGCACGTGCTCGACTTCGGATGTGCCGATGCCGAAAGCCAGTGCCCCGAACGCGCCGTGGGTGGACGTGTGGGAGTCGCCACAGACGATGGTCATGCCCGGCAGGGTCGCGCCCTGTTCCGGACCGATCACGTGCACGATGCCCTGGCGGGGGTCGGCCATGGAAAATTCGGTGATGCCAAACTCCGCGCAGTTCTGATCCAGGGTTTCCACTTGGAGCCTGGAAATCGGGTCGGCGATGCCTTGCTCGCGCCCTGCCGTCGGGACGTTGTGATCGGCTACTGCCAGGTTGGCGGCGACACGCCAGGGTTTGCGTCCAGCCAGTCGCAGGCCTTCGAACGCTTGGGGCGAGGTGACTTCGTGTACGAGATGTCGGTCGATATAAATCAGGGCGGAACCGTCCGGTTCGCTACAAACCAGATGGTCTTCCCAGAGCTTGTCATACAGTGTTTTGCCGGTCATAGGTTTACCTAAGGGGAGGCCGCCGAAAATCGGCGGTTTGTGGCTTTGGGCCGGGAGAAAATCGAAGCGCGATGCGCCATGTACAATACTGGGTTTTCCCGGTTACGGACGCTAAACCAAAAGGGCGAAGATTTGGTCCCGGATTTCCTGGACGCTGCCTACGCCCTTTACGCAGGAGAATTTGACCGCGCCTTCCTCGGCTTTATCCCGGTAATAACTGACCAGCGGTTTGGTTTGTTCGTGATAAACGCTGAGGCGCTTGCGGACCGTTTCTTCCTTGTCGTCATCGCGCTGAATCAGCGGTTCCCCCGTTTCATCGTCCCGTCCATCATTTTTCGGTGGGTTGAAAACGACATGATAGGTACGCCCCGAACCGGGGTGTACACGGCGCCCACTCATGCGCTTGACGATCTCCTCATCTTCCACCGCGATTTCTATGACATGATCGATGCCAACGCCCATGGCTGCAAGGCCGTCGGCCTGGGCGATGGTTCTGGGAAAACCGTCCAACAGAAATCCGTTCTTGCAATCCTCCTCGACGATTCGCTCCTTGATCAGGCCGAGGATGATTGAGTCGGAGACGAGTTGGCCGGCGTCCATGACTTTCTTGGCTTCAAGCCCGAGAGGCGTACCGTCCCGCACGGCCGTGCGCAACATGTCGCCGGTTGAAATTTGCGGGATGCCGAATTTCTCGGTAATGAACTGAGCCTGGGTGCCCTTACCCGATCCCGGGCTGCCCAGAAGGATCACGCGCATGAATCTTCTCCTCAGCGATCAAAAGTGCCATTTTGTCACAAAGTTTTAGGAAATGTCACCGAGGCTACGAGACGCCACAAGGCTCCCCAGCAAATGCGCTAGCTCATTCCTTCCGCTTCCGGGGTTACTCGAATCATTCGCTCGTGGTTTTTGATCGCCCAGCGCACATGCTCCCGCACCAAATCGGATGGGTCGTTTTCGCGGGTGT
>DATIXD010000198.1:0-3888 GCA_035518875.1 Methylococcaceae bacterium | reverse complement strand
CCGTCCGAGCGAAGGACCGGCGAATCACGGGGGAGTGGCCATTACAAGGCGAGTCCAAGGCTGCAACGACTGCAACCATCTACAGGCCCTGGCCGGCCGGGCCGACCAACCACGATCAGTTGGGCGAGATCGGAAAGTCGATGATCCTGCCTGGGGCGCAGGGTTTTGAACAGCAAGGTTTTCTCGGTCGATAACCCATTCGATGTCCCTCGCGCCGAGGTCGAACAGCGTCTCGGTGATCCCTCCTTTGTGTTGGTGGACACGCTGCCCGCCGAGTCCTATGCGGAGGGGCACATTCCGGGTGCACGCAGCCTTCCGCTCGCGGATATCCCAATCCGCGCCCGTGACTGGTTACCCGACCATGATGCGGACATTGTCGTCTACTGTGGCGGATTTACCTGCCCCATCGCCCAGCAGGCGGCCGAATTATTGCGGGAATATGGCTACACTCATGTGCGCCATTATCGAGGCGGCCTGGCCGATTGGATCCAGGGTGGCGGGGTGCTCGAGAAACGGTTTGTGCCTACCCCGACGGGCGACGACGCACTTGCAGAGCCAATAAGGCCGGAAGGCATTCCCGTCAGCCGGTATCACCGTTGGGGGAGCTCGGTGCTCGGTTTCATCGAGCGCCAGTCCGCGTCGAATCTGTTCCTCGCTTGGCTGAGCATGATCGTGCTATGCGGCATCGCTTACTGGCTATCCGGCCTTTGGGCGGATGTGGGGCTGAAGGAACATGGCCGCCCGCTCGATCTCGGCCTGCACGGCGTGATGACAGCCCTGTATTTCAGCTTCGTGACCGCCACATCGGTGGGATATGGAGACGTGGTTCCCATCGGAGCGATCCGCATCGTAGCGATCGCAGAGGCCATCACCGGACTGCTGATTTTTGGCGCGGTGGTTGCCAAATTCGTTTCCCGGCGACAGGATGAGCTGATGGGCGAGATTCATCGCATCACTTTCGAGGACCGGCTCGACCGCGTGCAAACCACCCTCCATCTGGTGCGGTCGGACATCCAAGCCATTACTGCCCTGTGCGATGCCGGCACGGTGCCTCTGGAGCGCGTCGAATCGCGCCTGGAAAGCACGACCCTGGTATTTGTCGGGGAACTGCGCGCGATTCACGATCTTCTCTACCGTCCCCAATGGGCGCCGGAGGAGCCAGTACTCCAGGCCATCCTCGAGAGCCTCGCGGCCTCCCTCCGGGAACTGGATGGACTTCTGGCGTGCCTCCCGCTGAACTGGTCAGCGTCGCCCGCCTTTGAGCATGCCCTGGCGACCGTGTCGCGTCTGGCCGATGAAATTTGTGGTCATTGTGTGCCCTATGCTTACGCTCAGTCACTAACCGTGTCGATGGATCGCGTTCAGCAGCTTGCTCGCGCCATAACCGGAAGGATGTCGCGCCAATTAACCTGACAGCGCCGGTGGTCCTTTCACCCAAGAGAAGGCAAGCGGCAGGGCAGCTGTAATTCTCGTCTGTGGAGATATTGATCAGAGCCAAGCTACTGTTTTTTGTGCAAACAGAAGGACTGAAACTCTCTCGGGAAGAACTTTGTGTTTGATGGGAAAGGTGAGGCCGGAAAAGCGATGCTGGGTCAGCCGGTGATGTACGGATGGAAACGTTCTTCCGTGGACACGGTTAATTCTACTTTGTCAGATTAATAGGCTACCCATCGATGATGGATTCACGTATAATAAGGCCTTGTTTTATAAAGGTAAATCACGATGATTTCGTGAAAATACCTCTCCCTGCCTTAGTTCTGCCCTTCAGGGCCTTCCAGAAGCGCTCAGCGCGCATTTGGAGCATTTCTCCTCGTTTTTCGTCTCCCGAACCCGCGACGCCACGGCGACGTTTGCCGGCTATGTACGCGGATTGTTCCAATCGGAGCGGGCCAACATGCTGCGCATGAGCGAAGTCAACGCGGTCGATCACCAAGCCATGCAACATCTGCTGACGGAAGGCGCCGTCGACTGGGACGGGTTCGCCGACCAGATCGCCCAGGAGACCGACGCGGTCTTGGGTGGCTCGCAGTCGGTGTTGCTGATTGATGAGAGCGCCTTTGCCAAGAAAGGCGAGGCTTCGGCCGGTGTGGCCCGGCAGTGGAACGGCCGCCTGGGCAAGGTGGACAACTGCCAGGTGGGTGTGTTCGCTACCCTGTGCCGGGGCGAGATGGCCAGTCTGATCGATGCCCGTTTGTATTTGCCCAAGGCGTGGGTGGAAGACGAGGTGCGCTGCCGCAAGACGGCGATTCCAGTGGAGGCGCGGCGTTACCGCAGCAAGACTGAATTGGCGCTGGAGATGGTTGAAACAGCGATCAGTCGTGGGATTCGCTTCGGTTATGTCGCGGTGGACGGCGGTTACGGCAAGGAACCGGCCTTTCTGCGCGGACTGGACCGGCGGGGTGGTCGCTTTATGGCCGATGCCCATTGCGATCAAACGATCTACCTCGAGAACCCCGATCCACAAGTACCGATCTGGTCGGGACGCGGGAAACGTCCGGTTCACCCCAAGGCTCAAGCGACCCCGGTGCGGGTCGACCGGTGGGCGGCCGAACAACCGCCTGAGGCATGGCAAAGGCTGACGTTGCGCGGCGGCGAGAAAGGCCAGTTGCTCGCCGAATACCTCCACGCCCGGGTTTGGGTCTGGGACGGCACTGAAACCCAGGCCCAGTGCTGGCATCTGTTGCTTCGTCGGGAAGTGGGCGCCAGCGAGGTTTCCCACTACTGCCTGTCCAATGCCCCCGCCCACGTGTCCTGGCCGGAACTGGCGCGAGTCCAGGCGCAGCGCTACTTCATCGAGTACAGCTTCCGCGAAGCCAAGAGTGAATGCGGCTTGGCCGATTATCAGGTGCGTCGCTGGGATGCCTGGCATCATCACATGGCCCTGGTCATGCTGGGAACCTTGTTCCTGGTCAAACAGAAAACCGAGGGACGAAAACAGTGGCCGATGCTGTCGTTCAACGATCTGGTTACTGCCCTGGCTCACCTGCTACCCCGTCGCCAATTGACCGCCGAAGATTTGGCCGCCATCATCACCAAGCGTCATCGTCTGCGCCAGCAGGCCAAGGAATCCCATGCCAGACGGTCGATGGCGACATTGGAATGAATCTGACAAAGTAGAATTAAGCGGGGAGTGAAACGGCATGTCATTACGCCGTTGGATGCTTCAGTCTAGCCAGGTCAAGCGGTTTAGTCGGCCGCAACAAAGCAACGTTTCCAATGTCTAATTGAGTTTAGAAAAGACTCTGGCCGAATCGACATCCTCGTCAATCACTCCGGTGTCCACACCAAATTCGAAGAGGAACGTGCCATGAATCAGCTCGACAAGGTGCTGTACACGGCCAAAACTCACACAACCGGTGGCCGGGACGGCGCGGCCCGTAGTTCGGACGGACGCCTCGACGTCAAGCTATCGTCTCCCGGCACCTCGGGCAGCGGCACCAACCCGGAACAGTTGTTCGCCGCGGGCTGGTCGGCCTGCTTTATCAGCGCGATGGGGCTGGCTGCCGGCAGGATGAAGGTGGCCCTGCCTGCCGACCGGGCCGTCGACGCCGAGGTGGACCTGGGCATGACTGACGACGGTTACCTCCTCCGCGCTCGTCTCAACGTCAGCCTTCCGGGATTGGATCGTGAGGTCGCCCAAGCCATCGTGGATGCCGCGCACCAGACCTGCCCATATTCCAAGGCCACCCGTGGCAACATCGACGTCGTGATCAACCTGGTCTAGTTAAGGAGGCTTGTCATGAGTATTGAACGCAAAGTCGCCGTCATCACCGGAGCGTCGCAGGGCATCGGCGCGGGCTTGGTCCGAGGGTTTCTCGACCGCGGCTATCGGGTGGTTGCGAACTCACGGTCCATTAAGCCCGACGCTTCGGCGGACCTACTCGCCAT
>DATIXD010000197.1:0-12956 GCA_035518875.1 Methylococcaceae bacterium | reverse complement strand
ATACGATGGGGGCGGGTTTGCGTTCTTGTATCGTCCTTGTGCGTGCGTCAGCGACAGGCTGATCAACAGCGCCAACAGTAGCGCCAGGGCAACGCTTTTCCAGAACAGCAGGGGATTGCGCTCGTGCCAGGAGCGTTTGCGTTGCTTGATCTGACCGCCTTTGGCCAGACCATTCTCCAGTTCGTAAGCCAGCTCCATGATGTCGCCGTAGCGCTCTTTGGGATCGACTGCCAGCGCGCGGGCCAGGACGGCATCGAGCCAGACGGGCAAGTCCGGGCGATAGGCGGTGAGGCTTTTCGATCTGCCCAAATAGCGCGGTGTGCTGAAGGGTTCGATCTCGCCGTAAGGGTACGCCCCTGCGGCGAACAGCCGAAACAGAGTGACGCCGGCGGCAAACACGTCGGTCGCCTCGGTGCCGCGCTCGCCTTGGAATTGTTCGGGCGCTATGTAGCTGGCGGTTCCGGGAATCGGCGAGTCGGGGTCTTCATCCCAGGCGGGCAGGCGAGCGACACCCAAATCCAGCAGCTTCAGGCCCCCTTCTTTCAGCAGCAGAATATTCTCCGGCTTGATGTCGCGGTGGATGATGCGCAGGCGGTGCAAGGCATGGATGGCTTTGCACAGTTGCAGCGCGATCTCGATGCCGGCATCCAGTGTGATGGGTCCTGAGTGTGCAATGTGTTGTTCGAGGGTCTTGCCGGCGTAGTAAGGCTGTACCGTGTAAAGACGGGTCTGGCGGCCGGGCGGCAACTCGATCACTTCGGCGACCCAGGGGCTGTGAATACGGGCGCAAATCCAGGACTCGCGCAGGAACGCGCTATAGTATTCGCTCTCGCTGAGGACGAGGGGATGGGGAAACTTCAGGACGACTTGGGTCTGATTGCGCTGATCCAGCGCCAGAAACAGGCTGCTGTAACGTCCGCTGGAGATGATTTTCTCCAGATAAAATCCGTCGATGCATTGCCCCTGGCGTGGTAGTTCGAGCAATGGCAGCGCGCCGATGGTGTCCTGCAGCACGGAGCGGCTGGGGGACGGCAAGCTGATGACATCGACCACCAGTGCCGTGATGTTGTCCTGGCTGCCCCGTTCCAGGGCGAGTCGAGTCAGTGACTCCGCGCTGCTTTCCGGTGACATGCGTTCCAACAGCACTTTGCGTATCACGTATTCGCGGACACTGGCGTGCAGTCCGTCCGAACACAGCAGGAAGCGGTCATGCGCCTCCAGGGTATGCGTTGCACAGTCAACACAGAGCATGCCTTCGATGCCCACGGCACGGTAGAGGATGTGATCCATGCCGGGATTCTTGAAGCTGTGATCTTCGGTCAGTTTTTCCAGCGTGTCCCCGCGCAGGCGATAGATGCGGGAGTCCCCGACGTGGATCAGGTGGGCTTGACGGTTGTGCAGGATCAGGGCGGTGAAGGTGGTCGCCATGCCGGTCAACTCCGGATCCCTCTGGCCGACGGCATGAATCCAGCCGTTGATCGCTGCCAGACATTTCGCCGCGGCTTGTTCGACTCCCAGCGTTTCGGGCGCGGTGTAAAACCCGTCGATGAAAGCGCGCACACAGGTTTCTGCCGCTATGCGGCCCCCTTTCATCCCCCCCATGCCGTCCGCGACGGCGGCGATGAGACCATGCAGCGCCAAGTCCTTGCCGGATGGAGAGGTGAATCCGCCGAAATCCTGATTGTCATCCCGACGTCCCTGTAGGGATGAGAATCCCGCCTGGATGGTGAGCTTGGGATCGTTCACGAATGCCGGGTTATACATGGATCGACCAGTCTTGCGGTTATCCGAGTCGCCGGGACATCAGACCTTGGCTCCGGACAGCGCGCCCCAAGTGGTTCGCCAGCGTCTTTTCACCATGAACAGGCCGAACAGGCCGAGAATCGGAAGACCGGCGAACACCGAGAAGCCGGCGCCGAAGCTGTGCTGCATGGCCCATGAGATGCCCAGGGATTTGGCGAGGAAAAAACCGCCGAAACCGCCCGCTGCGCCAACCAAGCCGGTCATCACGCCAATTTCACCGCGAAAGCGCAAGGGTACCAATTGGAAAACCGAGCCGTTGCCCATGCCCAGAGCCATCGCCCCAACAAAGAAGATGCCCGTGGACAGCCAAGCGATGTTCGGCATGGCGAACAAAGCCCAACCGCTCACCTTGGCTTGCGTAACTTGGCTGGCATCGGGGGCGGGTCCTTCCGGCATGAACGCGATGGTTGCATAACACAGAGAGACGACGAGAAAAAGGATCTGGAGGGAGCGAACACCGCCGATGCGATCGGCCAGATAACCCCCCACCGGGCGGAACATAGAGCCGGCGAACACTACGATGGCGACCATCATGCCGGCGGCGATGCCGGAGACGTGATACCAATTGCTAAAATAGAGCGGGAGCGCGTTGCCGAGACCGACGAAACCGCCGAAGGTGATGGAGTAGAAAAACATGAACCACCAGCTATCGGGATCGCGCAGCAGATTCGCGTAATTTCTCCAGGTCACCGGGGCCCGTCTTTCCGGTGCGTCCTTGACCAGGATGCAATAGGTCAGGAAAACCAGAACGAGGGGGATCAGCAGGAATCCGAATACCGATTGCCAGCCGAAGTTTTCGGCCAGCCAGGGAACGATCATCGAATCCAGCACGACGCCCATGTTGCCGGCGCCGGCGATTCCCATGACCACGCCCTGAAATTTGGGCGGATACCAGCGGCTGGCCTGCGGCAGCGCAACGGCGAAACTGGCGCCCGCCACGCCCAGGATCAATCCGAGGATTTCCAGTTCGAGCTTGGAGTGCAGGCCGAAGACGAACACATATCCCATTCCCAGCATGACGATGAATTGGGCCAAAATTCCGGTAAGCTTCGGGCCAAAGTGATCCGCCAGCATGCCCAGCGGAATGCGAAGAAACGCCCCGCAAAGGATCGGGATCGCGACGATGGTGAATTTTTCTTCCACCGCCATCCCCAGTTCCTTGGTGATGTAGAGCGATAGCGGGCCCAGCATCACCCACACCATGAAGGAGACGTCGAAATAGAGAAAGGCGGACAACAAGGTTGGCCAATGGCCGGCCTGCTTGAATTCTCTGAAGTTCATGATTAATCCTCGAAATGTGACTATTGCAAGACCTGTTGGAGCGTTTAAGAACGGATTTAAGTGATGTTGGGTTTGTCGTTCATCGGAATCTCCAGGGAGAAGCGGGTGAAAGGGATTGTTCGAATACCTCCTGCTGGGCTGAAAGACGGGACGGAAAAAGTCCTTGCTCGGTTGGGTCGAACGTGCCCCCGTCAAAAAACCGATCCGGGCCCATGGTGAACGAGTCCGTCGCCGTCGCCAGAAGCCACGGCTGATCATGCCAACCTTCGGGTTTTTGATCGCTTGGCGGGCAGTGCAGGTTCAGGGCCGCAGCCGCTTCACGGTATAAATCGGGGCGATAAACACTGGCCGCCGCGCGTTTGATGTCCAGCGGCGGTTTGAGCTGTCCCCATCGCAGCATCTGGGAAATGATCCACTCGGCGTGCGACACCCAGGGAAAGCTGGCTGCGTAGCGATGGAAGACATGGAAGTCGGGCAGGGCTCTCCCGGCATCGCCGCGGTGGTAGCGGAACTGGCCCAGGAGTCCTGCACGCAGGCTGGATTCGCGGATGTTCACGTAGGCTGGACGGGCCAGAAGCGCCGCGGCTTGCTCGCGATTGCCCGGTTCATCCAGCCAGATGGCGGCCTCGATCAGGGCCATCAGGATGGCGCGATGGGTGTTGGGGTGTGCCTCGGCCCATTCGCGGGTGACGCCGAAGACTTTTTCCGGGTGGTTGTTCCAGATTTCGTAGCTGCTGATCAGCACCCGCCCGATGCCTTCCTCGACGGCCAGGGTGTTCCAGGGCTCGCCAACGCAGTAGCCGTCGATCAAGCCCTCACGCAGGTGGGCGACCATCTGCGGCGGCGGAATGACGCTGAGTTCCACGTCCCGGTCGGGGTCTATGCCGGCTGAGGCCAACCAATAGCGCAGGAGATAGTTATGCGTGGAGGAGGGGAAAACCATCGCGAAACGCAAGGGTTCGCTGCCTCGGGCCTTGCCTTCCTCGATGACTTTCCTGAGTCCGCTTGCCCCTAGGGGTATTTCGTTCGGGCTTTGAGGTTCAGCCGATCTCATGCGCTCGTACAAGGCATGAGAAACGGTGATGGCGTTGCCATTCAGGCTCATGGAAAAGCCGGTGACCATGGCTTGCACGAAGGACTCAGCCCCCAGCGTGGCGGCCAGCGGCATGCCGGCCAGCATCTGGCCGCCGTCTAGCACGCCGAAACAGATCTTGTCGCGAATATTTGCCCAGGAGGGCTCACGGGACAGCGTGACTTCCAGGCCTTGCCGCGCGAAGAAACCTTTCTCGAGCGCGACAACCAGCGGCGCACAGTCCGTCAGCGGAATGAAGCCAAGGCGAACCTTGGTTTTTTCCAAGGCGCCTGCTGCTCGGTCGCTCATGCGGCTGGAACCGTCCGTGCTTATTGTCTTCGGGTTCACGCGGTATCCCCCCAAGGCTGGTCGGAAAACGATGGGTCAATAAAAAAGGCGTCGTGCTGCACCCCTTCATCATCGGGATGAGCACGGACGCCTTTGTCCGTTCCTCGTTCACCGCCATTGGTGCACGAGATTTGCCTGATTAAAGCAGGTAGCGTGCCATCAATCAGTATGAAACCGCAATACTATGATGGATAAGGAATATTGAGCGCAATGCCCGATGCCAGAGGAGATTGACCGACTTGCAGCTTGCACCAAAATAAGTCCGAAATGTCGGTCCATGCCCAGACTTGAGCCAGTCGCCGCAGCACTTTGGCGAAAAAGGGACCTCCTGGATCGGCGTTAGCGTATCGAGGGAAGCTTCGCCGCAAGATGGGCAACGGTGCGGCGGTTCCGCTGCGCTTTCTCATGTGGCGTGAGGCCGCAAAGACTTTTGTGCCGGCGGAATTCGGGGCGATCATGCCCCGATGCCGGTCTCTTGGGATGCGACAGTTCGTTGCACGAAGATCGCTGCCCTTGTGGCAAATTGCCGGGCAGCTTTACGGCTGGTCGGGAGACTATTGTATCGAGCTAGGCATCAACCTGTGCTGACGTAGGAGCGATACCTCAACGGGATCCACATGCCAGATATCCCGACAATACTCCTGAATCGCCCGGTCCGAGGAAAACTTTCCCGAGCGTGCCACGTTGAGGATCGACATTCGCGTCCATTGGGCGCGATCCTGATACGCGACGTTGACGCGATCCTGACAGTCCGCGTAAGAGTGAAAATCGGCCAAAACAAAGAACGGGTCGCTGTACAGCAAGTTTTCCACCAGCGGCCGGAACAGCTCGGTATCTCCGCGGGAGAAAAATCCGGAGCTTATGAGGTCAATGACTTCCTTGAGGGCGGGATTCGTCTGATAGACATCGTAGGGCCAATAGCCGTGGCTTTGCAGTCGGCCGATTTCCTCCACCGTGTTCCCAAACAGGAAAAAATTCTCGGCTCCAACCGCTTCCAGCATTTCGACATTGGCGCCATCCAGGGTTCCGATGGTTAATGCACCGTTCATCTGGAACTTCATGTTGCCGGTCCCGGAGGCTTCCTTGCCGGCCGTGGAAATTTGTTCGGAGAGTTCGGCGACCGGGTAGACGCGCTGCCCGTTGCTCACGTTGTAATTGGGCACGAAAACCACTTTGAGCTGATTGCGGATCGCTTTATCGCGATTGACGACGGCCCCCACCGAATTGATCAATTTGATGATCAGCTTGGCCATGTGATAACCGGGAGCCGCCTTGCCGCCGAAGAGAACCGTTCGCGGCTGGATGTCCAGCTTCGGATTGGCCTTGAGTTGGAGATACAGGTGGATCACGTTGAGGATATTCAGGTGCTGGCGCTTGTACTCGTGGATACGCTTCACCTGGACGTCGAACAGCGAGTCCGGGTCAATTCCGATGCCGGTGTTTCTTTGCACGAAAACCGCAAACCGGTGTTTGTTCAACCTTTTGATTTCGCGCCACTTCGCGCCGAAGGTGGGATCGTCGGCCAAAGGTTCCAGCGCCTCCAGCCTGCCAAGGTCGGTGATCCAGTCGGGGCCTATGGTTTCCGTAATGAAACCGGAGAGTGCCGGGTTGCTCAGGGCGACCCAACGCCGCGGGGTTACTCCGTTGGTTTTGTTCTGGAATTTTTCCGGCCACAGATCGTAAAAGTCGCGCAGCACATCGCTTTTTAGCAACTCCGAATGCAGTTGGGCGACGCCGTTGATGGCGTGGCTGCCTACGCAGGCCAAATGCGCCATGCGCACATAGCGCTCACCGTTTTCGTCAATGAGCGATAGCCTCTGCAGGCGGGCCACATCGCCCTCAAAGCGCGCCATCACTTCATCGAGAAAGGCAGCATTGATGGCGTAGATGATTTCCATGTGGCGGGGCAACAGGGTCGCGAAGATTCCGATGGGCCAACGCTCCAGTGCCTCGGGCATCAGCGTGTGGTTGGTGTAGGCGAAGGCTTTGCGGGTAATCTCCCACGCGGTATCCCAAACCATGCCGTGTTCATCCACCAGCAGTCGCATCAACTCGGCGATGGCGATGGCCGGGTGTGTGTCGTTGAGCTGGATGGCGAATTTTTCGTGAAATTTTTCCAGCGGGATGCGCTGCACGCGCATGATCCGCAACATGTCCTGCAGGGAACAGGAGACGAAGAAATACTGTTGCTCCAGTCTCAACTGTTTACCCTTGATTTGTTCGTCGTTGGGATACAGGACTTTGGTGAGATTTTCCGAGACGACCTTCTTTTCCACTGCCCCGTAATAATCGCCGCGGTTGAAAACCGCGACATCGAAGGATTCTGGCGCTTCGGCACACCAGAGCCGCAGGGTATTCGCGGTGTTGTTGTGATAGCCGACGATCGGCGTGTCGTACGGAATGCCCTTTACGGTCCGTTCCGGCACCCAACGCACAACCGCTTTTCCCTGTGGGTCCTGGAAATGTTCGGTATGGCCACCCAGTTTGACTTCAACCGCCCACTCGGGGCGCGCGATATCCCAGGGGTTGCCGAACCGCAGCCACTTGTCGGTACGCTCGACCTGCCAGCCATCGGCAATTTCCTGCTCGAAAATCCCGAACTCGTAGCGGATGCCATAACCCAGCGTCGGAATTTCCAGCGTCGCCAGGGATTCCAGATAGCAGGCAGCCAGACGCCCAAGGCCGCCGTTGCCCAGTCCTGGCTCGGCTTCCTCCTGCATGAGTTCGTCCAGGCTCAGGCCCAGTTCCTCCAGGGCTTGTTTGACTTGAGCGCCTATTCCTAGGTTGAGCAGGTTGTTGCCGAGGTGCGGCCCCATGAGAAACTCGGCAGATAGGTAGCAAACGGTGCGTGCCTTCTTCGCCGTGTAGGCGGCGGCGGTGCTTACCCAGCGATGCAGCATGTGGTCGCGAACCAGGTAGGCAAGGGCCATGTAATAATCGTGCTTAGTCGCTAGAACCGGGAATTTTCCTTGGACATAGAAAAGGTTGTCGAGAAACGCCCTTTTCATTTCCTCCTTGCCCAGGCTCGTATGATCTTCCTTGGGACTCCTGGGGGTGGGCCGTACTGCCGGAATATCGGCTTTGCCCGGTTCCTGGGAGCAAGTGACGATTGCACTCATAAATCATGCCTCAATAAAAGTTGATTGGTTTTCTTTCCCGGTAAAAATCTTTGCAAGTCGACGGATTCATCCCGTTTAACCTGGGCTGGGCGCATGCGTTGCAGGCCCGTTGCCGTGGGAATGGAGCGCCGCCCAGGACACCGGAAACAGCTGAAGCGCAATCTTTCCCACCGACTCGGCAAAGAGGCGAAGTTCTTTCTGAGCGCTCTGGCTAGACTGCAAGCCACAAACTCTCGCGAAATAATACAAGCTGCCGGTTTCGATCCAACTCGTATACATGGATTGCGGCAGTATCATGTGGGCTATTTCCGGCGCGATGTTCAGGCGTAGCGCTTCGGCATACATGGCTTGGACTTGCCGGTAGAAGCTTTCCACCTGCTCGGAAAAGGCTTTCGCGGCCGCCGGTTCGAGTGTTTCCTCCATCGCGTCCTCAGCATTATTGGCTTTTCGTCGCCAGGATGGCGGCGAATAAAACTGCGGCTTTGAAGTCACGTAACGGCGATAGACTTCGGAGCGGCAGACGCCCACCGTCGATCGCCACCAGAGCCGGGCCAAGAACAGAGGCATATTGATGCGTACACAAATTTGCGGATGGAAGAACGGACTAATGTGTTCGTGGCCGGCGAGATACTCGATCAACTGCTTGTCCTCTTCGAGCAGCCATTTGCCTGTTTCATCACATTCGTAACGACTCTCCTTGTCGAAGCTGGCACGGGCTGCGTTCACGACGCGAAGGTCATCGCCCATGTGATCGACGTATTGGACGCAGGATATTCCGTCATCTAAAGGATCGTAGTTCATTGTTCTTGTCACTATTGATGAGGTGAATGCGCGGAAGATTCGGAAACCATTTCGAATCGCTTCAAACCAGCCATTGATCAGTGGTATTCACAACCCATCGCAATCCCCATGGCGAATCAGAAGTTTGTATAGGACGGGAAACGCATTACCTGGATCGGTTCAGCCGCCTCATGCAGAATCGAACCCTGGCCCATGCTCATGGGGTCGGCCCCAAGCGTGCCGAGCAAAAACGCCCGATATTCCGGCTCCATGGCCTTGGCCAGCATGTGCCTTGCTCGGGTCAGTCGCTCTTCCAGACGCAAACGTCTGGCGTAATAAGCGTGGCTCTCCTGGCCAAGAAAATCCTCGAGATAGGCAATGTGACGCTGCCACAAGGCGACATCCCGCGCCTGTTTGACTTCCAGGCGCTGCCGGTACCAGTCCGACTCCAGCAAACTTTCGCGGCTAAACAGTGCGCGGATTTCATCGTGGTGGATGTCCTTTCCTTGATAATTTCCGGTCGCCATGATGTACAGCAATGCGCGAAGGGGAGGGCAGGCCTCGTCGATGCTGCCGTCGTTGAGATAGTGTTGGGCGACAATACGTTGCGCTTCGACAATGTTGTCCACGCCATCGACAAAACAGGCGAGATCCTGGGTTTCCGGCCTCAGTATGGCCTCGTCGAATACCGCCAAAGGCGCATCGAAGAGCTTGGCAAGAAACATGTGGACGAAATGACTGGTGATCCGGTAGCCCAGCCGGCTGGCCAGTACCCGCCGCCCGGCATACTCAAAGTCACCCAAGCGTTCGAGATGGCCTTCGCGGATCAGGTATGCCGGGTCGGTGGCTTGCGGAGGAAGGCGCGACCAGATTTCCGGAACCAGTAGGCTGATATCGTGATCGATGCGCACCTTGGGCCCCACGTAGCCCGCTGCGCTGCTAAAGCCACCGTAGCCGGTGAGTATCGAAGCGACTAGCGCATTGTTCAGGTCGGTGGTCGGCAGTAAGGCGTTGAAGGGGCCTTTGGTCAGCGCGCCTTCGCTGCCCGCGCCGGTTGTCGAGGGGGACTTGCCCGTCAAACTGCAGATGTAGTCCATGAACAGTTCGGGCAATTCTTGATAATGGATCGGATTGTAGACACACAGAGGCCGGACGTCGGGCTCCGGCGGGTTGTTGCGGCGTCCCGAGAGGACGGCGTTGACCGGGAAGACCACCTCGTCGTGGAGCGGCACACGCCTGTGGAAACGCGCGCCCATCGCCGCCAAGTAAGGCTTGAATTCGTCTTGCAGATCCTGGCGTAGCTGAAGATATCGGGGATTCTTGCTGGGCTTGCCGTTCACCAGGCGCGGGTGCGCCGGAGATACAGTGAACGTGCTGCCCGCATCCAGGGAATCGCGCAAGAAAGACTTCATCGGTGCGCTGTATTGATTGAAGCCGATCACGTCTTCGACCAAGGATTGCACCTCCCGGGTGCCCAGGGCTTCGTAGTTCGAGAGGAAATTGCCGGGCGCGGACAGATCCTTTTCCGTTTCGACATCCATGCCCCGGTGAATGGCGTCATCCGGACGCTGGAACAAACGGTATTCGCAGTTGTGTGTCAGTTTCACGCAAGGATTGCCGATTCTCTCGGGCTTGTTTTTCAGCAGCTGCAAGGGCACCACGACGCTGGCCGTGATGTCGTCTTCCATCTGGAGTTTTTCCGCCGGGACGTAATCCTGGCGCAGCTTGAACACCCGCCAGGAGCCGTTGTCGGCGAAGCCCACGCGGAGGTAAGAGGCCACCAGAGTACGATCCCCCATCTTCAACTCGTTGCCGGGACAGCCGTTGATGACGTCCACGGCAAAGTGCCTGCGCCAATCATCGCCCCATTCCGCTTTGTAGAAGCGCTTGATCATGAACACGATGGATTTGATGCGGTTGGGCAGGTTTTCCAGCCACGCGTTATATTCGGGGGTGTAACGGTTGGAAGGCGTCAGCAACTTGATCACCGAGCCGAGACTGCGCCTTGGGCTGAGCAGCGGACGGCTGGTGTGGGGCTGGCCGAGATAAGGCTCGGCGTCGGGCAGGAAACGGTTGCTGTAGTCGCGGCGGAAAATGGCGTCCACCTGATCCAGATCGTCCTTCAGGTCGGCGACGAATACCGGGCCGAACAGCACGGTGTTTTCGATGGATTTGGAAATTTCCGATTTGCCGCCCCCCGAGACCGTGCACGGCTTGTGACAAAACACGCCTTCCGCGGCGGTCCCCACCAGTCTCCAGGATGGGGCTGCGGGGTGTTTGTGCATCGAAACCTTGTAACCGCTGGGCAGCATGTAGATTTTGTCGGGTTGCAGTTTGATGCTCTGCTCGCAATCGTCCTTGCTCCAGCCGATGCGCTGACGATTCAGGTCGAATTGCACGTCCTCGGGCACATAGATGAGTTGCGGAAATCGTCTGTCGATGCCGTAACCTTCGGGCTGTATGTCCATGATGTCGCCGTACAGGGCCTTGATCTCGGAGAAGGTATGATCCGTGACTTGCGTGCGGTCGTCGCAACCGAACTCTTCGCCGTGGTTGTGGCACGCAAAGGTCAACGCGCCTCCGGCGTGCTCTTCCTCGGCCAAACCATAGAGATTAGCCGCGAAGCTGATCTGGGTTTTGACTTCCTTCTTGCAATAGCCGAAGTAGTTGTCGGAGAGGATGGTAATGATCACCCCGGATTCATCGCGGGCCGTGATTTTGAAGGGCTTGCCCTCGTTGTAGAGCTCGTCTTCGTGCGTCCAGAACATGCCATCGGAGATCTGCCTGGAACTGGCCGCCTCCACCGAGGGTAGGCCCAGGTCCTTCTTTTTCATGCCGAGAATGTGGGGCGCCAGAATGACGCACCCGGTATGGCCGGTCCAGTGATCGATATCCAGACCGGCATCGTTCTCCGGCAGATATGGGTTGCCGCCATTGCCGAATATGCTTTCCACGAAGTCCAGGTTGGAAACCATACCGCCCGGCGCGAAAAAACGGATCTCCATCTTTTTTTCGCTGGACACGCCGGCGACCGCCGGGCAAACCACGGGCCGAATCAGCAGGGAAGCGAAAATTTCGGCGGGTTCTTCCTCATCGGCGGTAAAGGGCAGCCGCATGAGTTCGTCGGGCGGATTCAAAGCCGCTTCCAGCATGCGGACAAATGCGATGACCGGCGTTTCCCGCTTGTCCCCGGGAACGGGCAAACCACCTTCTACGATATGGAACGAACCCATTGTGGTGCGGCGGTCCCGCAGGGTGTTATGCAGAATGCCTTGACGGACCCGGTAACTCTTGACGATGTCCGATTCGAAGCGATCGTTGCCCGGGGGTAACGAGAGTTCGCGCGCGATCCCATAACGGTGCAGGACCAGAGTGGTGGACGGCAAACGCGGTACGGGCAACCCGAACCTTCTCAGATAAGCATCGAGAAAATTCTGGACGCGCTGGTCCGGGGGACACAGGTATTCGGGCGCCAAACGGGTCTGAGCTCGAAAGCTGTCGACCAGATCGCGGGCGACATCCATGAAGTCGCCGTTATTCACCTGTTCGCAGATGGGCTGCCCCGCCGCGGCTAGCGTCAGGTTGATGTTCAGGAAGTGGCGGCGGCGGAGCCGCTCCTCCTCTGGATTCAAATATGTGGAGCTCAGACCAATAGCATGTTTGAAATCCATGGTGCGATAGCGCCCTGTTAACGAATTCTCAACCGCCCGCCCCGAGGCCGGAAGAAGGCTCCGATTTTGATAAGCAGGATTCAGGCCGATTCAGTCCATATCTCTAGGGTGCTGTTGGAATGGCCGTTTTCCGCAAGATGCCGCCTTGCAAGCTTGCAAGACGTTCGACGGTATGAGCAAAAACGGGGAGCTCTGCTTCAAATCGGGACTGATGGCCTTAGAAGTTAAGGGGGAATGGATGTGGGCGAGGATGAGAGATTGCCCCCGGAAGCCGATGTCCTTGGCTAGGTTTGACCGACTATACCTCGTTAGTCCTTGCGACCTGGGTTTCGCATATCACGACATGGCGAAGCTTCAGCACGATCACTGCGTTCGACGTCTCGCGGGTTGAACCTGGCGAACTCTTAGATTTACAAGGGACTCGTTTGGCATACTATGAGCTCAGTGCGCCCACGCCATCGGTTGAGCGCAAGGTCCCTTATTCGTCAATGCCTTGGAATGGAAGAAAATGGAGTCGTTATGCCGGCAAGCCCGCAAACGAAGCAGTCGCCCGTCGTTTTCATCAGCTATGCCCACGAAAGCGAAAGCCTGCGTGCGTCCGTAAAGGATCTGGCCGACTGGCTCGGCCGAAACGGCTGCACCGTGCTCACCGACCACGGCTACGGCTATCGCCCGCCGCCCGAGGGCTGGCAGGCATGGATGCAAGGCTGCATCGATAAGGCCGACATCGTGCTCGTCGTCTGCACACCCAAACTTAGGGCGCGTTACGAAAAGACTGCCGCTCCAGACTCCGGTCGCGGCGCTACCTATGAAGGTGCCATCGTCACGCAGCACATCTACGATGCCGCAATGCGCAATACCAAGTTCTATCCCGTCCTGCCC
>DATIXD010000196.1:0-4787 GCA_035518875.1 Methylococcaceae bacterium | reverse complement strand
GCGGAGCGAATGGCGTCCACCTGTCTCACGGAACGGGGCGACTGTCTGCTCGACCTGGGCCGGCTCGACGAAGCGGCGGCGGCCTACGAGGAAGCCATCCGCCGCGACGAACAACACGGTGCCGATCGGGATGTAGCTGTGGGCAAAATCCAACTGGGCACCGTCCGCCTGCGGTAACACAGCTACGGGGAGGCCCTGGAGGCCTATACGGAAGCCCGGCGGCGGTTCACCGGGCTGGGCGAGCCGGGCATGGTCGCCGTGAGTTGGCACCAGACCGGCAGGGCCCATCAGGAGGCGGGCGACTACGAGGCGGCGGAGGATGCCTACCGGCAAGCCCTGGCGATCGAGGTGCGGCTGGGCGACGTGGCCGGGCAGGCGAGCACCCTGGGCCAGTTGGGAATCCTCTATGCCGACGCCCTCGGCCGCACCGAGGAAGCGGTCGCCTTCCTCCGCCAGTCGGCGGAGAAGTCCATCGAAATCGGCGATCAGGCCGGCGAAGGCCGCAGGCGGAGCAATCTCGCCGATTCCTTGAGGAAGCTCCGCCGCCTGGACGAAGCCCGGCAGGAAATCCGCCGGGCGATCCGATGCAAATCCGGCTTCAGCCACGCCTCCGCGCCTTGGAAGTCCTGGGCCATCCTCGCCGGCATCGAGACCGACGCCGGCGATCTTAAGGCCGCCGCCGAAGCCGGCAACCAGGCCCGTCAGGCCTACCTCGCCTACCGCCGCGCAGGCGGCGAGAACCACGATCCCGCCGGCCGCATCGCGTTCAACGTGACTCAGCTTCTGCTCGCCGGCCAAGCGGCGGAAGCGGCGTCCTTGCTTCAGGAACTCGCCACCGATCCTGGCTTCGCCTGGCTGACCTGGTTCATCCAGGCCCTCCAGGCCATCGTCGCCGGCAGCCGCGACCGCCGCCTGGCCGACGCCCCGGATTTGCACTACACCATGGCCGCCGAAATCCTGATCCTTCTCGAAACGCTGGAAAAGGCGGGACAATCTTCGTAGGGGGGGTCAGGTGAGCCAAACTCAAGTGCTTGATGATATAGTCCTCCTGACCCTTGATCTCGTGCGGCGTGGTGACGCGCACCTTGAGCTGCCCCCTCCCATGGCGTAGCCTTTTTAGTGCGAAACGGCGACAATTTGACCCTGCCCGAGCCACTGTCGAGCGGGATGATCCCGAGAAAAATTTTTTCGTCCGGACTCCGAAATCGTTCATTCGCCGCACGGTTCTTGGTCTAATGTTTGGTCGAGTTCCAAAAAATGGGAAAGGGTATGAACAACCGGCGGAAGGTGCTAGATAAGTTACTGCTGACCCTAGCGGTGACGGGATTGTTCCTGGGCTGCGCCTATTTGGTCGCCGCGGAGATGCGCACCTCCAACCTGCAGGCCCGCTACTTATCCACCCTCGACGCCGACTTGACATACCGTCTGGAACCCGGGAGCAGCGATGCCGTGCGCTATCCGGAAGCGGGGCCGTATGACCAGCGCCTCGGTTACACCGCACTCCCGCGCTTTTTACAGCGTTTGCAGAAGCGTGGCTTCGCCGTGGTCGCGCAGGCGCGCTTTTCACCGCAACTGTTGAAGGTCGTGGATCGGGGCTTCTTCCCGTCCTACTTGGAGAAGACCCAGGCCGGCCTCGCCGTCTTCGACCGCGATAACCAGCCCCTCTTCAGTGCGCTTTATCCCGCGCGGGTCTATTCCGAATTCGAGGCCATCCCGCCCCTTATTCTCCGAACACTGCTTTTCATCGAGAACCGCGAGCTGCTTGACGAGCAGCATCCCCACCGCAATCCCGCCGTGGAGTGGGATCGTCTGGCACGCGCCACGATGGATTTGATGGCGCGCAAGCTCGGCGTCAACATCGGTGTTCCGGGCGGGAGCACGCTCGCCACCCAGTTGGAGAAATACCGCCATTCCCCCGGCGGACGTACCGATAACCCTACGGAAAAACTGAGGCAGATGGGCAGCGCGGCTCTGCGTGCCTACCTGGGTGGCGCTGACACGACCAAGGCCCGTCGCGACATCGCTCTGGCCTATCTCAATTCCATGCCGCTCGCCGCGGCGCCCGGTTATGGCGAGGTGCACGGACTGGGTGATGGGCTGTGGGCGTGGTTCGGCTCCGACTTTGCCAATGTCAACCGCTTGCTGGGTTCGCCGAGCATCCAGAACGGCGAGAGCGTCAGCATCGAGCAGGCAAAGGCCTACCGACAGGTGCTGTGTCTGCTATTGGCACAGCGGCGCCCTGCGTATTATCTCGTCTCCGGGCAACAAGACCTCCAACAGTTGGCCGATCGCCATTTGCCCTTGCTGGCTGCCGAGCAAGTCATCCCCTCTGCCCTCCGCGATGCCGCGCTGAATGTTCAGGCCGAGCTGATGGCAGAGTCCAAGCCTTCGCCCACCACTTCATCCGCCGGTGGCAAGACCGAAACGGTGTTGCGCACCCGTTTGGCGACCACCCTGGGCGTAGAGCGGCTTTATGACCTTGATCGTGTCGATGCGACGGCCCGCTCGACCATCGACCAGAAGACCCAAAATGCGGTGGCGACCGCCTTGCGCCAACTGAAAGACCCCGAGGCGGCGCGTGCCGCCGGCGTCATGGGGTTCCACCTGCTCGATGCGACCAATGATTTGAGCGACATCG
This sequence comes from Methylococcaceae bacterium, assembly GCA_035518875.1. GTDB lineage: Bacteria > Pseudomonadota > Gammaproteobacteria > Methylococcales > Methylococcaceae > DATIXD01. Next base: position 2,149 of record DATIXD010000196.1, on the reverse strand, counting down.
TCTATAGCCTGATCCTGTACGAGCACAGCCCGCAGGGAAACTTGCTGCGGGTGCAGGCCGACAACTACGACGAACCGCTCGACGTCAACGAGGGGATAAAGCTCGACCTCGGTTCCACGGCCAAACTGCGCACGACGGTGCACTACCTCGAACTCATCGCCGCCCTCTATCAGCAATACGCGGAGCAGCCGGCCAAGGCATTGCGCGCCGTTCAGCTCCATCCGCGCGACTACCTCTCTCGCTGGGTGATCGACCAGCTGCTCGCCAACCCGCGAATAACGCTCTCCGCCATACTCGACGCTGCCATGGAGCGGCGCTACTCCGCCAGCCCTTACGAGGCCTTTATGACCGGGGGCGGAATACATGTCTTCGCCAATTTCAACAAGGACGACAATCGTAAGATCATGTCGGTGCGTGTGGCGCTGCAGGAATCGGTGAACCTGGTCTTCATTCGGCTGATGCGGGACGTCGTCTATCACCATTTGTACCGGCCCGACGGCCTCGGCCGGTGGCTGGATGAGGAAAACAGTCAGAAGCGAGCCGAATATCTCCAGCGCTTTGCGGACATCGAAGGACAAACCTATCTGCGCCGCTTCTATCGCAAATATCGGGGTAAGACCCAACAAGAGGCGTTGGCGCTACTCACGGCAAGCGTCCACCCAATTGCCAAGCGTTTGGCAACCGTCTACCGCTCGGTCTATCCGACCAAGGATTTGTCGGAGTTCGCGAGCTATCTAAAGGCAAATCTGCCGCGGCGTTCCGTCTCGGCGGAGGACATCGCGGCGCTCTACGATAAGTTTTCCATCGACAGCTTTGATCTTCACGACCGCGGGTATATTGCGCGCCTTCATCCGCTGGAGCTCTGGCTTGCCGGTTATCTCGTAAAGCATCCTAATGCCACCTTCGCTGAAGTCACCGCTGCCAGCGTCTTCGAGCGTCAGCAGGTCTATCGTTGGCTATTCCGGTCCACTCGCCATTACGCCCAGCAGAAGCGCATCCGCATGTTGGTGGAACAGGAGGTTTTTGCCCAGATTCATCGCGCCTGGCAGCAGTTGGGCTATCCCTTCGCGGCTCTCACCCCTTCCTACGCGACGTCTATCGGCGCCTCGGGCGACCGGCCGGCGGCGCTGGCCGAACTGCTCGGGATCTTGATGAACGACGGCGTACGCTACCCCATACAACGCTTCGATTCCGTGCACTTCGCCGCCGGCACGCCCTACGAGACGCTGATGCAATTGCCGCAGGCCCGGGGGCAACGTGTGTTGTCGTCGGAGGTGGCCGCAACGGCGCGCAAGGCGCTCGTCAATGTCGTCGAGAATGGGACCGCGAGGCGCGTCAATGGTGCCTACAAGGGGCCTGACGGCAATCCGCTCGTTATAGCCGGCAAGACCGGAACGGGAGATCACCGCCGTCAGATCAACGGCGCTGGGGGCCGCTTGCTGGCGGAGCAGGTGGTCAGCCGGACCGCTACCTTTGCCTTCATGCTCGGCGATCGACACTTCGGCGCCTTGACGGCCTACGTCACAGGGCCTGCGGCCGCACACTACCAGTTCACCAGCGCCTTGCCGGTGCAGGTGTTGAAGTCGTTGGCACCGACCCTGCAACCGATGATCGCCCGCGCCTACATCCAAAAGTCCCCGATCGAATCTGGCGGTGTCGTCGCGGCCGTTGCCGCGGGCGATGAATCGAAGCAGGCGCCGCCGCGTTAGGTTCACAGGCACACCGCCATCACCCGGCCCGGCCCCGCTGACGACGGTGGGACGGGAAAGGTGTCTTGTCTTGACGGTGTGCCATGGCGGCTGCGTAAGTGGGTTGGATCGGCCCGGGCACGAGGACTCGTCAGCATGCATGACAATCTCCACCAGCTCGAAATCATCATCCTGCTGTTGATGGCCGTGCTGGCCGTGACGACGGTCGCCCGCAAGCTGAGCATTCCCTACCCTATCCTGCTGGTGGTCGGCGGGGCGTTTCTGGGGGTTGTCCCCGGTCTGCCCACGGTTCATCTTGATCCCGATCTGGTCTTCGTGGTCTTCCTGCCGCCCATACTCTGGGCTGCCGCTTATTTCACGTCCTGGCGGGATTTTCGCGCCAACCTTCGTCCGATCATCTTATTGGCCGTGGGTCTGGTGCTGGCCACGACCGCCGCGGT
>DATIXD010000195.1:0-4973 GCA_035518875.1 Methylococcaceae bacterium | reverse complement strand
TTCGATCTGTCCTGCCCCAGAGAGAAGAGGATTTCCTCGCGCAGGCCCGTTTGCTGATTGACGATCTGCCTGTCGCTGCGGTCAAGATCGGTTTGTTGGGCAGTTCCGCCATTGCTGGGGCGGTCTGGGAAATCCTGCGCGAGCTGCCGGGCGTACCCGTGGTGCTCGATCCGATTCTGGCCGCTGGTGGCGGTACGGAGGTAGCCCGCGAGGATTTAATCGAAACGCTCAAATCCCTACTGCTGCCATTGACCACCGTGCTGACGCCCAACACGATGGAGGCCAGGCAATTGGCGGGCGGCCGGGAAAATCTGGACGAGTGCGCGGATGAGCTGTTGAGGCTCGGTTGTGACCATGTGCTGATCACAGGCACCCATGATTCGAGCGAGGCGGTTATCAATCGCTGGTACGGTCCGGATGGCATGCGCGCCTTTGGCTGGGAACGGCTGCCGCACAGCTATCACGGCTCAGGTTGTACGCTGGCGTCGGCGCTGGCGGGCTTTCTGGCGCTGGGGCTGGGTATGGAAGCGGCGGTGCACAAAGCTCAAGAGTTCACCTGGCTGACACTTAATTCAGGGTTTGCTCTGGGGAAGGGGCAGTACCTGCCGAATCGCATCTCGGCCGGGGAACACTGCGGCTATGGGCCGGAGTGAGGCGTCTATGCGCGAAACGGCGGGGCTGTGTCAAGGCCCGCATGTCTCCATGTATTCGATCCGCAGCTGCACGCTACGGTTGTCGCGAAATTCGTTTACGTCGAGCCGGTAGGCGGCCTTCAGTCGCCGATAGCCCAGCCAGTTTTCCGGCCGGTCGACGAAGAAGGCGATGGCGTCCACCATGCGGGCCTGATCGGGCGTTTTCAGCACCAGTTTGAGATGCCTGGCCCCGACCACGCGGCTTTGGACGACTTCGAAGTCGCCGTCGAACAGCGGTTCCGGAAAGCCCTGCCCCCAGGGGCCGGCCTGTTGCAGAAGCTCCGCGCTTTCCAGTCGCAGCTCGTGGGCGGTCAATTCGCCGTCGGAGTGAAGGGCGTGATCGAGGTCGACGCCTTCCAGATGCTTGGCGACCTCGGTTTCGAATATTTCCGCGAAGCGCTTGAAATCCTGGGCTTTCAGGCCGAGACCGGCGGCGAGTGCGTGGCCGCCGAAGCGGCTCAACAGTTGTGGATGTCGGGCGGCAATGTCGCTGAGCACGTCGCGGATGTGTACGCCGGGGATCGAGCGGGCGGAGCCTTTGATTTCACCGTTGCCGCCGGGGGCGAAGGCGATCACGGGACGGTGCAGCCGGTCTTTGATGCGGGAGGCGAGAATGCCGATGACGCCCTGATGCCAGGAGGGATCGAACAGGCAAAGGCCTGCCGGGTCGTTTCGCCCCTGCCTGACTTTATCCATGTCCTCCAGGATGGCGAGGGCGTCGAGTTTCATTTGATCCTCGATTTCCCGCCGCTCGCGGTTGAGGTCATCGAGCCGCGCCGCCAGATTTCTTGCGGTCTCCACGTCGGGAGTCAGCAGGCATTCTATCCCTAAGGCCATATCCTCGATGCGGCCGGCGGCATTGAGCCGTGGCGCCGCGGCGAAGCCCAGATCGGCGGCGGCGACCTTATGGCTCGCGCGCCCTGCGACTTCGAGCAGGGCGGTCACGCCGGGATGCGCCTGCCCGCAGCGGATGCGCTGCAAGCCCTGGTGCACCAGGATGCGGTTGACGTGATCGAGGGCGACCACGTCAGCGACCGTGCCCAGCGCGACCAAATCCAGCAACTGCCCGAGATTGGGTTCAGACGTCCCGGATTGGCCGAACCAGCCGATTTCCCTGAGGTGCGTGCGCAACGCCATCAAGACGTAAAACATGACGCCGACGCCGGCCAGGGACTTGCTCGGAAACGGATCGCCGGGCAGGTTGGGATTGACCATGGCGTCCGCCTCGGGCAGCTCCGGGCCGGGCAGATGGTGATCGGTAATCAGGACCCGCATCCCCCTTTCCCGTGCGGCTCTGACGCCCTCAATGCTGGAGATGCCGTTGTCCACGGTGATCAAGACGTCCGGCTGCTGCCGGGCGGCAACGGCGACGATCTCCGGCGTTAGGCCATAGCCGTAGTCGAACCGGTTCGGGACGATGTAGGAGACGCGCTGCGCGCCGAACAGACGCAACCCCAGAATGGCGACCGCGCAACTGGTGGCGCCGTCGGCGTCGAAATCCGCGACGATCAGCAGGTGACGGCGGTTCTCGATGGCTTCCGCGAGCTGCTCGACCATCGCCTTCATGCCGGACAGCAACCAGGGCGAGGGAAGTTTGCTCAGCGAGCGGTCCAGTTCTTCCGCAGAGGCAAGGTTGCGGACTGCGTAGATGCGCTGGAGCAGGGGGTGAAGATGGGAAAGGTGTCCGGCGCCGGAAAGGGAGCGCCGGATGATTTTCTTTTGTACGGGGTGATGGGGCATGATGGCGTAGGGCTTTGCAGGGAGGCCTTTTAGAAGTACGGGGTGGGCAAACGCCTTTTCGTTTGCCCACCGTTGTTTGGTGGGCAGATTGAGCCCGCCCACCCTACGTTAGCCGATCATCCCGGCGCGTGCGCTGCAATATAGTCCTTGAGCTTGGCCACGTCCGCATCCATCACTTCAAAGCGCTGCGGCAGGTTCTCGATGCCTTCCAGCCCGGCGGGGCGTTCCGGTTCTCGGCCCAAGGCTTCGCGGATGGTGTTCTCGAACTTAACGGGCAGGGCGGTTTCCAGGCAGATCAGCGGCAGGCCGGGGTGGCGTTGCTCCATGCCGACCTTGAGCCCGTCGGCGGTGTGCGTATCGATCATCACGCCGTATCTTTGCCAGGTTGCGCGGATGGCATTGAGGCGGTCTTGATGGGTGCTCATGCCGGAAACGAAACGGAATTTCGGCAGTGCATCCCAGTAGGCCGTCTCCTTGATGTCGAACGAGCCGCCGGCATCGACGCGGCTCCAGAAACGGCATACCTGGGTGGCGTTGCGCCCGACCAGGTCGAACATAAACCGCTCGAAATTGGAGGCCTTGGAAATGTCCATGGACGGGCTGCTGGTGTGATAGGTCTGCGCAGTGCCGCGCGGACGGTAGACGCCGGTGCGGAAGAATTCGTCCAACACGTCGTTTTCGTTGGTGGCGAGGATCAGCTGACCGATCGGCAAGCCCATCATGCGGGCAACATGGCCGGCGCAGATGTTGCCGAAGTTGCCGGAAGGTACCGCGAAGGCCACTTCCTCGTCGCTGGATTGGGTGGCTGCAAAGTAACCCTTGAAGTAGTAGACGATCTGCGCCGAGACGCGCGCCCAGTTGATGGAGTTTACCGTGCCGATCTTGTACTTGGCCTTGAAGGCGTGATCGTTGGATATGGCCTTGACCAGGTCCTGGGCGTTGTCGAACACGCCGCTGATGGCGATGTTGAAGATGTTGGGGTCCTGCAGCGAATACATCTGCGCGCGCTGGAACGCGCTCATCTTGCCGTGGGGCGAGAGCATGAACACGCGGATGCCGCGTTTTCCCCTCATCGCGTATTCCGCCGCCGAACCGGTGTCACCGGAAGTTGCGCCGAGTATGTTGAGTTCCTCGTGACGCTGGTCCAGCGCATACTCGAACAAGTTGCCGAGCAGTTGCATCGCTATATCCTTGAACGCCAATGTCGGGCCGTTGGACAGTTCGAGGATGTGCAGTCCTGGCGCCAAGGTCCGCAGCGGCGTGATCTGTGTGGTGTCGCTGTCGGTGCGGGCGTTGCCGTAGATCTCCGGTGTATAGGTCTTGTGGACGATGGCTTCGAGGTCATCAGGCGGGATATCGGTGATGAACTTGGACAGCACCGCAAACGCAAGCTCGGCGTAGGACAGCTTGCGCCACTGATCGAGTTCGGCACGACTCACCTGAGGATATTCTTCCGGCTGATACAGACCGCCATCGGGCGCGAGGCCGCCCAGGAGGATTTCGGTGAAGGTCTTGGCCGGCGCACTGCCGCGGGTGGAAATGTATTTCATCGGATTGTTCGCTTAAGGCGTTCGCTCGTTACGGCATCCCTGCCTGACCCTCGTGAGGATTAACCCAGGGTTTCCAGTCGAATTCGCTTGACCGGCCGGTTGATGGTAGCCAACGCCTCGATCTGCGCGATGGCGGCGTCAAGCTCCCGTTCCAGCACCTTATGGGTCAGCAGGATGATGGGCAAATAGCTCTCGCCCGCCAGCGGCTCCTTCTGGATGATCGCTTCGATGCTGATGCTGTGATTGGCGAGGATACGGGTCACGTCGGCCAGGACGCCGGGTTTGTCCTCGGCACTGAGGCGCAGATAATAGGCCGTCTCGACTGCCGCAATGGGCAGAATCGGGATGTCGGAAATCGCTTCGGGTTGAAAGGCCAGATGCGGCACGCGGTTTTCGGGGTCGGAAGTAAGAGTTCTCACCACGTCGACGATATCCGCCACCACCGACGAGGCCGTCGGTTCCGCGCCCGCACCTGCGCCATAGTAAAGCGTCGGACCCACGGCGTCGCCCTTGACGACGATGGCGTTCATGACGCCGTCGACATTGGCGATGAGACGCCGTTCCGGTATCAGGGTAGGATGGACGCGCAACTCGATTCCGAGGGGCGTGCGGCGGGCGATGCCGAGATGCTTGATGCGGTAGCCCAGTGCTTCGGCGTAGGCGACATCCGTTTGGGTGATGCCGCTGATGCCCTCGATGTAGACCTTGCTGAACTGGAGCGGAATGCCGAAGGCAATGGATGCCAGGATGGTCAACTTGTGGGCGGCGTCGATGCCTTCCACGTCGAAGGTGGGATCGGCCTCGGCATAGCCCAGCGCTTGGGCTTCCTTCAACACGTCCCCGAAATCGCGACCCTTGTCCCGCATCTCGGTGAGGATGAAGTTGCAGGTGCCGTTGATGATTCCGGCCAGCCATTCCACCCGATTACCGGCCAATCCCTCGCGCAGCGCCTTGATGATGGGGATACCACCGGCTACCGCTGCTTCAAACG
>DATIXD010000194.1:0-11418 GCA_035518875.1 Methylococcaceae bacterium | reverse complement strand
GCGGCCCGGCACCAAAGCAGCGGTGCCTTGCTGTTTCTGGATCTGGATCATTTCAAGACGATCAACGACGCACTCGGGCATTCGGTCGGCGATATGCTGCTGAAACAGGTCGCGGAACGCTTGTCGAACGCGGTCAGGGCGGAGGATACCGTCGCCCGCTTGGGCGGAGACGAGTTCGTCGTGCTGTTGCCCGAACTCGACGACAATCCCGACGCCGCGGCGAAGCTCGCCCTGGCCGTGGCGGAGAAAATCAGAAACGCCATCGGCGCGGCTTTCGATTTGCTGGGACGCGAGTATCAGACTTCCACCAGCATCGGTATCACCCTGTTTCCCCAGGCCAGCAATGAACCGGAGGAATTGTTGAAACAGGCCGATACCGCCATGTATCGGGCCAAGGCGTCCGGACGCAACGACATTCGCTACTATCTGCCGGACATGCAGGTGGCGGCAGACGCACGGTTGGCGATGGAAAAGGATTTGCGCCACGCATTGGCTTGCAAGGAGTTCTATCTGTATTACCAACCCCAGTTCAATAGCCGGCGCGAGTTGATCGGCGCGGAAATCCTGGTGCGCTGGCAGCATCCACAGCGGGGCATGGTTCCGCCCGCAGATTTCATCCCGGTCGCCGAGGATACCGGGCTGATCGTCACCATTGGTGAATGGGTGCTACGGCACGCCTGCCGCCAGTTCAAACAATGGATCGATGAGGGCGTAGTCGCAGACGGCATGGACATCGCGGTCAATGTCAGTCCGCGGCAGTTCCATCGGGCCGAGTTTGTCGATCAGGTGCTCGGAATTCTGCAGGAAATCGGCCTGGGTCCGGATCGGCTGGTGCTGGAATTGACGGAGGGCATCGTGGTCGAAAATATGGGCGAGACCATCGAGAAAATGCGTGCGCTGAAAGCGCATGGCATCCATTTCTCCATCGACGACTTCGGCACGGGCTATTCCTCTCTTGCGTATCTGAAGCGCTTGCCTATCGACCAGCTGAAAATCGACCGCTCGTTCGTTCAGGATATGTGCGGTGATTCCAACGATCGCGTGATCGTCGAGACCATCATTGCCATGGCTCAGCACCTGGGGCTAAATGTCATTGCGGAAGGCGTGGAGACGGAAGAGCAGCTGCATTTTCTGGAACGCAATGGCTGCCAGGCCTATCAAGGTTTTCATTTCAGCCACCCGGTTTCGGAGGAGGCGTTCGGGGCGTTTTTGGGGAGCTTCCGGACGCTGGGCGGAGACGGGAGCCCGGTCTAATCAGAGCTTGCGTTGGGGTATGCACGAACGGGCTAACCCGACCCGCCAAACCTTCCATACCGCCACAAAATCGTCGGCAACAACAGCAGATTGAGCAGGGCGGAGGAGGCAAGCCCGCCGATAATGATCGCCGCCATCGGTCCCATGATCTCGCGTCCGGGATTGTCAAAGTTCACGGCGATGGGCAGCATGGCCAGGGCGGTGACCAGGGTGGTCATGAGGATCGACGGCAGACGCTCCCGCGCTCCAATGACGACGGTTTCCATATCCCAAATTTTCCCCTCCCGCTCGATCAGATGTCGGTAATGCGATATCAGCATGATGGCGTTGCGTACCGTGATGCCGAACAGGGTGACGAATCCCACCAACGACCCCACGGAGAGCGCCTCGCCGGTCGCTAGCGCTCCGATCACGCCGCCAAGGAGAGAAAAGGGCAGATTGACGAGGGTCAAGACGGTGTGACGCAGGCTGCCGATGGCGATGTGAATCAGCATCAGGATGGCCGCCCCCGCCAGCAGCGCGTGCACGATCAGGTCGGCTCGCGCCCGGGCTTGCTCGACGGCGGCACCGGTGAATTCGGGGTACATGTCCGGTGGAAACTCGATTTCGCCCAGCACACGCCGCTTGAGTTCGGCCATGAACGAATCCAGATCGCGACCTGAGACCTGGCAGGTCACTGTCTGTACCCGCTGACCGCCGAGATGCAGGATGTTGTAGCGGCCGCCCACTTGCCGGAGATCGGCGACCTGTTCCAGGGGAATGGTCAGGCCTTCCGGCGTGCGCAGCGGCAGCTGCGCGGCGGATTCGATCTGCCGGCGGTGCTCTGGGGCCAATATCACGGCGACATCGTGGAAGCGGTTGTGTTCGAAATACTTGCCCACGATCCGGCCTTCATAAGCCGCCTGCACGGCATCCGCCGCTTCCAGCGGTCTGATTCCCCAACCGGCCAGCCGTTCCGGCCTGAGACGGATTTGCAGCAGCGGCGCGCCGGGCGGCGAACGTAGCTGGATGTCCGCTGCGCCTTCGATTTCTCGGAGTAGTTCGGCCACCTCCCGGGCTTTAGCATCCAACTGGGCCATATCGCTTCCGTGCAGATTGACCACCACCGGCGAGGTATAGCCGGAAATCGTCTCGTCCACCCGCTCGGTCAAGAAGGTATTGGCCTCGAATGCAAGGCCCGGAAAGCTTTGCAGTATTTCCCGCAGCCGCTCCAGCACCCCCTGTTGCTCTGAGCCCGAAAGCGGTTTGAGCCTGACTTCGTACTCGCTGTAATGGCTCCCGTAGGTGTCGGCGCCCCGTTCCGCCCGGCCAGCCCATTGGGACACCGATTCCACGCCGGGAACTTCCAGAAACTGCCGGGTCAATTCGTTGCCGATGCGCAAGGATTCCTGCAGCGCGGTGCCGGGTAGGGTGCTGGTGTGCAGGATATAGTGGCCTTCCCGCAACTTAGGCAGAAAATCGCCGCCCAGACCGGGGGCGATGGCCAACCCCGCGGCGCAGGCCAGGGCGCTGAGTGCGAAGGTTTTTCCCGGCGCGGTGGCGAGCCGCCGAAGAATTCGGCCATAGACCGGCAGGATGCGGCGGATCAAAGGCGGCTGGCCGATAGCGCCATTGCGGTTCGCCAGCAACAGGTAGCACAGTGCGGGGGTAACGGTCAGTGCCACCAGTAGCGACATCAGAATCGCCACGATATAGGCGTAGCCCAGGGGGGAGAACAAGCGTCCGGCGACGCCCTGAAGGCTCAGCAGAGGGACGAAGCCCAGCGCCACGATGAAGCTGGCATACACCACCGAGCCGCGCACTTCCATGGAAGCTGCGAACACCACCCGGAAGGCCGAACGGGGATGGGCTAGCGCGCGGTTTTCCCTAAGGCGCCTGAAGATGTTTTCGGTGTCGATGATGGCGTCGTCTACCACTTCGCCCAAAGCGATCGCCAGTCCGCCCAGGGTCATGATGTTGAGATTGACGCCCAGTTTCAGCAGCACCGCGACGGCCCCGAGCAGGGACAAGGGGATCGCCAGGGCGGAGATGAACGCCGTGCGCAGGTCGAACAGGAAGGCGTAAAGGACGAGGATCACCAGCAATCCGCCAATGACCAGATGGCCCGCCAGATTGCCGAGCGAACGCTCGATGTAGTCGGCGGGACGAAACAGATGCGGGTGCACGCGGATGTCCTGCTTGGCGAAGATGGGCTCGAATTCCCCAAGCGCATTTTCCACATTTCGCGACACGCTGAGGGTGTTGGCCCCGTACTGGCCGATGATCATCATCACGATGGCCGGTTTGCCCATGATGGCCGCCGCGCCGATGGGCGCCCTGGGCGCGGCCTTCACCGTGGCCACATCCGCCAGGGTGAGGTTGACGCCGTCTTGACGGGCCAGCACCACTTGTTCCAGGGTGTCGGCCGCTTGCGGCAAGCCAGCGATTTGCAGGCCGATCCTTTGGTTTTCATTCTCGATAAATCCTGCGCCGCGTAGCCCTGTAGCCCGTTCCGCCGCGCGCAGCGCATCCTCCAGGCTGAGGCCGTGCCGGCGCAACCGATCCGGATGTAACTGAATCTGCAATTGTTTGATCTCACCGCCGAAAACGTTGACATCCGCCACGCCGGGCACGGCGAGCAGGCGCGGAGTCATCGTCCAGTCCACCAGGCTGCGCAGTTCCATGAGATCGTGGCTGGACGAGGAAAGCCCAATCGTCAGCACGGTGGCGGAGGAAGAGGAAAGGGGAACGGCGATTGGCGGCCCGATGCCCGGCGGAAGCTGGCCTTGGACCGTTGTCAATCGCTCGCTCACCAGTTGCCGGTTACGGAAAATCTCGGTGCCTTCCTCGAACACGGCGGTGACGACGGACAAGCCTTGCAGCGATTCGGAGCGGATTGACTTGAGGCCGAGCAGTCCGGCCAGGCTTTTCTCGATGGGCAGCGTGACCAGGCTTTCCACTTGTTCCGGGGAAAGGCCGGGCGCTTCGGTTTGAACGATCACCCGCTTGGCGGCGAACTCCGGAAAAATATCCAGGCTGGCGGCGTTCAGCAGATAACCGCCATAGCCGAGCAGCAGCAGGGCGAGCGCGACCACCACGCCCCGCCGGCGCAGGGAAAAGCGGACGACGGCGGCCAGCATCAGTCGTCGTCCTCGTCCGGTATCTGACCGCGCAGTTCCTCGGACAAGAGCATCTGCCCGCCGGTGGCGACGACCTCTTCATCGGCGGTAAAGCCTTCGCCGACAAACCAGGCCGTGCCGTAGTCCCGATGTTCCGGGATGGGACGGCGGCTGAACGATTGTTCGCCCGTCTTCAGGTAAACCCAGGGTTTGCCGTCGTACCAAACCACGGCCGACAGCGGGATCGTCACGCCTTCGCTGGCATCGCCCGGCAAGGGTATCCAGGCGTCGAGCCGCATGCCGGTGCGGAGCCGATCCGCCTCGGCGGCAAAGAACCAGGTTTCGCCCTGGATGGTTTCGTCGGTTCTGGGGGCGGACGAGACCAACCGGGCCTCGCGAACGTTTTGACGGTCGCCGGTCGGGGCGATTTTGGCGAGACGGGCGTCGTTCGGGAGGGATCGATCGGTCGGCAGCGCGATCAGAATCAAGGCTTGGCGGCGTTGGAGAAGTTCTTCGAATAGCCGGGACTCACCCTCGATGGCCTGCCGGAACAGCTCGCCACCCCAGGTTTGCAGGGCTTCGTCGCGGGCTTCCCGCATACGCCGGCGGGCGGCCTCGGTTCGGGCTTGGTCGGCGGCCAGCTGCGCTTCGGCCTGGAGCAGATCGCGGGTGGCGATGATGGATTCACGGTGCAGGCTGGCGAGGCGCTGCCGGCTTTTCTGCGCGACCCGCAGGGCCGCGTCGGCGATGGCCATCTCGGACTGGGCCGCGCGGAAGCGGGCACGCAAATCGAGCAGGCCGCGGATGTCCAGAACCTTGCCATAGGCCTGTGTTTCCGGCTGCAAGGCCGCGGCTTCCAGACGCTCGGTGCGCAGGCCGCTCTGTCGTTGCTGATCTACGGTCAAGACCAGCACGGAAGAGGCGCCCTTTACCTTAGCGACAGTCGGTCTGCCGGCTTGGGTGCTGCGGGCCGATGCCGCGGACGTATCATCATCCGGGCTGGCGTGACTCTGAGCGAGCGTCAGAAGGAGCAGGGAGGCGGCCAGCAGTAAGCGGTCTAGGGGGATGTTCATCGTGCAGGAATCATATAAAAGGCGGGCGGTTTCAGAAAGCGCCGCGAAAACTGGGGCCAACGTTCGTTGCGTGATTTTGGCCGCTGGCGGTTTTCGCTGCCCTGGGGACTGCGCCAACGTTGCCGAATTCCTCCAGCGCAACGCTCCGGGGCCCACCTCAATCCCTCGGTGACCCTGACCTTTCTGTGTCTCGGCCAGGTAAAGGCCTGGGACGCCTTGGTCTTCATTCTTGTCCAGTTTGCGGCCGGCGGCAGATGGACCCACGCCTGGGCCTACTACACGGCGCCAATGCTCGGCATGCGGACCGCCGTATTCCTCCACCGGCTGATCAGGGCCATGTAGCCGATCCATTGGGCCAAGCTGGATCATCCAGACAATGGGCGCTGCATCTATTGCGGCCACGAGCTGACCCCAAATTGGGGTAAGCTACGAGCGCAATAGCACAGCCGTTTATTGCACACTGAGGTTCGATCAATCGATTATCCATCTTTGCAACGACAGGAGAGAAGACGTGAACGACCCATTCAAAACCCATGGCGCCTTCAGCTGGTGCGAACTCCTAACCACCGATGTCGATGCCGCCAAGCGGTTCTACGGCACGCTGTTCGGCTGGACGTTGGAGGACGTTAATATGACCGGGACCACCTATACCCTCGTGAAGACGGGTGAGCAGGGTATCGGCGGCATCATGCAGACGCCACCACAAGCCGCAGGTGCGCCGCCCCACTGGGGGGCTTACGTGACGGTGGACGACGTCGATGCGACGGCAGGCAAGGCCGTTGAACTCGGCGCCAAAATCTGTGTTCCCCCGACCGACATCCCCAATGTCGGGCGCTTCTGCGTTCTTCAGGATCCTCAGGGGGCGGCGATTTCCGTCATCACCTACATGAAGAGCGGGATGCCGCAATAGTAGCGCGTGTTCCAAGCGCAATTGTACAGAGGTCGCTGGAAACGCCCATGGTCGGCGTACGGAATTCCAAGGCCAGCCGTCTATCAGGTGGCTCAGGCACCGGCGTCTTCAAACACGTCCGTCTGCGATGTCGAAAGAGACGGCACGAACAGGCGGTAGAGTACCGGTACCAACAACAAGGTCATGACCGTCGCACTGAAAAGTCCCCAAACGATGACCGTGGCCAGCGGGCGCTGCACGTCGGAACCCAATCCCGTGGCGAGGGATGCGGGCACCAGGCCGAGAATGGCGACCAGGGAGGCGATCAGTATGGGACGCAGACAGCGCACTGCGCCCTGCAGAATGGCGTCCTCTAAGGGCTCTCCGCGCGACCGGAGGTCGGTGATGGTGCGCACGATGAGGACGCCGTTCATGATCGATACGCCGAACACTGCGGCGAAGCCGACTCCCGAGGAGACGTTCAGATTCATGCCGCGCAGGTACAGGGCGATGGCCCCGCCGACGAAGGCAAACGGGATCGCCAGAAGCAGGATCAGGGCCGCCCGTTGCGAGGCGAACGTGGCCAGGAGCAGCAGGTAGATGACCGCGATGGCGGCCGGCACCACCCAGGCGAAGTGTTCGCCCGCCCGCTTCAGGTTCTCGAACATGCCGAGCCAGGCTGCGCGGTAACCCGGCGGGACCTTGATTTCCCGGTCGAACAGGCGCTGGGCATCGGCGACGAAACTGCCCTGGTCGCGGCCGACGATGTCGCTGCGCACGGTCAGGCGGCGGCGGCCGTCGGCGCGGGCAATCATGGTCTGGCCGTCGACGATCTCGATTTGGGCGACTTGCGCCAAGGGAATCGGAATCCCCGCAGCGTTGTACACGGGCAGCCGGCCAAGGGCCTGGGGTGAGCGCAGATGGTTCGGCGCGAAGCGGGACACGATGTCGAAGCGGCGCTCGCCTTCGAACAGCGTGCCGATCGGAGCGCCGCCTATGGCCGTGTCGATCAGCCGGGTTACATCCTCGATGCGTACGTTGTAGCGGGCGCACAGGGAACGGTCCGGTTGAATGACCAGTTGCGGCTGCGGCCCTTCCTGTTCGATGTTGACGTCCATGGCGCCCGGTACCCGCTTCAGTAGGGCTTCGGCACGCCGGGCCAGGTTCAGTAGGACGTCGGAATCGGTTCCGGAGAACTCGATGGCCATGTTCGCCGAGGTGCCGTTGGTATCCTCGGTGACGCTGTCGATGATGGGCTGGGTGAAGTTGAAGCGGGTGGTGGGAAACTCGGATCGGAAGCGGGCCCCTAGGGCCGCCACCAATTCCTGCTTGCGCCGGAACTGGACCCAGGTGTCACGCGGCTTCGGTCCCACCATCATCTCGATGCGGCTCGGAGGGTAGGGATCGGTGCCGCTGTCGTTGCGGCCGGTCTGCACAGCGACGAATTGGATGTCCGGAAATTCGAGGGCGACCTCCCGCAGACGCCGGCCGAAATGGGAAGTCTGCTGCAGGGAAGTGCCTTCGGGGAAGTTGGCGCGCACCCAGACGACGCCTTCGTCCATGTAGGGCAGGAACTCGGTGCCCATGCGCGGCACGATCAACACGAACACCCCCACCAGGAGCGCGGCCGCCGCGGCCACGGCCCGCCAGCGGTGATGCATGAGCCAGGTCAGCAAGGCCGCGTACTGGATCGATAGCCGCGCCAGTACCGGATTCTCCCACTCCCGATAGCCCGTTCGGAACAACAACACAGCCAGCACCGGTACCACGAGCAGGGCGAACAGCGCGGCGCCGCCCAGGGCGAACACTATGGTCAGGGCCATGGGTCTGAACAAGAGGCCCTCGATCCGGGTCAGGGTGAGCAGCGGCA
Organism: Methylococcaceae bacterium; assembly: GCA_035518875.1. Lineage (GTDB taxonomy): Bacteria > Pseudomonadota > Gammaproteobacteria > Methylococcales > Methylococcaceae > DATIXD01. The sequence continues at coordinate 3,234 of DATIXD010000194.1, read as the reverse complement.
GGAAGGCGCCGACGATCATCAGTATGGAGAAGAAGACCGGTCGCTCAACCTCCAGGGCGGCCGCCAGCACGGTCTGGGCCGTGCTCGGGCGCTCGTGCTCCGGTTTGTGCCCGGCCTCATCCAGGCGACGTGCGATATTCTCGGCCATGATGACCGCCCCGTCGACGATGATCCCGAAGTCGATGGCGCCGATCGACAGGAGTCCGATGGGGATCCCGGCGCCGTACATGAGCACCAGGGCGAACAGCAGCGCGAAAGGAATGGTCAGCGCCACCAGGGCGGCCAGCGATGGGCGCCCGAGAAAGGCCAGCAGCACCAACACGACCAGACCGATGCCCAACATTACGCTATGGCCCACGGTGTGGAGCGTGCTCTCGACAAGATTGCTCCGGTCGTAGAATGGTTCCACGCGCACGCCCTCGGGTAGTCCCTCGGCATTGAGTTCGCTCACGGCGGCCTGAACTTTGGCCAACACCTCCGAGGGGTTCTCGCCCTTGCGCAGCAGCACGATGCCTTCGACGGTTTCGTCGGTGAGGTCCTTGCTGAAGATGCCGGCCGGCACCTTGGAGTCCAGCCGTACCTCGGCCACATCGCGAACATAGATCGGGGTGCCGCCGATGGATTTGATGAAGATGGAGCCGATCTCCGCTTCGTCTTGAAGCGCGCCCCGTCCCCGGATCACGAAGGACATGCTGCCCCGCGAGAGCACACTGCCGCCGGCACTGGCGTTGTTGGTCTGGATGGCGTCCACCACGTCGTTGACCGACAATCCGAAACGCAGGAGCTGTGCCGGGTCCAACAGCACCCCGTGCTGCTTGGCGTAACCGCCGAAATTGGCGACTTCCGCCACACCGGACGCTCTGAGGAGACGCGGAATCACCACCCAGTCGTTAAGGGTGCGCAGCTCCATCAGATCATAGCGGCCGTCCGATACCAACTCATACCGCAGCACTTCGCCATAGGCCGTTGCCAAGGGCCCCAGTTCGGCGGCGGCGCCTTCCGGCAGATCGAGCCCTGAAAGTTTTTCCTGCACCCGCTGGCGCGCCCAGTAGCTTTCGGTGCCTTCCTCGAAAATGAGCTGGACCACTGACAGGCCGAAGATGGTCCGCGAGCGGATCGTCTCCACCTTCGGTACGTTGCGCATGGCGATTTCGACCGGGATCGTGACCTGTCGCTCCACTTCTTCGGGGGCGCGCCCCGGATAGGTGGTGATCACCTGCACCATCTGGGCGGAGATGTCAGGATAGGCGTCGATCTTCATCCGGGTGAACGACCACAGCCCCAGAACCATCACGATGATTGCGCCGATCAGCACGATCCAGCGGTAATGCAGCGCCGCACGAATGAGAGCAGGGATCATCGCTGCCCTGCTCCGGTGGCCGCGGACGCCTCTTTTGCTTTGAGCAGGGCCTGCACGACCAAGGGCTTCAGCAGGATGGCGCCGTTACCGATGAGGCGTTCGCCGCCTTTCAATCCGCCCAGTATTTCCACGCGTTCACCGGCCCGCTCGCCGACCTGGATTTCTGTAACCCGCCATAACCCCGGCCCCGCTGCGGTCAGCGCGTAATCGGTATCGGCGATATGCAGCACCCCGTCGGCCGGTGCCAGCACCGCCTGCCGAGGGTCGGTGCCCAGGCCGATTTCGGCGTACATGCCGGGCTTCAGCCGGCCCTCCTGGTCATTCAGTTCGAAGAAGACCCGCAGGGTCCGGCGCTCGGGCGACAAGGCGGGGGCGAGGCTGCGCACCACGCCCTTGAACGTCTGCCCCGGTAGGCCATAGAAGCGCGCCTCACAGGCTTGCCCTTCCTTAACCAGACCAATCCTCACTTCCGGGACGTCGGCCATCACCATGGCGGCGCCAGCCGGTGCTTGCGCCAGCAGGGCGGGATCGACTCCCGCCTGAAGCAAACGCCGCTCCAGGTCGGCGTGGCTGTGGGTGGCCTGGGTTAGGGCGCTCTCCGCTTCGAAGACCGCCTTCTGGCCCTCCAGTTGGGTCTGCAGGAGGCTCGCTTCGGCCGAGGTCAGATCGCGGACCGCCTCGGTTCCGGTGGCAACCAGCTTCCGGAGCCGCTCGACCGCACGATTCTGAGCGCTGAGTTGGGCCGCCGTCAGCTCGCGGGTCTTGGCCAATTGCTTGGCGGCGAATTCCATCTCGGTGCTTGCCTTCTCCCAGTCCGCGTAAATGCCGGACAGCTCGACGCTGCTGAACTGCCAGCGGTCCTCCATGGGGCCGGAGCCGGCACGTAGACGCGACATGATGGCACCGGTCACGGTCAACAGCGGCGTCGTGAGGCGTTCCTTGCGCACCGTTGGAAATTCCAGTTTTTGTTCCAGAAGACTCCCCGGCTGCACGGCGATAAGATACGGACCGGCAAGGCTCACGGCAGCGGTCTCCGCATGCGACGGTGGTGGAGGACCCGCTGCCGACGGCCAGAATTGCCAGGCCAAGGCCGCCAACAGCAGCAGTGCCGAGCCAAGCCACAGTCGCACGATTCTCATGCCGATGGGCTTGCGTGAGCTCGGTGCCGGTGAGGAGGAAGACGGCGAAATCATCGCAGCACCTGTTTGCCGATCGCGGCGTTAAGGCCATGGAGGGAATGCCAATAGCCGGAGCGGCTGGCGATGTGGAGTCGGTAGGTTTCCCGATAGGCGCGCTGGGCATCGAGGACCTCGATGAGGGGCTTTCCTCCCAGTTCGTAGGCGGCGCGGATTTTGTCCCGTACGTTTTTCGCCGCTTCGAGCTGGCCGGGATCGTCGATGGTCAGGGCGTCACGGGCGGCCTGATAGGCTTTTACCGCCTGATCGATCTCGGCGCGCAAAGTCACCAGTTGCGCGTTCAGATTGAGTTCGGCCTGGGTTCGAGCCGATTTGGCTTTGGCAATGTTGCCCTGGTTTCGGTCGAAGACGGGCAAAGTCATCTGGAGTGCGACGTTCCAGGATTCCGCATCGGGAAATCCCATCTCCTTTTGGAACTGCCGGGTGTAGCCGAACGAGGGCTTGAGCTCCGGATACGCCCGGCGTTCTTCAAATTCCACACCGGCAGTGGCCATGGCGATCTGGCGATGCAGGGCGATGAGGTCGGGGCGGTTCTCCTCGGCCAGGGAAAAGGCCGCATCGGGCGCCAAGGGTGTGGCCGGCACCATGACATCCAGGTCGCCGCGCACGGCCACTGGAATGTCCGCTGCAAATCCCAGGAATGCTCGGAGCCGGCTAAGCGCCGCCGCCAGGAGTGTT
>DATIXD010000193.1:0-34708 GCA_035518875.1 Methylococcaceae bacterium | reverse complement strand
CGCTGAACGTGCGCAAGAGCACCGTGGCAGAACCCACCTTGCTGAAAATCTATCAGGCCCTCGGTCTAGACCCATCCCCTGGCGGCACCCGAAAACTGGTCGTCTGACCACCCATGACGCGAGTGTAGTGCCACTCGGATTGTTTTGAACGGTAACCTACTGTCGCGGCAAGGCATTCTTCGGGCGATGTTAAAGATGGGTTAAAGTCCCTTCTATCCACGTTTTTGCCGTCAAGCGATGAATGGGATCGGCGTTCGTTGGAAAACCTGAAATAACTTTTTAGACCTTGCCGCTTGAGACATCGAGTCATACGCATGCAAGTCGACTTCCGCCTCTCTCGGCGTCGCGTCCCCATATCAATTTGATCAATGGGTTCAAGAAGAAAAGTGATTTAAAGGATCGCCTCTGCTGAGAACTCAACCGGCATTTGGAGAACCGACCAGAAAATGGCCAAAATCGGGAAGGGGAGCAGGCGACGGTCAACCGAGGAAATCGCAAAACGGCGATAGCGCTGTGCCTCAATGGTGGGCACAAAAAAGCCAGACACGATTGTCTGGCTTGGCGTGTGGTGGGCCGTCCGCGACTCGAACGCGGGACCATCGCATTAAAAGTGCGGTGCTCTACCGACTGAGCTAACGGCCCGAATGAAGCGGCAAATTATAGTGACCGGGTCGGCCTTATTCAAGCGCCATTTTTCGCACCCGAATTGTCGCCAACAAACAGTGACCGAAGGGTCCTTCCCTAGCCAGCACCCCCAGCGGAAGAATTCGCCATCGATCCTGAACTTGACCGCAAGGCATGTGCTTTACGCCAAGCCCCGACTTGAGCAGCGCCCACCACAAGGCGAGCAGCCAGCGTCTAATTCACCTCTATTTGCTCTCGTCCGGGTGTCGGCCAATCCAAATGGAAAAATTTGCCGCGAGGCTGATCTGTCCGTTCGTAAGTGTGAGCGCCAAAGTAATCACGCTGAGCCTGAATCAGGTTGGCGGGCAATTGGGCGCTGCGGTACCCGTCGAAATAGGCTAGCGCGGAGCCGAACGCGGGCGTGGGAATGCCGTTGCGCACGGCCAGGGAGACCACTTCCCGCCAGTGAGTTTGTCCCGAATGCAAAGCGTTCCTGAAATAGGGATCGAGCATGAGATTCTTTAGATCCGGATTCTGGGCGTAAGCGTCGGTGATCTTTTGAAGGAAACGCGCGCGGATGATACAGCCACCGCGCCAAATCTGGGCGATGGCACCGAAATCCAGCCGCCAGCCGTAGGTTTTCTGTGCTTCAGCCATGAGTTGGAACCCCTGGGCGTAGGCGCAAATCTTAGAGCAATAAAGCGCGTCGCGGATCGCGTCGATCATGCTCACCTTATCGGCCTGCCGTTGGATCTCCGGGCCCTGAAGCAGCTTGCTGGCCTCGTTCCGTTCCTCCTTGAGCGCTGAAAGCGCGCGGGCGAATACCGCTTCGGCGATGGCGTTGGCCGGGGCGCCCAACTCGAGCGCGCTGGCCGCGGTCCACTGGCCGGTGCCCTTCTGCCCGGCGGCGTCCAGCACCTTGTCGACCAGGAAGCCTTCGCCCGCCGGATCTTTCTGTTGGAGGATGTCGCCGGTGATTTCGATGAGATAGCTGGACAGCTTGCCCGCATTCCACTCCCGGAACATCGCCCCAATTGCGCCGGCATCCAGGCCCAGCAGATTCTTCATGAGCCAGTAGGCTTCGCCAATCAGCTGCATGTCGATATATTCGATGCCGTTATGCACCATCTTGACGTAATGTCCGGCCCCGTTCGGCCCGATATGCGCCGTGCAGGGCACCCCGCCTTGCACGGGTTTACCGGGCGCGGCGCCTTCCAACGGCGCGCCTGTTTGCGGATCGACCTTGGCGGCGATATCCCGCCAGATTGGCTCCAGCGCCTTCCAGGCCTTCGTACCCCCGCCCGGCATCAGAGAAGGTCCGAAGCGCGCGCCGGTTTCGCCGCCTGAAACTCCGGAGCCGATGAATTCGAACCCTTTGGCGGTTAGCTCCTTTTCCCGCCGGATGGTATCCAGCCAGTGAGCGTTGCCGCCGTCGATGATGATGTCGCCGGGATCGAGGAGAGGAAGCAAGCCATCGATGGTTTTATCGGTCGGCGCGCCGGCCTTGACTAAGAGAACGACTTTGCGTGGGCGCTCGATGGCCCGGACGAATTCTTTCAGTTCCGCAAACCCGTGGATGCGGTCGTGGGAAGGCTCGTTGTGCTGGCAACGAGCGATGAATTCCTCCGTTTTTTCCGGGCTGCGGTTATAAACGGCAATGGTATAGCCATGATCGGCGATGTTTAGCGCCAGGTTCTGGCCCATGACTGCCAGGCCGATGAGGCCGATATCGGCGTTTTCGTCTTTCATGAAAGGATACTCCGCAAGTTAGGTAATTGATTCAAAACGAGTTCCAGAAGACTTCCGACCACAGGAGCGCGCTGATTTGAAGTTCATTGCTTATCTGGTAAGCGATCGATGGCTTGAATATAGTCAGGGTCCACTATTAATTCCATCGCGCGCAGGCTGTCCTCGATGCTGGCGACTCGGCTCGCGCCGGGGATGGGCAAAATATGCTCACCCTTGGCGAGAAGCCATGCGAGCGCGATACAGTAGACCGATGCCCGGTATTTTTCCGCCAAACTTAGGAGCGGGCCGTTCTGGGTGAGTCGAACATGTTCGTGGTGGCCGCCCACCGGGCTATGAGGGATGTAGCTAATGCCCCGGGATCGACAATAGTCGACCATACCATTGTTGAAATCGGTCTTTTCGAACGCATTGCAGCGATTCTGCACCGACTCGATGGGAGCATGCTGGAGTGCGCCTTTCAGAGTATCCAAGCTGATATTGGAAAGCCCGATATGCCGAATCTTGCCTTCGTCGCGCAGACGGACCAATTCTTCCAGCGATGGCAACAAACCGATTTTCGGATCCACGGCGTGTAGTTGATACAGAGTGATGGTTTCGGTACCGAGGTCCTTCAGGCTTCTTTCGCATGATTCCCGAATCCAAGCCGGATCGCCATCGACGATCCAACTGCCCCGCGGACGCCGAAGGCCGCCCTTCGTCGCGACGACAACCTGATCACGCTTGCCGAGCTGGGTGAGCACCTTGTTGATCAGGCGCTCGTTGTGACCGATATCGGCGTCGTCAAGGCAATAGACATTCGCCGTGTCGATGAAGTTTCCGCCACGACTCACAAAGGCCTCGATCACCTCGTACGCCTGCCCCTCGCTAGGTCTCCCGTCGATAGACAAAGGCATGGCGCCGAGGCCGATCGCCGCCACCCCGATGCCGGTATTCCCGATTTGTCTTCTCATCATGCATTTGACCCGATTAGTAAAGACCTATGCTTGATAAAGCGATCAGGAAGTTCGCGCTAATCATTATGACGTTCGGTAAGAGCAAATCCATGAATAATCTGTCCAAATGTGAACACACAATCCACCAATGGGCAATCATGCGACATACCGAATCCGTGAATTCACCATTTATCGCCGTTCGTACGTCCGGCGATTACCGAGACATTCACCATTACCCACTCCACGGCGGCCACCGGAGATCGGGTATCATGGTGTAGAATGATGATTACCGCCCGGCCCCGTTCTTCCTATCCGCAAAATACCCGTCTGGACTTGTCATTAATCAGTGCCAATATTCCGGAACCATCAACGCTTCGAGACCCCAAGTCGGACTAAGACCATGGCAGGATTACATCCCATTCGGAATGGGTTTTTGATCCTTTTGGCGTTGACGGGACTAGCATCCGCACTTTATGCGGCCTACCGTTGGTATTATGCGCCGTCCGACACCAGCCGTTATCGCGTGGCGGCCATCGAGCGCGGCCTCATCGTCAAGGCAGTATCTGCAAACGGCACCTTGAACCCCGTCGTGCTGGTGAACGTAGGCACTCAGGTCTCCGGCACCATTGCCAAGCTGCGCGCGGATTTCAATGACCGCGTCCGCGAGAACCAGGTGCTCGCCGAACTGGATCCCCGCCTCTTCAAAGCAGCGCTCGAACAAAGTCGGGGGAATCTGGCCAATGCCCGCGCCGCCCTCAAACTGGCGGAAGCGAATGAACGCCGGATGCGTGCATTGCTTGCTCGTAATTATGTGGCGCGGCTGGATTTCGATCAGGCCGTTCAGGCGCTCGAAGCCGCGCGGGCGCAGGTTGAGGCGAATAGAGGCCAGGTTCGTCGCGACCAAACCAACTTGGGGTATGCGGTCATTACCTCGCCGATCTCGGGCGTAGTGGTCTCACGCAATGTGGATGTCGGACAAACGGTGGCCGCGAGCTTCCAAACCCCGACCCTATTCACGATCGCTCAGGATCTTCAGCACATGCAGATCGACACCACGGTCGCGGAGGCCGATGTCGGCGGTATCCGGGTCGGGCAACCGGCCACTTTCACCGTAGACGCCTTTCCGGAGCGGACATTCCAGGGGATCGTGCGGCAGATCCGGCTCAATCCTCAGGTTCAACAAAACGTCGTCACCTATGATGTCGTCATCGACCTGAACAATCCCGAGGAGATATTGCTGCCGGGGATGACGGCTTTCGTCAATATCGCGATCGCCGAGCGGCGCGACAGTCTGCGACTGCCGCTCGCCGCGCTCAGGTTTCATCCCGCCGACGGCGAGAAACGGGAGGAAGGAGCGCCCGGAAAGTCCGTCTACCGACTGCAAGGCAATCGCGCCGTAGTGACGCCCGTGCAAACCGGCATCGCCGACGGCAAATATGCCGAAGTGACCGGCGGCACCCTAGGTGAGGGCGATTCGGTGATCCTCGAAGACCTGAGCGAACGCAAGGCGGAGAGTCAAACGCAGGCGGCCGGGGGTTTCCGCTTGAGAGCGTTTTAATGGACCGAACGCTGATCCGCGTCGCCGATCTCGGCAAACAGTATGTCACCGCCGGCGAAGTAACATTCCCCGTGCTTCACGACATCAATTTTCAGATCGACAGCGGCGAGTTTGTAGCGATCATGGGGCATTCGGGTTCGGGCAAATCGACCTTGATGAACATCCTGGGCTGCCTGGATACGCCCACGCGCGGTCATTATTATCTGGAAGGCCGGGACACCGCCCAACTGACGCCGGACGAGTTGGCCGCCTTGCGCAACCGACTGATCGGTTTCGTGTTCCAGGGTTTCAACCTGTTGCCGCGGATCTGCGTGCGTGACAACGTGGCTTTGCCCTTGCTCTATGCAGGAGCGGGAACAGCGCAACGGTACGAGCGTGCGACGGCCTTGCTCGAACGCGTCGGACTGGGCGCCTACGCGGGGCGCCTGCCCAACCAGCTTTCCGGCGGTCAGCAGCAGCGGGTGGCCATTGCACGGGCTCTCGTCACCAATCCCAAACTGATACTCGCCGACGAACCCACCGGTAATCTCGACACACAGACCGGCGAGGAAATCATGAAGATATTCCAGAAACTGAACGCTGACCATGGCATCACGGTCGTCCTGGTCACCCATGAATCGGACATCGCCCGTTATGCCCGGCGCTTGATCCGAGTCATCGACGGAAGGATTGCCGACGACGGACCCACGGATCGACTAGTGAGGCGGCTAGCATGATACTGGGGTCATTGCTAGGCGAAGGCTGGGGAGCGATGCGCGCCAATCGCCTGAGGACTTTTCTGACCATGCTGGGCATGGTCATCGGCGTGGGTGCGGTGATCCTGATGCTCGCCATAGGCCAGGGCGCCCAGTTGATGGTCAGCGAGTCGATCGCCTCGATGGGCAGCAATTTGTTCATCGTCCTTTCCGGCTCGTCCACCTCGGGCGGGTTACGGATGGGCTCCGGCACTGTGCCGACCCTGACGCTGGGCGACGCACAAGCCGTCGCCGAATTGCCGGAAATATCCACGACGGCGCCGGCTTTGCCAAATCCGACGCAACTCGTCTACGGCTCGAACAACTGGAGCACCATGGTGGCGGGCACCACGCCGGCGATGCTGGATGTCCGCGATTGGGCGGTCGTTTCGGGCCAGGCATTCAGCGAAAGCGATGTGCGTTCCGGAACCCGCGTGGCCTTGCTCGGCCAGACCGTAATGCGCAATCTTTTCGGCCATGAGGATCCAATCGGCAAGACGGTGCGGGTGAAAAACAGCCCGTTTCTGGTGCTGGGGGTGCTTGGCTCCAAAGGTCAGAGCCTGGACGGTCGCGATCAGGACGATACCGTCCTGGTTCCGATCACCACCGCTCAGCGGCAACTCTTCGGCAACCAATTTCCCGGCATGGTCCGCTTCATCATGGTGAAAGCCCGATCGGCTGAGGTCATGGACAGCGCCGAGCGGAACCTGCTGGAACTGCTGCGCGGCCGCCACCGGATCCGTGCGGGCCAGGAAGACGATTTCACCGTCCGCAACCTGACCGCGTTGGCGCAAGCCGCCGCCAGCACAACGCGGGCGATGTCCACGATGCTCGGAGCGATCGCCTCCGTGTCCCTTCTGGTCGGCGGCATCGGCATCATGAACATCATGCTGGTTTCGGTCACCGAAAGGACGCGGGAAATCGGCATCCGGATGGCCATCGGCGCGCGTCGCCGCGACATCCTGCTGCAGTTTCTCTTCGAGGCCATGATGATTTCGCTGGTCGGCAGTTTCATCGGCGTCGTGTTGGGGATCGGTTGTGCGCTGGGATTTAGCCGACTGGGAGGCACCGTCGTGGTGGTCACCCTGGGTTCGATTTTGTTGGCCTTTGGCGTGGCGGCAGCGGTCGGCGTCTTTTTCGGCTTCTACCCTGCGCGCAAGGCCGCCGAACTCAGTCCCATCGAAGCACTGAGGCATCAGTAAGGCGATCGGCCCAGAACGCCCGCCTCAATGCGTCTGCGCCTTGCCCCACAACTGCTCTAGGCGCTGATCCCTGCCGCAGGAGTAGCGGTAATATTTGTAACGCAGGGGATTCTTCCGGTGGTAACCCTGGTGATACTCCTCGGCCGGATAAAACTCCGACGCGGCGGTGATTTCGGTGAGGATGGGCTCCTTAAACGGCTTGGATTGCTCCAATGCGGCTTTCGATTCCTCGGCGAGCCGACGTTGTTCCTCGTACGTGTAAAAAATCGCCGAGCGGTACTGATCCCCGACATCGCAAAACTGCCGATTCGAAACGGTGGGATCGATATTATGCCAAAACACGTCCAACAGTTTTTTGTAATCAATTTTCATCGGATCGTAGATCACCTGTACCGCCTCGGCATGACCGGTTCCGCCGGCCGAGACCTGCTCGTAAGTGGGATTCTTAGTATGACCGCCCGTGTAGCCGGAAATGGTTTTGACCACCCCCGGCAGCGGATCGAACGTCGCCTCTACGCACCAAAAACAACCGCCCGCGAAAATCGCCTTCGCCAACTTTGCCTGCTCCGCCGCGAACCCCGGCTTTCCCCCCCCAATCCCGAACAGCCCGACCAGCACCAGTGCGGTCACACCGCTAATTCTCTTCATCGACTTACACTCCGCAATTCAATCGACCACCATCAAATTAACCCTACCGAATCGCCAAAACGCCGCTCGGCATTCGCCATTGGACAGTTGATACGGTGTACTGTTCTGCCTCGACATCTTTTCATTCTTCGAGGCACGCACCTTTCGCGAAGTGAGTACAAATGCGGGTGTCAAAGCCCCTGCCCCCATCGGGGAATGCCCAAATGGGGGCGCTCAAAAGGCCATGCGCCTCTGTTGATATCTCCCCACCCAGAGGTTTTTCGCCCACCGTATAGAGCCGGATCATGCGGTCATTTTGAGCCGTTGCCCATCAATGCAGTTGAGGTGAAGTCGGGACGGTATGGGTCATTCCGGGCTGAGGGACCTCAGCTCTTCCCCGACGCCTTCCGCCTGGGTCAGTCCGGCCACGTTCTGCCGGGTGAAACACCATCGAGATCACCGAAGCGCCGAACGTATCCGACAGCCAAAAAGGCGCGCTCAGTGGCGCTCGCAAATCTCTGCTTCAGACCCTCATCCTTGAACTAGCCGATCACATCCCGAAGAAATTTCTTCCTCTGACGGGCGATTTCACTTACCACGACTCGGTGTTTTCCGATCCCTCGCGCTCGCCGTCCCGCACCGCAACGGCGATATGGGCCGGGTGCGGTCCGTCGTTGCGGACGAAATTTTCGGTCGGCAAAGGTAGGTCGTCTAGGTGGTTGACGAAAAAGCCATGTTGTTGGCAGCAAACACTTTCGCGGGGCTGCGCCGTCCGTCGTCGAAATGCACGTTTGGGGTCGCCAGATGATCGATGGGCAGGATCCCGTTCGTCCCGGCACTTTTGGCCTGAGGCTCCTCGGACGCCGGATGAACGTCCTGCACCTCCGGGCGGAGCCGCTCAGGCCGAGGGTGTAAACCCGTAGGTCTCTGGAAGGACGGTCAAGGCAGGCGACCATATTGTGGGTGTGGGGCGAGGATTTGCCCGCGGCCAGGTTGCCCGGCAATTCCAGCTTTCGGACCTGGTCGTCAGCAAAGGACCCGAACTGTCTGGACCCTTACAGTTCCCCAATGGTATACAGGTCGCTGACCCTTAGATCTCGCCCAAATGACGGCTGTTCGGCTTCTTCGCGCCTAGGGGATACTTCGTTGAGCCTGCGGGAAAGGCCAATCACCCCTCCCATTCAAACCGGGGCAACATCCCGAACGCGGTGCGGATGCCCTCGCTCCACTGTTTCTGGATTGCGGCATAAAAGGGCATGTTGGTGTCGAGACTCAGGTAATGGCCCATGGCGTAGCTATCCCGACGATAGATTCCCAGCTCCAGCGGCGGCCCGACCGAGATATTGCTGCGCATGGTCGAATCGAGGGATACCAGGGCGCAGCGCGCCGCGTCCTCCAGCGAGGTTTCCGGCATGATCATGCGATCCAGGATGGGCTTGCCGTACTTGGTTTCGCCGATCTGCAAATAAGGGGTGCTCGGTGAGGCGGTGATATAATTCCCCTGCGGGTAGATCAGGAAAATCTCGTGAGGGTGCCCCTGAATCTGCCCACCCAGGATGAAAGTCGCCTCGGAATTGAATCCGGCGCGCTGCATCTCCGCGGCATGTTGTTCCTGCACCCTGACGCTGATTTCCCCTACATAGATCGCCGCATCGAACAGGTAGGCCACGCTGTTCAGGCTACACGAGGCGCCCGGGTTTTCCAGATCGCGGCGGATGAGGTTCACCACGGCCTGCGTCGTCGCCAGACTACCCGCCGCAAGCAGCACCATGTAACGGTCATTATGCAGTTCAAACCGGTGCATCTTGCTGTAAACGCTGGCGTAGTCGACGCCGGCGTGAGTGCGTGAATCCGACGCGAATATCAGGCCGTCGTCGACCTTAATTGCCAGACAGTAAGTCATGTCGCTCCTCTGGGCTCCTCACCGGGGATTTGAAATCGCCGATTTATCTTGCGCTAAGCGTGGGAATTTCTCAAGCTGCCCGGGAATCACCCACAAGAGCAAGCGTGCACCGAAATGGATGCCTGCGCGCACCACTATCAGACCTCCGTTAACTCAGAACCACACACGCTTCTCACCTGTTCCGGTTTTTGCGATGATTCCGGAACCAAATCTAACTCTGGCCTATCTCTTGCTTTTGACCTTCAATAATCGCGAATTTCCTGCTTTGGCTGGCGGGAAGACGCTTAACCCAGGAAAGATTCTATGACCATCAGCTGGCAAGATTACCCGGTCAACGGGTTTTACGACGAACTGATCGCCGATGATGGCCATCCGAGAGACGGAGCCGGCCCGTTGATGAGGCATCTGCACGGGCTGAGCGAAGCCGGACTCCAGGAACGCAAATCAGCGGCTGACGCCGCTATCCTCAGCATGGGGATCACCTTCACGGTCTACTCGGAAGATGAGGGCTCCATCGACCGCGCCTGGCCCTTCGATATCATTCCGCGCATCATCACCCTGCGCGAGTGGCGGCGCATCGAAGCGGGGCTGAGACAGCGGGTACGGGCGCTCAACCTGTTCATCGACGATATCTACCACGCCCGGAAAATCATCCGGGACGGGGTTTTCCCTGGCGAATTGCTGGCCGACTCAAAAAACTTCCGTCCCGAATGCGTCGGCGTCAATCCGCCTCAGGGCATCTGGGCACATGTGTGCGGGTCCGATCTGGTGCGCGATCGGGACGGAACGGTCTATGTGCTCGAAGATAACCTGCGTGTTCCCTCCGGCGTATCGTACCTATTGGAAAATCGCCTAGTGATGAAGCGGGTATTGCCGGAGTTGTTCGAAGATTACGCCATCGTGCCGGTAGACGATTATCCCTCGCAGCTTTATCAATGCCTGGCTTCGCTCGCGCCCGGTAAGGATCGCCCCGACGTCGTGGTGCTGACACCAGGCATCTACAACTCCGCCTATTTCGAGCATTGTTATCTCGCCCAGCAAATGGGGGCCGAACTGGTCGAGGGCAAGGATCTGGTCGTCGGCGACGATGACTGCGTGTACATGCGCACCATCGAGGGGCTGACCCGCGTCGATGTGATTTACCGCAGGATCGACGACTTGTTCCTGGACCCCGAGGCTTTCCATCCCGATTCCGTGCTGGGTGTGAAGGGGCTTCTGCGCGCCTGGAAAAAGGGCAAGGTGGCCCTGGCCAATGCGCCCGGCGCTGGGGTCGCTGACGACAAGGTGGTCTATACCTATGTCCCCGAGATCATCCGCTACTACCTGGGCGAAGACGCCATTTTGCCCAACGTGCCGTCCTACCGCTGCGTCAATCCGCAAGAGTGCGACCATGTGCTGGCCAACCTCGATAAGCTGGTGGTCAAGCCTGCCAACGAGTCAGGCGGCTACGGCATGTTGATCGGTCCAAAAGCGAGCCGCAAGGAACGAGAAGCGTTCGCCAACCTGATCCGCAACGATCCCAGGAATTACATGGCGCAACCGCTCCTGCTCCTGTCCACCGCACCGACCTTAATCGATCACAAGGTCGAACCGCGCCATTTGGACCTGCGGCCATTCATCCTCTCGGGACAAGACGTTTACGTCACCAACGGCGGTCTGACGCGGGTTGCCCTTAAAAAAGGCTCCACCGTGGTGAACTCGTCACAGGGCGGGGGCAGCAAGGATACCTGGATCGTTGATTGGGAGGGCGCTTGAATGGCTATGCTGTCGCGAGTCGCCGAGCACCTCTACTGGATGGCGCGTTATCTCGAACGCGCTGAGAATACGGCTCGTTTGGTCAACGTCAACGGCAACCTGGTGCTCGATCTGCCAAAACACGCGCGTCCCGGCTGGTCGTCCCTGATCGACATCACCGGCAGCAACGCACTGTTCCATCGCCACCACCCGAACGCGACCGAGAACCAAGTGGTGAAGTTTATGTTGGCGGACGACGACAATCCGGGGTCCATCCTCTCCTCGATCCGCTCAGCGCGGGAAAACGCCCGCACCATTCGCGATATCATTCCCCGCGAAGCCTGGGAGCAGATCAACGAACTCTATCTCAAGACCGGAGCGAACCTCGCCAGCGGTCTTTCTGCGAAATCGCGATACACCTTTCTGAAGCAGGTGATTCTCGGCATCCAGCAGATTGCCGGCATCCTGGAAGGCGGCATGAGCCATGATGCTGGCTTCGAGTTCGTGCGCTTAGGGTTCAACCTGGAGCGCGCCGACATGACTACCCGCATCATCGACGTGCGCAGCTCTGCCCTGATGCAGGGGCAAACCGACGCGCTCAAACCGTTCGAGAATATTCTGTGGATGAGCGTACTGAACTCCCTGACCGCCTATCAGATGTACCGCAGGCACATGCATGCGGCGGTGCGGAGAGACGCGGTGGTGAAATTCTTGCTGCAGGACGCGCTGTTTCCGCGAGCGTTCCATTTCTGCCTCGATGAAGTGAAATCCTGCCTGTGCCGCCTACCGCGCAACGGCAAAGCCCTAGCCACCTTATCACCGCTCATCGGCCAGATCGAGAAAGCCGCACCCGGATCGCTCACCCAGAGCGAGCTCAGCCAATTCATCGACGAATTGCAGATAAGGCTGGGACAAATCCATACCGCCATCGGCGCGACCTACTTCGGCGCGTCCGGAGAACAGAGCCAATCTCAGTAGGCCATCTTGGAATTCCCGTCGGCCGGATTCTGGGCTCAGGGTAAACGGCTCAGTCCGGCCGGTTTTCGGGCGCAGGCCCATGGGCCCGCGTCTGTAGCAGACCTCGACCACACCTCCAAAAACAACATCCTTCTTAGCGCGCCGCTCAGCCCTTCGGTCGAGCGAGCTTCCGCTGCGCTCACAATGTGACCCGCGCTCTTGACATTGTTTCGACCCCACCGAGCCGGCTGTCGCCCCACTACTACAGAATTGCTTTGGGCCTCATCGCCCAGAGACCTTACGAACGCTCTGATGAAGTCAGAGTCTCCGCGGCACAAGGCTTTACCGCCAAAACCGATCGCTCCAAACGATTGATTTGGTAAGTCACCGGGAAACTGCGTTTTCCGGCGAACGTCTCTGAAAAGTCCCGGACGGACTTATTCAGAGTTTCCCTACGGGGGTTTAGCGCGCTGCGAATCATGCCTGACGAATTTCTCAACCGACTGCGAGTTGACTCAAACAAGGCGCTTTTCGTTAACGTACCATGTGATCGATAATTAAAAGGCTCGCAAATCTCGCGAACACCAACTTCACTGTCCTTCACAACTGGCTCCGGCCAATCGATGTCGCCGGCGACGGTCTAGAATTGAATCGTGGACCAAAGACGGTATGATGGGCAGCGCTAGACCATTAAGTTTGCGTGCAAGGGCACATTGATTTGGCTGCGGTCGTGTTTTGATTAGGGGAGGATTCGTTTCATGGCCAACAGACAAATGAAATATTTGGCAATCCTTGCGGCGGCATTGATTGTTCCCGCTTGTACCGGACGCCCGCCGCCCCGGGAGACCACGCCCGACCCTTCGCTGGCCACCCCCCAGATCATCCCGGCGGTTACGCCTCTGATCCCGGTCACAGCGGGCATTTTTCCCATACCGCCAGAGATCGAACCGCAAGTCGCCTTTTGGCGCAAGGTCTATGGGAGCTGGAGCCGTTCCCAGGTGGTTTTGCACGATAACCGCTATCTCAACCTGATTTATGAGGTCGTCGACCTGCCGGGGGCGATCGACGAGGACTACACGCCTCTGCAACAGGAATTGCTACGCCAGCGGCGCAGTTTTTGGCAAGCCCGCCTTGGGGACCTGGAACGCAAATTAGCGTCAGGGGGTCCGCTCGATTCCAATGACAAAGGACTGGCCGCGCATATCGCGAAAAACACGTTATCCGACGCCGCACTGTATGGCACGGGTGAGCGCTTACACGCTCAGCGCGGTCTGCGCGAGCGGTTCAAGCGAGGCCTGGAAATTAGTGGTCGTTATGACCGCGCGATGAGGAATGTTTTCCGCCAAGCCGGGCTACCGGAAGACCTAGCCTACCTTCCGCACGTGGAGTCCTCGTTCCAGGCAAGTGCGCGATCATCGGCGGGCGCAGTTGGCATTTGGCAGTTCACCCTCTCGGCGGCGCACACTTTCATGAATGTGAACGCGGCCCTGGATGAACGCCTGGATCCTGTCGCTGCCGCACGCGGCGCCGCCCGCTATCTGAGCTACGCGTATAACAAGCTGGGAAGTTGGCCGCTGGCGCTGACTTCTTACAATCATGGCATCGGCGGCATGCAGCGCGCCAAAGACGCTTTCGGCCATGATTTCATCCGCATAGTGAAACACTACGATCATCCCCAATTTGGCTTTGCTTCCCGTAACTTCTATGCCGAGTTCCTCGCTGCCCGCCAGATCGCCAGTCGTCCTGAACAGTTCTTCCCCGAGGGCATCGCTTACGATAAACCCCTCGATTGGGATCGGGTCATACTTAGAACAGAGGTGCCTGTGTCGGTCGTGGCCCGTTACTATGGAGCCGAAAAGTGGCAATTGATTGCCCTGAATCTTGCCTGGACGGAGGCCGCCAAGGCAGACAGAGTGCCTTTGCCGGCGGGCGCGGAGGTATGGCTGCCGCCGGGTACATTGCGTCGTGTGGCCCAGGATACGGCTTCCCATTCGCCTCTGGCCCAGTCAACACCCCGCTTGGCGTCCGTCGCCGGCGTTCAAAAGGTAAACGGATCAATTCGAATTAAGTAAAAACTCGGCGTACAAAAAGAGCAACCAGCCCAAGCCATGCAAAATGACGATGCCCCAGAAAATGTGCTGATAGTGGCTCTTCCTGGTTTTATGGTGAAACTCCGTTTGCGCCAGTAACGCTCCGGGCCAGCCGCCCATCATCTCAAAGCAGTGCAAATAAACTTCCGGCACCCTCCAACGGTCGATTAAGGCATGTTTTTTGTCGACCCCATAATAGAGAACGGTCAAGACGCTCATGAAAACATAGGAAACTAGAGGAATCGGATTAGCTGTTGTCCACACCAGGTGGAATGACAGCAAAATCGGTAAGGCGGCTAATGTCTTCAGGAAAATGGGATGAAGCCGGGCCTCGCTTTTGCGTCCGCCCGCATCCGTTTGATCGCTACCAACGCCTTCTATTTCGGCATGCGCGATACGGCGCTGCTCAGGCGCGTCGGGCGAAGCTTGAAAATGAATGATATCGCCCACTTGAGGTCGGCGAATCATCCCTTTCTTGAACGCGCTGATATGAATGAAAAAGTCCTTATCGCCAGTTTCCGGACGCACGAAGCCAAACCCTTTGTCATCGCGCCACAACACGAGCTTACCTTTATCCGACGCCGACATGATTCAGCCTCGCCGCCCACTAAGATTCGTTGTTCTGATCGCCGGGAATTCCAATCAGATAATGCAATGATTCAAGTTCAACCCGGCACGCTGCGTAGGCTGCCGAACCGTGACATGATGTTCTTGTAAGGCGGTTCTTTCACATCTCAATCTCCACTTTCCCATTCCGTTTCTAGCCAAACCGGACCGGAGGATTCAGCCGTTTCTACGCTATGTTCAGTTGTAATGTTGATGGAATTCTTAATGACCTGCCTGGCGTGGCGTTCATCGATAAAGCCGCCGACTGGAAAGCCGCGCCAATCGGCGGGTTCAACATGCCGCCTGAACACAGCGCGTTTCTAGATCAACCTTATCGTCCGCCCTTCAGCGGCAGATTGCAATGCGGCCACGATCGTCCTGCAATTGGTTTTGGCATCCTCCAGTGAAAGCAGCGGCGCCTGTCCCTTCAGCACGCATTCACTGAAATGCTCGATTTCCAGTCTGAAATGATTGGCTGCAGGCAACTGCTCCGTACAGCAGCGCCCGTCTTCCGTCCACCACGAAATTACCGGGACATCGCCGGGCAGCTGCCAGACGGTGTGGCATTTCACCCCGCCCAGTGTACCCGTGACTTCGTATTCCGACCGCCGCGCCCGTTCGAAACTGACATCGAAATGTGCGCGCTTCCCTTCGCCGAAATCCAACACGCCGCTGGTCGAGATGTCCGCGCCGGACTCGACATACTTGGCCATAGCCGTCACCGCGAGCGGCGGTTCGTCGAGACAAAGCCGCGCCGAGTGAATGGCGTAAGGGCCGATGTCCCACATTGCACCGCCGCCGCGTTCGACGCTTTCCGCCAGGCGATACATCCGCGCCGGGCGCATCATGAATGAATAACTGGCACGCACGGAGCGGACCTCGCCGATCAAGCCGGAGTGTATCAGTTCCAGCACCCGCGCATGTTGGGGGTGGAAGCGGTACATGAACCCTTCCATCACGACCACCTTGTGTAGGCGCGCCGCGGCTTCGATGGCTTCTATATCCGCCACGGTCAGCGCCATCGGCTTTTCGCACAGCACGTGTTTTCCCCGTTCGATGGCACGCAATGTCCATTGCGCGTGTTCGTGATTGGCCAACGGCAGGTATACGGCTTCGACTTGCGCATCGTCAAGCAGCGCATCGAGATGGTCATACGTCCGCACCCCCTGTTGCGCTGGGGCGTATTTCACCAGCGTTTCCGCGGCGGCGCCGGTGCGACGGCTGGCAATGGCGACCAGTTCGGCATTCGCCCCTTCGACGATGGCGGGAAGCAGTCGTTCGTTGACGCGCGCCGCGCCGAGTATGCCCCAACGAAGCTTCGATCGGTTATTCATATGATTCCCCCTAGTTCCCCGCGACCGTCATTTCCTCGACCAAAATCGAGCCGGTTCGGGTATTGCCGCGCAAATCCACATCATTGCCGACCGCAAGAATTTTCAGATACATGTCGCGCAGATTGCCGGCGATGGTGATTTCCTCGACCGGATCCTGAATCTCGCCGTTTTCGACCCAAAAACCCGAGGCCCCGCGCGAGTAATCCCCAGTCACCAGGTTCACGCCCTGTCCCATGAGTTCGGTGACCCAGAGACCCTTCCCCATTTTCTTGAGCAAGGCCGCCAAGTCAAGTTCGCCGGGGTCGAGAATCAGGTTGTGTACGCCGCCAGCATTGCCGGTTGTTTGCAGTCCAAGCTTGCGGGCAGAATAGGTGCTGAGCACATAGGACTGCAGGATGCCGTCCTTGACCAGATCACGAGGACGGGTAGCCACCCCCTCGCTGTCGTAAGGTGCGCTTCCCAAGGCCTTTCGCAAGTGCGGCTGTTCATGGAGATGGATGAAGGCGGGAAACACCGGCTTACCCAGACAATCCAGCAAAAACGAGGATTTGCGATAAAGATTGCCGCCCCGAATCGCCCCGATGAAATGTCCCAGCAAACCTCCGGCCACATCGGCGGCGAATAGCACCGGACACTGTCGGGTGCTCAAGGTACGGGCGCCCAGCCGCCGTACCGTGCGCTCCGCCGCTTTCCGCCCGACCTGAACGGCCGATTCAAGATCGCCCGCATCGCGTGCGACCGTCCACCAATCGTCCCTTTGCATGCTATCGCCGCTCTGCCCGATCACCGAACAACTCAAACTGTGGCGGCTGCTGGGATACCCATGCAAGAAACCAAGGCTATTGCCCAACACGCGCAAACCCTGGTAGGTATTCAGGCTAGCACCTTCCGAATTGGTAATGGCGGGGTGAAAACCGCGGGCCGCGTTTTCACATTCCAGCGCCAAGGCAATCGCCGGTTCGACGTCCAGCGCCCAAGGATGATATAGATCCAGGTCAGGAAACTCCTTGGCCAAGAGTTCCGCATCCGGCAATCCGGCGAATTCATCTTCCGCTGCATACTGGGCGATGCGACAGGCGGCGGCTACGGTTTCGCGCAGAGCCTCCGTCCGCAGGTCGGTGGTGCTGGCCGAGCCTTTGCGCTGGCCGAAATAGACCGTCACACCCAAACCCTGGCTACGATGGTGCTCGATGGTCTCCACCTCGCCCAGACGCACGCCGACCGATAAGCCCTGATCCATGCTCAATCCGGCCTCCGCCGCACTCGCCCCCTGCCTTGCGGCTTCATCGATAACTTCGGCGACCAAGCTCGTCAGCCGCGCAAGTTCTTGGTCCTCGCTTGGTATTTGCGCCGCACTAGACACTGACTCACCTCGTCTTTGGTTATTCCAAACTAAAACATTGTGCCGGAATTCTCGGTCAGAAAGCCATATCAATTAGCGAAAACCTGATCACCACCCTGAATTCAAGGCAGAACGGCTACCTACATCCCCGCGACTTGCCGTCGAGCACGACCAGGATCATTCACGCTCCCATCTTCGCCGGGAGCGTGACATCGGGTAGTCGATGGGTATGCAGATCACAAGGTCGCCCGGAAAAATGAACCCGGGAATGCCAGGTGGTTTAAATCGAGCGGCGATGGGTGAAAACTCCGCGCTTGGATACGTTCAAGCTAACGGATATGTCTTTAAACGCCAGCGGAGCTGAGGACCAACTTCACGATTCCGTATACAATCAGGATGAAAAAGACCGTGCCGATGACGCCCACAATAAGATAGGCTTTCCAGGAACCCGTTTGGAAGTCACGCTCACGGTTACGGTTACTTTGCACACCGAACGCAGCGGCCAAAACGCTGCCGATCACCTGCAGCAGCGTTGGGCTCTTGGGCTGTTGTTGTTGACTCATAATGGCTGCTTGCTGCAAGCCTGACAGGAATCAGACGACGCCTTTTTTCTTGTTCAAATAGAATTTGGCGCCAAAAGCGGCGCCGATGACCAAAAAGACCAGAACGATGGCGATCGCGTTGCTGCTGATCACATCCTCGTCGACATTAAAGGCGTACGTACGCAAATATGTCGATAGAAAATAAATTACCTGCACGGTGACCATGGAGAGACCGACCGACAAGATTGCCCTATCCACAACTCGGTTGTCGGTAACTTGGAAGCGGTCGAGAAACAGCTTCATAATCACGTACCCCGGCAAAAACATCTCAAAAATAGCGACGAGGATTTTCGTTAAGTAAAACAGCGGCGAAGTGGCATGGAACAAGGAAAATATCACGATCGCGATGGCGCTGACTGCCAAAATACCCAGCCAGAGGGTTTTGTCATCTTTGTCCAGGGTAAAATACTTGTTCATGAGTAACCTCGTTTGTAATTATTTTCTTGTAAAAAAGTAAAAACCTTCCAAGCCACCTTGCAAAATCATGGTGTCTCCGGATTTCTCATACACCTTGTAATCCAGCGTCTTGCCGGGTCGACCGGGAAATTCCGCTTGGATTATGCCATTGGCGACCTGATATCTGAATTGCTGGGTGTCTTCTCCACCGAAATGCCGATTGTATCCCGAGGTGACGACAACCCCGTCGGCGCGGAACTCCCACGTCCTGTTTTCGGGAATCTTGGGCTTGTCCAACCCCGGTGCCACCGATGTCAGCAGCCACTTTCCCAAGATTTCGCTATTGTCCTTAAGCCTCACCTCCGCCCCGACCATCGCGCTGAAAGAGCCCAGCAGCAAAAACAAGCCGATTGCCCGAATCATTCGAAATCTCATGGCACTCTCCTCAGACATGTTGTCGTTTTAGACGTTCCCCTTCCCTCGATATCCAGCATCACAAGCCGCAGTGGGTTCAACCCTGGCCGGATTTTGACACTATTCGACTTGCAATGGCAAGAAAGAGCCGGATTGTCCGTCCGATAACACCCCAAGCCTCATCGCGGTTTATTGAAGCGGCAGAACTCACTAGAATAAACCGCACTGTAACCCGGCCCCAAGCGCCTTTAGACTGAAAACCCGAAATGAGCGACCCCTATCACCGCACCCAACGCTTACGCCAGTGCCTAGCGCAACGTATCCTGTTCCTGGACGGCGCCATGGGCACCATGATCCAGAGCTACAAGCTGGAAGAAAAAGATTATCGCGGCGATCGTTTCGCCGCCTGGGCCAGTGATCTCAAGGGGAACAACGACCTGCTGTCTCTAACCCAACCGCAGATTATCACCGCCATCCACAAGGCTTACCTGGAAGCTGGGGCGGACATCCTGGAAACCAACACTTTCAACGCCACCCGCATCGCCATGGCCGATTACGGCATGGAGGAGCTGGTCTACGAAATCAACGTGGTATCGGCTCGGCTGGCGCGTCAGGTCGCGAATGAATTCGAGGCCAAGAACCCGGACAAACCCCGTTTCGTGGCCGGCGTCTTGGGCCCCACCAACCGTACCGCGTCCATGTCGCCGGACGTCAACGACCCGGGGTTTCGCAACATCACGTTCGATGCACTGGTGGAGGCTTACTACGAAGCGACAGACGGCCTGGTAAGCGGCGGCGCCGACATTCTGCTGATCGAAACCGTTTTCGACACCCTCAACGCCAAGGCCGCCATTTTTGCCGTCGAGAAATACCTTGACGACCACGGATTCAAGCTGCCGGTGATGATCTCCGGCACCATCACCGACGCCTCCGGCCGCACTCTTTCGGGGCAAACCACGGAGGCTTTTTACAACTCCCTGCGCCACGTCCAACCGATTTCCATTGGCCTCAACTGCGCCCTGGGCGCTAAACAGTTGCGCCAATACGTGGAAGAACTGTCTCGCATCGCCGACACTCACGTCTCAGCCCACCCCAATGCAGGGCTGCCCAACGAATTCGGCGAGTACGATGAATCGCCCGAGGCGATGGCCAAGGAAATCGCCGACTGGGCCGAGAGCGGTTTTTTGAACATCATCGGCGGCTGCTGCGGCACGACACCCGCGCACATCAAGGCCATCCACGACGCTGTCGAGCATTTTCCGCCACGCAAAATTCCCGATATCCCGCCGCAATGCCGTCTGGCCGGGCTGGAGGCCCTTAACATCGGTGCAGACTCCTTGTTCGTCAACGTCGGCGAGCGCACCAACGTCACCGGCTCCGCACGCTTCCGCCGCCTGATCCGGGAGGAGAATTACGAAGAAGCGCTGGACATCGCCCGCCAGCAGGTCGAAAACGGCGCACAGATCATCGATATCAACATGGACGAGGGCATGTTGGATTCGAAGAGCGCCATGGTGCGATTCTTGAATTTGATCGCCGCCGAACCCGACATCGCCCGTGTGCCGATCATGCTCGACTCATCCAAGTGGGACATCATCGAAGCCGGATTGCAGTGCATCCAGGGCAAGGGCGTGGTCAACTCGATTTCCATGAAGGAAGGCGAGGAAGCTTTCCTCCACCACGCCCGCCAAGTGCGCCGCTACGGCGCGGCGGTCATCGTCATGGCCTTCGACGAACAGGGTCAGGCCGATACCGAAGACCGCAAGGTGGAAATCTGCACGCGCGCCTATCGGCTGTTGACCGAGCTCGGCTTCCCGCCGGAGGACATCATCTTCGACCCCAATATCTTCGCCGTCGCGACCGGCATCGAGGAGCACAACAACTACGGCTTGGACTTCATAGCAGCCACCCGCCGCATCAAGGCCACCCTGCCCCACGCTCTCATTTCCGGTGGCGTATCCAACGTGTCCTTCTCCTTCCGCGGCAACGATCCCGTCCGCGAGGCCATCCACGTTGTATTCCTCTACCACGCCATCCAGGCCGGCATGTCCATGGGCATCGTCAATGCCGGGCAATTGGCGATATATGACGAAGTCCCGCAGGAACTGCGCGACACCATCGAGGACGTGGTCCTCAACCGCCGTCCGGACGGCACCGAGCGCCTGCTGGCCATCGCTGACAACTACCGCGCCGGCGGGGCTCAGACGGACAAGAAGGAAGACCTTGCCTGGCGTCAATGGCCTGTCCCCAAAAGGCTGGAACACGCGCTGGTCAAAGGCATCGACGAATACATCGAAGTTGACACCGAAGCGGCGCTGCAGGAAGTCGCCCGCCCGTTGCACGTCATTGAAGGGCCCTTGATGGATGGCATGAATGTCGTCGGCGATTTGTTCGGCGCCGGCAAAATGTTCCTGCCCCAAGTCGTCAAATCCGCCCGGGTCATGAAAAAGGCCGTGGCCTATTTGATGCCTCACATGGAAGCGGAAAAGAACCAGTTCGGCGAGGTCAAATCCGCCGGAAAGCTCGTCATGGCTACGGTCAAGGGTGATGTGCACGACATCGGCAAGAATATCGTCGGCGTGGTGCTGCAATGCAACGGCTTCGAGGTCGTCGACCTAGGCGTAATGGTGCCGGCGGAAAATATCCTGCGCACCGCCCGCGAAGAAAAAGCCGACATGATCGGCCTGAGCGGCCTCATCACCCCCTCGCTGGACGAAATGGTGCATGTCGCCAAGGAAATGGAACGGCAAGGCTTCAACATTCCGCTCCTGATCGGCGGAGCCACCACTTCGCGCGCCCACACGGCGGTGAAGATCGAGCCCAATTATTCCAACGTAACGGTCTATGTCACCGACGCCTCCCGCGCCGTGGGCGTAGCCGGTAGCCTGCTGAGCGAAGAATTGCGCGAGGACTACGTGGCGAAAATCAAGCAGGAATACGAGGAAGTCCGCGTCCGCCACACCGGACGCAAACAACGGGCTCCGATGCATCCGCTGGCCGTAGCGCGGAACAATAAATTCCGCAGCGACTGGCAAGACTATTTCCCGCCCAAGCCCTCGTTCCTTGGGATTCGGGTGTTCGACCGCTATCCGCTGGCCAAAATCGCAGAATGCATTGACTGGTCTCCCTTCTTCCAGACCTGGGAGCTGGCGGGAACATATCCCAAAATCCTGGAGGATGAAATCGTCGGCGAACACGCCCGCAACCTGTTCCGCGATGCCCAAGGCATGCTGAAGCTCATCGTCGAACAGGGCTGGCTGCAAGCCCGCGCCGTGTTCGGCTTCTTCCCCGCCAACAGTCGGGGCGACGATATCGAGCTTTACACCGATGACAGCCGAATGGAAGTCCTGACCATCCTGCACCACCTGCGCCAGCAGCACGTCAAACCGCCGGGCCAGCCCAACTACTGCCTGTCGGACTTCATCGCGCCGGGGGCAAGCGGCCGCCCCGACTACATCGGCGCCTTCGCCGTCAGCGCCGGGCAGGGCATCGAATCACACCTGGAGCGCTTCGCCGCCGAACACGACGATTATTCCGCCATCATGCTCAAGGCCCTGGCCGACCGCCTAGCCGAAGCCTTCGCCGAACACCTGCACCAGCGGGTGCGCCGGGAGTTCTGGGGCTACTCGCCGGAAGAGCATTTCACCAACGAGCAGCTCATCGCCGAGGAATATCGGGGCATCCGTCCCGCACCGGGTTACCCTGCCTGCCCCGACCACACCGAGAAAGCCGCCCTGTTCGATTTGATCGAACCTGAACAAAACGCCGGCATCAGCCTGACCGAAAGCTTCGCGATGTACCCGGCCTCTTCCGTCAGCGGCTGGTATCTCGCTCACCCCGCATCCAAGTATTTCAATGTCGGCAAGATCGGCCGCGACCAGTTGGAGGATTACGCAGTGCGCAAGGATATGAGCATGAAGGATGCGGAGCGATGGTTGGGGCCGAGTTTGGGTTATGAGTCGGATTAAATGACCCGGGCAATTCGGGCATTCAGGACTTACGCGGCGGAATCGCCGGGCAGGATGATTTGAACCGGCGTTCAGTCTTAACCGTCGCGCCGCCGCAAAACGGATAAGAAAACCTATTCGAATATTTTCTCTCATGAAGTCGCCGACGCCAAAGGCCGCATCACCAAGCGTTAGCGCTACGAAAACAAGGCGATGCGCAGCGATCAAATTCATTTTTCGATCGGAAAGGACTGGGGGCGGACTTCGCGCCGATCGTAGCGCACTAAGCCGGTGCGAACGGGCGACGACCGGGCGCGTTTCTTGACACCCTTTTTCGTCTCGGATTAAATGTCGCCAGAATTAAACGCCGTTGCAGGGTATCCTCCTGTCTACCGCTGGCGTAGCCGCCAAGTCAAAAAAACCCCCAAATCAGTTGAGATCGTATGTCCCTGCACCCCACACTGCTCGCCGTCACCGACCGTATTCGCAACCGCAGCAGCACCCGGCGAAAGGCCTATCTTGCAGGTATGCAAAACGCGCGGCAACGTGGCGTCGAGCGCGACCGCATTTCCTGCACCAACGTGGCACATGCCTACGCCGCCATGCCGAAGCACGAAAAACTGGTTTTGAAAGCCGCCGTGGCGCCGAATATCGGAATCGTGACCGCTTACAACGATATGCTGTCGGCTCACCAACCCTATGAGCGCTTCCCGGAGATCATCAAGGCCGAAGCACGCGCGTCGGGTGCGACCGCCCAAGTCGCAGGCGGCGTTCCGGCGATGTGCGACGGGGTGACGCAAGGTCAAAAAGGAATGGAACTCTCCCTGTTCTCGCGAGACGTCATCGCACTGTCCACCGCGGTAGCGCTTTCGCACCATGTGTTCGATGCGAACCTGTACCTCGGCATCTGCGACAAGATCGTGCCGGGCCTGTTGATCGGCGCGCTGCGCTTCGGCCATTTGCCGGGCATCTTTGTGCCTGCGGGCCCGATGCTCTCCGGTCTGTCGAACGCCGAGAAGGCCAAGGTGCGGCAGCTGTTCACTGAAGGTAAGGTCGACCGTGATGCCCTGCTCGAATCCGAAATGGCGTCTTACCATGACGCCGGCACGTGTACGTTCTACGGCACCGCCAACAGCAACCAGATGCTATTAGAAATCATGGGCCTACAACTGCCGGGCTCATCGTTCGTGAACCCGGGCACCAAGCTCCGCGAAGCCCTGACCCGCGCCGCCACCCGTCAGGCGGTGGCGCTCAGCCAGCAAGAGTCTTCCCCAACTTTGTGCGACATCGTGGATGAACGGGCCGTGGTTAACGGCATCGTCGGCCTGCTGGCAACGGGCGGCTCAACCAACCACACCATCCACCTGGTCGCCATAGCCCGGGCCGCAGGCATCGAGATCAACTGGGACGACTTCAACGATCTCTCGGCGATCGTGCCTTTGTTGGCCCGCGTATATCCCAACGGCAAGGCGGACGTGAATCATTTCCACGCAGCCGGCGGCATGGGCTTTTTGATCCGGGAATTGCTCGATGCAGGCCTTCTCCACGAAGACGTGCAAACCATACTTGGCGAAGGCATGCGCCGCTGGGCGGAAGAGCCTTGGCTCGACGACGGTCAACTGGTGTGGCGCCCGGCGTGCGAAATCAGTCACGATCTTTCCGTGCTCGCCCCGGTCAAAGCGCCGTTCAGCCCGGATGGCGGCCTGCGTTTGCTCACCGGCAATTTGGGACGCGGCGTCATCAAGGTGTCGGCCGTGGCGCCAGAACATCGGGTGGTGCGCGCCCCCGCCCTTATCTTCGATCATCAGGAAGACCTGCTCGACGCCTTCAAACGGGGCGAACTGGAGCAGGATTTCGTCGCCATCATCCGCTTTCAGGGGCCACGCGCCAACGGCATGCCCGAGCTGCACCAGCTCACGCCCACGCTCACCATCCTCCAAGACCGTGGCTTCCACGTGGCTTTAGTCACCGACGGCCGGATGTCCGGCGCTTCCGGCAAAGTGCCGGCCGCGATCCATATCACGCCCGAATGCGCGATGGGCGGCCCGCTGAATCTGCTACGCGACGGCGACACCATCCTGCTGGACGCCGCGAACGGTCGGTTGGAAGCCGAGGTTCCGACCGATCGTTGGGAACTCCGCGAACTAGCGACGGCGGATATCTCCAGCAACCAATTCGGCGTCGGCCGCGAGCTGTTCAGCGGCTTCCGCCAGTTGGCGGATACCGCCGAACGCGGCGCCTTCACGTTCAATTTCGACGACTGAAGCATTCGCTAAAGCGATGCTTCCCTGTTTTTAGAATTGGATTGGCGCAACCCGAGAAGCTTGCGCTTAATCCTTCGCCTCCCTCGCAATACATGTAGAGAACGCGCTTATGAACTTGGACCAGATTATCGCCAAAACCAGCGTCATGCCCGTGATGGTGGTGGATCGGATGGAAGACGCCATACCGTTAGCCCAGGCCTTGGTTGAGGGCGGCATACGCGTATTGGAGATCACCTTGCGTACGGCCGCCGGGCTGGACTCCGTGCGGGCGATTCGCCATGCTGTGCCCGATGCCATCGTCGGCGTCGGCACTATCGCCACGCCGGGGCAACTCGAAGCCTCGATCGCCGCGGGTGCTCAGTTCGGCGTCTCGCCGGGCAGCACACCCAAGCTGCTCAAAGCCATCGCCGAGAGCCAACTGCCGTTCTTACCAGGCGTCGCCACGATGTCCGAGGTGATGCAGGCGCTCGAAATGGGTTTCAATGTCATGAAACTGTTCCCGGCGGTAGCCGCGGGCGGCATCAAATTGCTCGAGTCCTTCGCAGGTCCCTTCCCACAAGTCCGCTTCTGCCCGACCGGAGGTATCAACGCGCAAAACGCATCGGACTTTTTCAAGCTCCCCAATGTCGCCTGCGTGGGTGGCTCCTGGCTCACCCCCAAGAACCTAGTCACCGCCGGCAACTGGACGGACATCACCCGCCTGGCGCGCGAGGCGGCGGCGCTCAAGCCGTAATCCTGCAGCGAACTCCGCCACGGAATGGCGATTGTGCTCGGTTTTTCCCGAGGGAAGATATCGCGCGACTGTAAAGACGAATTTCGGGAACGAGCGTTGTCAACCGCACTCGTGGAAGCGCTCGATTTCACCCGTCTTGTCGACCGTTTCCAGCCGTACCTTGAAACCCCACAATCGGCGTATATGCCTCAACACCTCGTCAGTCGTGTCGCCGAGAGGTCTGCGATCGTGCTGATAATGCCGTAGGGTCAGTGAACGGTTACCGCGCGTATCGACGCTGTAAACCTGAATATTCGGCTCCAGGTTACCCAAATTGTACTGCTCGGAAAGGGATTTGCGGATGGCCTGGTAGCCTTGTTCGTCGTGGATGCAGGTGATTTCAAGGTCGTCCTCCTCATCGTCGTCCAACACGTTGAACAACTTGAAGTCACGGATGATCTTGGGAGAAAGATACTGCGCGATGAAGCTCTCGTCTTTGAAATTGCGCATGGCGAAATCGAGAGTTTCCAGCCAATCCCTGCCTGCGATAGCGGGAAACCAACGCTTGTCCTCGTCGGTCGGGTTTTCGCAGATACGGCGGATATCGCTCATCATGGCGAATCCGAGCGCGTAGGGATTGATGCCAGAATAGTAAGGGCGATCATAGTCGGGTTGGAATACGACACCGGTGTGAGAGGTCAGGAACTCCAGGATGAATCCGTCGCTCACCTTACCCTCGTCATAGAGATGGTTGAGCAAGGTGTAATGCCAGAAAGTCGCCCAGCCCTCGTTCATCACTTTGGTATGCCGCTGAGGATACAGATATTGGGCAATCTTACGCACGATCCGCACAATTTCCCGCTGCCATGATTCCAGGAGCGGCGCATGCTTTTCGATGAAATAGAGCAGATTCTCCTCCGGCTCTGACGGAAACCGCTGATTTTGCCGCGTTTCGGCGCTGTCTTTGATCGGTACGGTACGCCGCCAGAGATCGTTGACCTGGGATTGGAGATATTCCTCTCGCTCCTTCTGACGCATGCGCTCCTCCTCCATGGACAAGGGCGATGGCTTTTTGTAGCGATCCACGCCGTAATTCATCAGCGCGTGACAGGAGTCCAGAATTTCTTCAACAGCGCCGGAACCGTAGCGCTCCTCGCAGTCGGCGATGAAATTCCGAGCGAACACCAGATAGTCGACAATGGCGTCCGCGCTGGTCCAGGCCTTGAAGAGGTAATTATTCTTGAAGAACGAATTGTGTCCGTAACAGGCGTGGGCGATCACCAACGCCTGCATGGTGATGCTGTTTTCCTCCATCAGATAAGCGATGCAGGGATTGGAGTTGATGACCAGTTCGTACGCCAATCCCATTTGTCCTCGTTTGTAACTCTTTTCGACACTCAGGAATTGCTTGCCGAACGACCAGTGATGATAGAACACCGGCATCCCGGTGCTGGAGTACGCATCCATCATCTGTTCGGAGGTGATGATCTCGATCTGATTGGGATAGGTATCGAGATGATAGTGAGCGGCAATGCGCCCCAGTTCGCTATCGTAACGTTCCAGTAGCTCGAAGTTCCATTCGGAACCTTCTGAAATAAAGCTCATGCGTGTTGCTGTTTCTTGAAGAGTTCGCGGAACACTGGATAGATATCGGATGCTTCGCCGATCGCGCGCATGGCGAAGTTCGGCCATGCGGCGGCGACTTTTTCGTATTCGTTCCAGAGGCTCTGCGGATTGCTGTTGTCGATTTCGATGTAAGCGTAATACTGCAACATCGGCATCAGTTCATTCGTGAGAATGCGGCTGCAATTGCCGGAATCTTCCGGCCAGTTGTCGCCATCCGAAGCTTGGGCGGTATAGATATTCCAGTCACTGGACGAATAGCGCTCCCTGATGATGTCCCGCGTCAGCTCAAGCGCACTGGAAACGACCGTGCCGCCGGTTTCCCTGGAATAGAAGAATTCCTCTTCGTTCACTTCCGAAGCGATTGTATGGTGGCGGATGAACACCACATCGGTCCGCTCGTAACTCCGCGTGAGGAATAGGTACAAGAGCAGAAAGAACCGCTTGGCGAGATCCTTCTTGTCCTGGTCCATCGAACCCGACACGTCCATCAAACAGAACATGACAGCCTGGGTCGTGGGCAATGGCACCTGTACGCGATTGCGGAAGCGTAGGTCAAAGGTGTCGATGAAAGGGATGCCAAGGATTTTCTGTTCCAGCCGCTCGATTTCCAGCCGTATTTCGATGGCCCGCGGATCGTCCTCCTCCGCTGTTTCCAACAGTGTTTCGAGCTCCTCCTCTAGTTCCCGCTTTTGCTGAGCATAGGGCGCAGAGAGCGTCATGCGCCTCGCCAAGGCGCCGCGTAGTGAGCGAATCACGTGCAGGTTGGTCGGCACTCCGCTCTGGGTATAACCCGCCCGGACGCTCTTGTAGGCGGCTTCACGGGCCAACTGAGTCTTGACGAGATTGGGAAGTTCCAGGTCCTCGAAGAAATATTCGAGAAACTCCTCCCGCGTCAGCTCGAAAACGAAATCATCCTCTCCTTCGCCGGAATTGCTCGCCTTCCCGCCCGACCCAGAGCCATCTTCGGGCCGCGGGACCCGGTCGCCCCCGACGAATTTCTTGTTGCCCGGATGAACGATTTGCCGCTGCCCTCCCGGTCCGTGCCGGAAAATCGGTTCGGAGATGTCCTTCGCGGGAATCTTAATCTTTTCTCCGCTCTCGATATCCGTAACGGATCGTTTGGAAATGGCGTCCGCCACAGCTTTGCGTATTTGCCCATGGAAGCGCTGCAAGAAGCGCTGTCGGTTGACGGCGCTCTTGTTCTTCGAATTGAGCCTGCGATCGACAAAGCGCGACATAGGTTCTCCGCCTCAGGATGACTTGCGGACCCGCAGGTACCACTCCGATAGCAAGCGCACCTGCTTCGGCGTATAGCCCTTCAAACCCATCCGGTTGACGAAATCCTGGTGCTTCTTCTGGTCGTCTGCGGAACCCTTGGTGCTGAAGGAGATCACCGGCAGCAGCTCCTCGGTGTTGGCGAACATCTTCTTCTCGATCACGGCCCTAAGCTTTTCATAGCTGGTCCACGTCGGGTTCTTGCCGGCATTCTTGGCCTTCGCCCTGAGCACAAAATTCACGATTTCATTACGAAAATCCTTGGGGTTACCGATGCCTGCAGGCTTCTCGATCTTCTCCAGTTCCTCGTTGAGGGCCCCGCGGTCGAAGCTTTCGCCGGTGTCGGGATCGCGGTACTCCTGATCCTGAATCCAGTAGTCGGCATAGGTCACGTAACGGTCGAAGATGTTCTGGCCGTATTCCGAATACGACTCCAAATAAGCGGTCTGGATTTCCTTGCCGATGAACTCGATGTAACGCGGAACCAGATATTCCTTGATGAACCGCAAGTAGCGCTCCTGGGTTTCCGGAGGGAACTGTTCCTGGGCAATCTGTTGCTCCAGCACGTAAACCAGATGTACGGCGTTGGCCGCCACCTCGCTGTGATCGAAGTTGAACACCTTGGACAGTATCTTGAATGCGAAACGCGTCGACAAGCCCTCCATGCCCTCGTCGACCCCGGCGAAATCCTTGTATTCCTGGTAGGACTTGGCCTTCGGGTCGGTATCCTTTAGGTTCTCGCCGTCATAGATCCGCATCTTGGAGTAGATGCTGGAATTCTCCGGTTCCTTTAGGCGCGACAAGACGATGAACTGGGCCAGCATCTTCAGCGTGTTGGGGGCGCACGGAGCGGCCGAAAGGGAACTGTGAGTCAACAGTTTTTGGTAAATCTTTATTTCGTCGGAAACCCTGAGGCAGTAAGGTACCTTGACGACATAGACGCGGTCGAGGAATGCCTCGTTGTTCTTGTTGTGGCGGAACTGCTGCCATTCCGATTCGTTGGAATGGGCCAGGATGATGCCCTCGAAAGGGATGGCCGAGAGCCCCTCGGTGCCCTTGTAATTGCCTTCCTGGGTGGCTGTCAGCAAGGGATGCAAGACCTTGATGGGAGCCTTGAACATTTCCACGAACTCCATGATGCCCCGGTTGCCCAGGCACAGACCGCCCGAGAAGCTGTAGGCATCCGGATCGTCCTGGGAATATTTCTCGAGCTTGCGGATATCCACCTTGCCCACCAGCGAGGAGATGTCTTGATTGTTCTCGTCACCGGGTTCCGTTTTGGTGACCGCGCGTTGATCGAGAATGGACGGGTAAAGCTTAACCACCTTGAATTTGGTGATGTCTCCGTTGTATTCATGCAGTCGCTTGACAGCCCATGGCGACATGATGGTATTGAGATAGCGACGGGGAATACCGTACTCCTCTTCCAGAATCGGGCCATCCTCGTCGGGGGAGAAGAGTCCGAGCGGTGATTCGTTCACCGGCGAGCCCTTGATGCCGTAGAACGGCGTCCGCTCGATCAGTTGCTTGAGCTTTTCGGCCAAGGAGGACTTGCCGCCGCCGACCGGTCCCAACAGGTAGAGTATCTGTTTCTTCTCTTCCAGTCCCTGAGCCGCGTGACGGAAATAGGCGACGATCTGCTCGATCACCTCTTCCATACCGTAGAACTCGGCGAAGGCCGGATAACGTTTGATCACCTTGTTGGCGAAGATACGGCTCAGCCGCGGGTCCATTCGAGTATCCATCAGCTCCGGTTCACCGATCGCAAGCAGCATGCGCTGCGCCGGACTCGCGTAGGCGCTCGGATCATTCCGGCAAATCTCCAGATACTCCTGTAAGCTCAGTTCCTCGTGTTTGCTTTTTTCGTAGCGTGATTGGTAATGGTCAAATACGCCGCCCATGAACCTCTCCTGAATCGATAATTAAAAACGCGCGCCGCAAAAACGGCCTTGGGATGATCGGAAGCCGCATCCAGGTCAACGCTCTATGATCGGCAAGTTAATGTTTACCCGATACGGTCCCTGCTTGTTGAAAGCATTTCCCTACTAGTTTAAAGCCTAATCTAGTTCAGTCCGTTAAGCAATTGAGTCCGCTTCCTGATTTTTTTGACGACTGAAGTAGCGAGAAGGTT
Source organism: Methylococcaceae bacterium (assembly GCA_035518875.1). Lineage (GTDB taxonomy): Bacteria > Pseudomonadota > Gammaproteobacteria > Methylococcales > Methylococcaceae > DATIXD01. Next base: position 3,949 of record DATIXD010000193.1, on the reverse strand, counting down.
CCGAACTGGAAGGTCCGCGACTGTAATCAAAAGCCCGTATTTCCGAAACCTTCATGGAACAGCCAGTGAGCGTCGCTGGAAAGATCGTAACCTTGACTCTAGCCGACTTCAATGGAAGCGTCGACGAAGCGGGCGAGCTCTCTGAGTCGATAAGACACCGTGACGGGATATGCGGGCGCCGGCTCCAAGCCTCGCAGGGGTTCCGGCAGGGCAGCCAGTTGGACGGCGGCGTAGTCGCGTATTTCCGCGAGGTTCAGTGGCGGTGCCATGCGGCGGCCTTCTTTCATGACCTGCAATATGAGCGGTACGCCGGACTGCACGTCGTCATCCGTGGTGAGCAGGTCTTCGGAGAAGGTTCCAGCAGCGCCACAGCGGCGGTAAACCTGTTTGCGCCCGGGCCAGGTCGCTTTGCCCTCCGAGCGCTTGCGCCTAGGCCTCCCGGCGTACTCCTGCAACTTATAGGCGCAATCCAGGTAGGGCTTATCAGCGGAGGTGTTCATCCGTGTGCCGACGCCGAAGCCGTCGATCGGCGCGCTCGCGACCAACTCCCGTAGTTTGTATTCGTCCAGGCTGCTGCTGGCGAAGATTTCCACATCATTAAGACCGGCGTCGTCGAGGATGCGGCGCACGCGCCGGGCATGTTCACCCAGATCGCCGCTGTCGATGCGCACCGCCCGGATGCTGATGCCGTCTGCCGCAAGCTTACGCGCCAGGGGGATCAACTTAGCGGCGGCAGCCTCGGTATCATAGGTATCGATGAGCAGCACACAGTTCTGGGGAAAGGCGCGTGCGAAATGCTCAAACGCTTCAACCTCTATGCTGTGAGCCTGAATAAAGGAGTGCGCCATCGTGCCGTAGAGCGGAATGCCCCAGCGCATCCCGGCCAGGACCGTGGCACTGCCGGTAAAGCCAGCGAGGTAGCTGGCGCGGGCTGAGAGCAGCCCGGCCTCGGCACCATGGGCACGGCGCAGGCCGAAATCGACCAGCAGCTTGCCGGGTGCGGCCAGCACCGAGCGCGCAGCCTTAGAGGCGATGAGGGTCTGAAACTGCAGCAAATTGATGAGACGGCTCTCGACCAGCTGGGCTTCGCGGATCGGCGCAATCACCCGCAGGATCGGCTCGTCGGGAAAAAAAACCGTCCCCTCCGGCATGGCGTGAACCTCGCCAGTGAAGCGCAGCCCCTCAAGAGAGTCCACGAAGTCGCGGCGGAAGTGGCCGCAACTGGCGAGCCAGCTCAGCTCTTCGGCGGTGAAGTGTAGATTCTCCAGGAACTCCACCGCCTGCTCCAGGCCCGCGGCCAGCAGGAAATTGCGGTTCTCCGGCATCTTGCGCACGAAAAACTCGAACGCGGCGATGTCGTTCATGCCTTGGTCGTGATAGGCCTGGAGCATGGTGAGCTGGTATAGGTCGGTGAGCAGAGCGCTCTCGGCCGAGCTCATCGATTATTCCTGGAGCGCTTGGAAGTCGAGGAGAACGGCGCCCAAGCCCCGCATTTCCGCAATGGCCCGCTCTCCGTCGCCGGGATGGTTCTCCACTGCCCGGATCGCATCCGTCAAAAGGCATACCGAATAGCCAAGCGCCAGGGCGTCCTTAACCGTATTCAGGACGCAGTAATCGGTGGCCAACCCCACCACGAACAAGCGCCTGATCTCGGCTTCCTTGAGCAGCCGGTCGAGCTCGGTTCCGCTGAAGCCCGAGTAGGCATCGCGCTCTGGCGTGGTCGCCTTGGAAACGATGCGGGTATCTGCCGACAGATGCAGTCCTGTTGGAAAGCCAGCGCCCGCAGTTCCGGCCACGCAGTGGGGTGGCCAGGGCCCGCCCTGGGACTGGAAAGAGCAGTGGAGGGGCGGGTGCCAGTCGCGGGTTGCGAAAACGGGCAAATGATAGGTTTGGAATAGCGTTAGATAACGGTTCGCTACCGGCACGACTTGATTACCTTGCGGCACGGCCAGGCTGCCCCCCGGCAGAAAGTCGTTCTGAATGTCCACCAGCAACAATGCATCCCCGGGGTGCAGGTTCATAGGGCTTCTTGCCGGGGTGAATAACCCAACCGCTTTTCCACCTCCAGTACATGGCGGGTGGTCTTGAGTACAGTATCGGGATTGAGGCTCATGGAGTCGATGCCGATCTCCACCAGGTATTCCGCCATTTCCGGGTAATCGGAAGGCGCCTGGCCGCAGATGCCCGAATGGCGGCCATTGCGCCGCGCGCCCTCCACCGTCTGGCGGATCATCTCCTTGACGCCGGGGTCGCGCTCGTCGAAGTCAAAGGCAACAATCTGAGAGTCGCGATCCACGCCGAGAACCAGTTGGGTGAGGTCATTCGAACCGATGGAAAAGCCATCGAACAGTTTGGAGAACGCGTCGATCTGTACCACATTGTTGGGAATCTCGCACATGACGTAGATTTCCAGGCCGTTCTCGCCCCGCTTGAGACCGTGCGCCGCCATGGCTTCCAGCACCTGCTCCCCCTCCTGCACCCGGCGGCAAAAGGGGATCATGAGTTTGACGTTGGTCAGGCCCATGAACTCGCGTACCCGCTTCATGGCCGCGCACTCCAGAGTAAATCCTTCGGCGTAGGCCGGATGGGCATAGCGGGAGGCGCCACGGAAGCCCAGCATGGGATTGTCTTCCACAGGTTCGAACCAGCGCCCTCCCAACAGGCTGGCATACTCGTTGGTCTTGAAGTCCGACATGCGCACAATCACCGGCTTGGGGTAAAACGCGGCGGCGATGGTGCCCACTCCCTCCGACAAGCGCTCCACGAAGAAGTCGGCAGGGGTCTTGTGGTGGCGGGTCAGCCCCTCGAGCTGGGCGCGCTCCCTGCCGTCCTGTACCTTTTCCGGATGCAGCAGCGCCATGGGATGGGCACTGATGTACTGATTGATGATGAATTCCATGCGCGCCAGCCCAACCCCGTCGTTGGGCAGGAAACTGGTCCGGAACGCGATGTCCGGATTGCCGACGTTGAGCATCAAATGCGTCCTGGGACGGGGCAGGGCGGACAGATCGATTCGAACGCATTTTACGGGGATGATGCCGGCATAGACGTGCCCGACATCGCCTTCCGCACAGGAGACGGTCACTTCCCTGCCCGCCTTGATCGATACGGTGGCATTGTCGCAACCGACCACGGCGGGGATGCCCAGTTCACGTGCGACGATGGCCGCGTGGCAGGTACGCCCGCCACGGTTGGTCACGATCGCCGCCGCGGTTTTCATCACCGTGCCCCAATCCGGCGTCGTCGTGTCCGCCACCAGCACTTCGCCCGGTTGAAACTGGCTCAACTGGGCCACGTCAGTGATAATGCGCGCCTTGCCCGACGCCGCCTTGCCGCCCACCGCGTGGCCGCTGGCGAGCACCAGGCCTTTTCCTTCCAGTTCGTACTCTTCGAGGATGTTCAGGGGTTTCTGCGAGGCCACCGTTTCCGGCCGCGCCTGCACGATGTAGATCCGGCCGTCGATGCCATCCTTGGCCCACTCCACATCCATCGGCATGGGATGACCGGCCTTGGCGCTATAATGCGCCTCGATCTTAATGGTCGAATCCGCGAGGCGCAGCACCTCTTCGTCGCTGATGCAGAAACGTTCCCGATCCTCCTTCGGGGTCGGCACGTTGCGGGTGGTCTCGCGTCCTGCCCCCTCCGCATAGACCATCCTGATCTTTTTGGCGCCCAGCGAGCGCCGCAGGACTGCGCGGCAGCCCTGTTGAAAGGTGGGTTTGAAGACATAGAACTCGTCCGGGTCCACCGCGCCTTGCACGACGTTTTCGCCCAGACCGTAAGCGCCGGTGATGAACACCACATCGCGGAAACCGGTTTCGGTATCGAGCGAGAAGACTACGCCGCTGGCCGCAAGGTCCGAGCGCACCATCTTCATCACACCCACCGACAGAAAAACCTTGAAATGGTCGAAACCGTTGTCGATGCGGTAATGGATGGCGCGGTCTTT
>DATIXD010000192.1:0-16897 GCA_035518875.1 Methylococcaceae bacterium | reverse complement strand
GCGTCGGTCTGCTCATCCAGGATGGATTGAATGTCGGTGTTGAGCCTGTCCCGCTCGGCCAGCATTTCATCCAGTTCGTGCTGGCCCAGCACCGAGCGCAGAGTCGTCTGCGCTTTCTGGCTGGTGGCGTCATAGTATTTCTCAACCTGGATGATCGCCTTGGCCGGGTCAACGACGCGAAAGAACACGATGGCGTTCACCTTGACCGACACGTTGTCGCGCGAAATGACGTCCTGGCTGGGCACATCCATGACGATGGTGCGCAAATCCACTTTGACCATTTGTTGGATGATCGGGATCACGAGGAAAATCCCAGGGCCTTTGACTTTGTAAAATCGCCCCAGCATGAAAATGACGCCACGTTCGTACTCCAGCAAGATCTTGATCGCGCTAAGCAGGAACGCGAGAATCAACCCGACGATCAGATAGGAAAAATAGGCAAACATGGTTCATCCCCCTGTGGTTTTTTCGACCGGTGTGACCAGTAGCGTCAAACCGTCGATGTCAATTACGCGCGCCTGCTGGCCTTTGCGCAAGGGCGCATCGGAGCGGGCGAACCAGATTTCGCCGTGAATTCGGATCGTCCCGGTGACCTCAAAATTCTCCAGAGCCACCCCGACCCCACCGATGAGCCCCTCGCGACCGCTGACCACGGGCCTGTGCCGCGCTTTGACGACCATGCCCAAAACAAACACAAGGAACGCCACGCTAGTCAGCGCAAAGGCCGCCACCAAAGCGGGACTCAAGCCGAACCCCGGAACATCGGTGTCCATCAGGATCACCGAGCCGATCACGAAGGCGAAGGCCCCGCCCAGGCCCAAAACCCCGAAGCTGGGGGCAAACGCCTCGGCGATCATCAATCCGATACCCAGAATGATCAGCGCCAGCCCGGAGTAATTGACGGGCAACACCTGAAAGGCATAAAGGGCCAGAAGAAGGCAGATGGCGCCAATCGTGCCTGGGGCGACGGCGCCGGGATGGTAAAATTCCAAAATGAGGCCGTAAATCCCGATCAACATCAAGATGTAGGCGACATTCGGGTTGGCGATGACCGCCAGCAATTGGCTGCGCCAGTCCGGCCCGAGAACGTCGATGTGCACTCCCGTCAGGGCCAGTTTGACTTGTTGACCGAGTACATTCACTGCGCGACCATTCAACTTGCGGAGCAGGTCGGTGGTGTCCGAAGCGATGACATCGATCACTCTGAGCGCCAATGCCTCCTCGGCAGGCAAGCTTGCCGCCTCGCGCACCGCCCGTTCCGCCCATTCCGCATTCCTACCCCGCATCTTCGCCAGACCCCGCAGATAGGCGACCGCATCGTTGACCATCTTCTGCGTCATGGGGTCTTCCATCGGCTTCTTGTCCCCGACCTTATCTTTCGGCTTTTCCCTGTCGCCGCCTATGTCTGTCGGCGCCGCGATCTGAACCGGCGTCGCGGCACCCAGATTGGTGGCGGGCGCCATCGCGGCGATGTGGCTAGCATAGAGAATATACGTGCCGGCGCTGGCCGCACGAGCACCCCCGGGCGCGACGTAGGTCACCACGGGCACCGGGGAGGCGATGATTTTCTTGATGATCTCGCGCATGGCGGTATCCAGTCCGCCCGGGGTATCCATGCGGAGGATTACCAGAACGGCCTTCTGCTCGCCGGCCTTATCCAGCGAACGCATCAGGTAGTCGCTGGTGGCGGGGCCGATCGGCCCTTCAACTTCTAGCTGGAGAACCAAACCGGCGGCGTTCACCGCACCGCCTGTCGATTCCTTGGCTGGCAAGGACCAGGATAACGCGAACAACACGAATATAAGGAGGGGCTCCAAACCATTGCGCATAGTTTTCCCACTCACGAAAGCGTGCGTGCCTTGACCGCCCGCCGAAACAAGCGGAAGTACAGTTACACGCTGCGAACTTACCGGGCTCGATCTTTGCCGGCACGCAGCGACTCAGTTCGTCCCGGCAAATACCGCCACCGGCGCCTGCGTAAGCAGGAAGCTCTCCGGATAATCACGGTTTGGTAGGCCAACGCGGCATGAAACCCCTCGACCTTGTGACGCCACCGAACTGTTGCCAAACGCGCCGCGCGTGCAGTTTCAAGTCAGGCTGGTACGTTGCGGAAGCGCTGACAATCCTCAGTGACGGCTTTCGATCGATGAATTGTCGGGTTCTGAAGGGAGGTCGCCCCAACCCAGCCGACGGTAAAACAATTCCAGTACCAGTCCCCAACATTGATAAGCGAGTGCAGGGTCATAGCGCGGTCCTTCATCACGCATGAAGGCATGGGCACCGTTAAACTCGTGCCAAGTATACCGAGCGCCCACTTCTTCGAGGCGAGCCTTGACAAGATTCCGCCCCTCAAGCGGGATATGGGGGTCTTGGCGTCCCCAGATGTGTAGGAGCTCCCCTTTGATTTCCCCGGCTCTATCGAGCGAGTTATCGCTCATCCCCTTGCCCAGGCTTCTCTTGTGAATATCCGTTGCATAGAAGCAGGTCGTCGCTAACACATCCGGATTCATGGCGGCTCGAAACGCCAGATGTCCGCCGATGCAAATACCCATTACCCCGAGCCGGCCGGTGCAGTAGTCCAGGGACTTCAGATAATCGAGCATCGCCCGGGCATCGCTATCGTAGGCGGAAACCTCTTTCGTGATCTTGTGCGCGTTGCCACGCGTCGTTCCCTCTTCATCGTAGGCCAGCACTGTTCCTGCTGGCTCAAGCTCGTGATAAATCTCCGGGCAAGCCACCACAAAACCATGACCGGCAAGCATGGCCGCCGTCCGACGTATGGGGCCTGTCACCTGAAAAATTTCCGAGAACATCAGGACGCCGGGATACCGTCCCGGTGCTACCGGACGGAAAATGTGCGCGCGCATGGATCCTGTCGGTGTATCGATATCAGCAAATTCGTTGTCTTTGATGATCATAGTTTTACCTTGTTATTAGGATTTTCTTGCACGCCAATGCCCGATATGCAAGAGCGGAACGCTATCTGGGCGAACGAGCCAGCACCACATGCGCGGCCGAACACATAGCCTGGGGTGCGGTAAAGTCGAAGTTATTGCTAAGCCAAGGCGGACTAGGTTATTGAAAATAATGGCCAAGATCGCTTCGAACCACGCGCACCCAGCCCGACTCGCTTACGCATAGCGCCGCAAACGCCGCCCAATACGACCAGCCATTGCGTAGGGCGCTACCTGCCCGATCGCATATGCTCAGCCATGACAGCGACCAGCCTCGGCGCGAGCGCCGCGTTGTTGTCAAACCATCGGATGTCGGCCAAGTCTCAATCCTCCTCATGCCAGCGATGACCGTCGCGCGACAACAGCGCTGCAGAGGCACTTGGACCCCAGGTGCCGGCCTTATAGGACTTCGGGCCGCTGGGATCTTCGGCCCAGGTGTTCAGGATCGGCTCGACCCAGCGCCAAGCCAGCTCCAGTTCGTCCTGGCGCACGAACAGCGCCTGGTTACCACGGATGATGTCAAGCAGGAGGCGTTCATAACCCTCCGCCCGGCGGGTCTTGAATTTCCCGGCAAAGTCGAGATCGAGGGACACGGGCTGTAGCTCCATCGAGTCGCCCGGCGCTTTGGCATTCAAGTACAAGCGGATAAATTCATCCGGCTGCAAGCGTATGACTAGTTTGGCTGGTGCTCTGGAACCACTGCTGGGCAGCGGGAATATATGGTGCGGCACGTCGTGGAAATGGATCACGATTTCGGCAAGTCGGGTTAGCAAACGCTTGCCGGTGAACAGATAGAACGGCACCCCGGCCCAACGCCAGTTGGCGATTTGTGCCTTGATTGCGGCGAAGGTTTCCGTCTTGCTGTCGGCGGGGATGCCTTTTTCTTCCAGATAGCCAACTGCCGGCTGACCGCTGCTCACACCTGCGCGGTACTGGCCGCGCACAGTCTTGGCGTGCACATCTTCCTTCGTGAACGGCATCAGACACTCCAGTACCTTGAGCTTTTCGTTGCGGATCGCGTCCGAATCGAGGCTGGCCGGCGGCTCCATTGCCACAAAACAGAGCAGCTGTAACAAGTGGTTCTGCACCATGTCGCGCAGCGCGCCGGTTCCTTCGTAGAATCCGCCGCGGCTCCCAATACCCACCTCTTCGGCAATCGTGATTTGCACGTTGCTGATCCACATCCGGCGCCACAGCGGTTCGAACAGGGCGTTGCCAAAGCGCAACGCCATCAGGTTCTGCACCGATTCCTTGCCTAGGTAATGGTCGATCCGGTAGACCTGCTTTTCCTGGAAATGCCGGCCGACAGCCTCCGTAATCGCATTGCTCGAGGCCAGATCGTGCCCAAGCGGCTTTTCCAACACCACCCGGCAGTTAGGAGCATTGAGCCCCTGCTGCGCCAGATTTTCGCAGATTACCGTAAAAAGGGACGGCGCCACGGACAGGAAGAAAACGTTGACTTCGGCGGGGGACTGCGCCAGCACCTCTTTCAACGCCGCGTATTGCTCAGAACGCTGGGCGTCGATCTTCTCGTAGACAAGGCGCTGACGAAACGCCGCCCAAACGTCATCGTCCCAGTCGGCGCTCGGCAGGAATTGCCTCGCCTTGTCCTGCACGATCGCCAGATACTCGTCTTGCGCGTAGTCGTGTCGCCCTAGACAGTAGAAGCGCCCAAAGTCAACCAGCTGACCATTCTTGTGGCACTGATACATCGCCGGCAACAATTTGCGCGTCACCAGGTCACCGGTGCCGCCAAAAAAAACCATGTTAAACGATTGGGGAAAAGGAAGCTGTGTCACCGCTTGATCCTCTTGCTGTATTGACTGTTCCGATCCCGGCTCGGCCGGGCGCGGATTGCATCTGAAGACGTTCCCGGAAGCCCGGGTAATAACAGTCTAATGTTACTTGTCGCGCCCACCCCCTGTCCAGCTAGAGCCTGCAACGGTGGGTCGTATTTCCAACGTGAAATCACTCTAACAGGCGCTTGAACCGGGAATCACCGGCGTTCAACCCTCAGAAAATTCATAAGCTCTCAGCTTGACATGATGTATCGCATCGCTACCTTATTGACACGATACCATTTCCCGGCTAGCATTGGCTCGTCGTCTGCCAAACGACGCCAAACTATTTTGTCAACGGTGCCCCTGTTGACGCTTCAATCCATACTTTAAGAAACGAGGTACGAACCATGAATGTGGAAACCGCGCACCAAAAAGATTATTTCTGGTTGTATGTTGCCGGTGTGACGCTTGCTTTAATTGGCGTCATTGCCATGGCCAAACTGAGTGAAAACGACAAATTCGACCCGATTCGACAGCAACAGGAGGAGGAGGTGGCCAGGATGAATATTCAGGTTTTGAAAGATTATTAACACTGGCTCACATCACCGCTTTAGACACGAACACCACGAGGACATGTCCATGCGCACAAAGACATTCATAACCAATCTGACCGGCATACTGGCCGCTTTATATCTTTTTTCCAGCGCAGCGTATACCGCCGAATTTGTATATAGAGATCTCAAGGGCAATACTCTGCCCTCTTCGAAATGCTCAGAAAAGTCCGAGGCTACTGCGAAAGCTTCAGATGCATATAACTTACACAAACACACAAAAAGATTTTGCGAAGTGCAAGGTTACGGTTGGCATGTTTCCGAAGAAAAAGACAATGGCAAATTAGTTTGCGACGCATGCAGTGGTGACAGCAACCAAGGAAAATACCAATGCCATCTGGAAGACGTCGTGGTGACATGCAAACGAATCAAGCCAGGTTCAGTAGGACTGATCCCCGGACAAGGCTAATACACGATATCAACGCTCTATTACAGTCGTTTGGAACACAACACAAAAAATTCCTGGAGGAAAATTAAGATGTCTAAATTAAGACGAGGTATCTTGAAGGCCGCTTTTTCAGTTGCCGCTCTTTCCACTGCGGCCGCGGCGATAGGCGCATTCTCGGAAGACCCGGCCATAGCCAGAACGAGACAGCAGGCGCTGATGCTCGATGATCTCTACAAAACCAGCGTGGTATTGATCACCGAACATTATGTGAAGGATCCGTCGACGCTTTCTGCGGCATCGGCGGCGAAAGCGCTATTCGAAGCCATGAAACAGAAAGGCTGGCACGAAGCCAGACTCGTCGGCTTCAACAACACTCTTTTCAATCCCGAGAACCAACCCAAGGATGATTTCGAACAAACGGCTCAAAGCAAGCTGATGGCTGGTGAGGCACACTATGAACGGACGATCAAGGAAGCCGATGGCAAGCGTTACCTTTATTTTGCCACTCCGGTGCCGGTAGTAATGGAGAAATGTGTGATGTGCCACGCCGACTTTAAGGACAAGACAGGTCCGATAGGGGCGTTGTCTTACAAGATTCCGGTTATTGAATAACTCCGGTATCGAACTGCAGCAAAGGCTTTTGTCCGCAACCTCTTAGTAACCCGTTAATCCCGGAGAACCATTTTACTTCACTGGAAAGCAGAGGAAACGTGAAAACATCATCCTCTCTTTAATACCCTCGTTGCTGGCATGCCTTACCCCTGGTTCTATTGCAGAACCGCCAGGGTATCTCAAACTCGAGTGGGCCGAGGTCGAGTGGGAAGGAAACGCCAATGCGAAAACCTTGGAATTGCAGATCAAGGCCCCACAAGCCGTGCCGATGGATGGTGAATCGGGCGCTTTCGGCTATGCCGTTTTGAGCAGTGAAACCAATAATGCCTTGGTTCTGGTGACTCATCTGCCCATCGACGACAGTTCGCACGACGACCCCGTGGGCGGTTTTCACACTCGCGTGTGGATCTGAAGAAGCCAACGGAAAGCTGCAAGGACGCCACGCTGGAAGTCGACTTGATCGGGTCCGGCAAGGATCGGGGGTTCGCCGCGACTATGTCTGAGAAATCACGGGGAGCGCGACCGGGGTTGATCATATCCCAGCGCCGGACTTGGGGGGATGCGGGTGGTTGAAAATATCGTGTTGTTCATCCTGAAGCCGGCTCTGGATGCCCAACAAAAGCCGGCACAACTGTACGTCCACGTAGTCGATCAGCTATAAGTCCAACGCTATCGCGCGGAACAGCGCGCACCACCGCAATTTCAGGAAGAGGCCGAAAACCGGGCCTTTTCCTGGATTGATTTCGCCGTCGATCAGCCAGAATTCGGCATATCGGACAGGCATTCGCGCCGCAAGCGTTGTCGATTCATCGCCAGCCATTGCAAACCGATGATGGGGATGGCCGATTCGATACGACCGCTTTCCAGCGAGGCCCAGGCCTCGTTAAAACTCACCACGCTGACCAGAATATCCTCATCTTCCTCTTCCAGGCCGTGCACGCCACCCAGGTTCGCGGTGTCGACGATGCCGCAATATAAGGTGATTTTTTCCGAACTGCCTCCCGGACTAGTGAAGAACTCGCAGATCCGGATCAGTTCCTGCAACTCGCAGCCGGCCTCTTCCCGGGACTCCCGACGGGCGACTTCGTCCGCGTGTTCACCTTCCTCGATCGCACCCGCCACAATCTCCAAGAGCCAGGGATCCGCATTGGCCTTCATCGCCCCTACCCGAAACTGCTCGATCAACACAACCGAATCGTTCACAGGATCGTAGGGCACCACGGCGACGCAACTGCCGCGGTGAAACAGCTCGCGGCTGACCACGCCGCTCCACCCGCCCCGAAACAGGGTATGCCGGAAACGCATCCCGATTAGCTTGAAAAAGCCGTGGTAAACCGGTGTTTCCTCAACCAGTTCGAAAGACTTCGTTGATGAGCGCATTCGGAAATCCGGTTAGCGAACTAGCGAAGACTTAGAGCAAAACCGGCGGCGCTTTGCAGCGCGTGCCCGAACGCCGTGCCCAGGCGGTGCGACAATCGATCGAGCAGGCGGTCGTGCGGCGTAAAATCGACCAACGATTCCGCACCGATGATGTCTTTCGCGACCGACCGCACATCGCCGAGTTCGTCCACCAGACCCAGCCGAATGCCTTCTTCGCCCGTCCAGACCAACCCCGAAAACAACTCTGGATTGTCCTTCAAGCGTTGGCCACGCCCCTGCTTGACCGCGGTTATGAACTGGCGGTGAATGTCATCGATCAGGCCTTGAATGTGTTCCTTTTCCACTTCACTGACTGGTCGGAACGGGTCCAGGATAGCCTTGTGTTCGCCCGCAGTCATCAGGCGGCGCTCGACACCCAGTTTGCCGATCGCGTCGACGAAGCCGAAACCGTTCATAATCACGCCGATAGAACCCACGACGCTGGCCCGGTTGACGAATATTTTGTCCGCCGCTGCGGCGATGTAGTAACCGCCGGAGGCGCATAGATCGGAAATCACCGCATGAATCGGCAGATCTGGTTTTTCCTTTTTTATGCGACGAATCTCCTCGTACACGTAAGCCGATTGCACGGGACTGCCGCCCGGCGTGTTCATGCGCAGGATGATGCCCTGGGTACCCTTATCTTGCAGGGCGGCGCGCAATCCCTCGATGATGTTCTCGGCACTGGTTTCGGCGCCATCAGCGATCATTCCGTTCACATCGATCACAGCGGTGTGCTTGGACGAAGTGGAACGCGCGATTCCGCCGAAGGGTTCCGCCACCATCCAAAGCACGACCGCGAGGTAGGCCATGAACAGTGCCTTGAAGAAAACGCCCCAGCGCCGGGCCCGGCGCTGTTCCGTCACGGAAGCCATGAGCAGTTTTTCCAGAACGTCGCGCTCCCAGCCCTTGGGTTTGTCGGCGAATTCTTCCAATTTCTCTTCAGCCATCAGTCACCTCATGCAAAAACGGTGCGCCGATCAGAGCGCGCAGAAAAATTACCCCAGCAAGTCTAGCAGTTCCGTCGTCCGATCCAGACAGACAAGCGGACTAAACGCGCTCAACTGCTCCTGCGTATTCGCGCCACAAGCCACACCGACTGAATCGACCCTTGCGTTCAAGGCCATGCGAAGATCATGTACCGAATCGCCGATCATCAGGGTACGCTCGCGTGGAATATCCAGTTCAGTCATGATTTGCAAGAGCATTTCAGGATCTGGCTTGGAGGCCGCGGCCTCGGCGGAACGTACGGTATCGAAGAATGACTCCGTAGCCGTGGCTTCCAGGGCGCGGCTCAACGCCTTGCTGGTCTTCCCGGTGGCGACGGCCAGCTTGTAGCCTTGCTCTTGCAAACTACACAACATGTCGGTGACGCCGGCGAACAAGTCTTCTTCACCAACCGGTTTGGAGAAGTAGTTTTCCCGGTAAGCTGCCACGAGATTCTCAACAATTTGGCCGCCGCTGCCGGGGAAAAGTTCCATCATGGCGACATCCGTCCTCAGGCCGATCACCGAGCGGGCGGCTTCCTCGGAAGGCACCGGCACACCACACGCCAAAGCCGCCTGCTGGATGCATTTGACAATCCAGCCGATAGAGTCGCACAGGGTTCCGTCCCAGTCGAAAACCAAAAGATCGAAGCGATTCTTCATGAGGGCAAGCGGTTCAGATAATCTTGTAGTTCAGTGTCGAGCGGTGCTTTGATCTCGAAAGGCCGGTGGGTGCGGGGATGGAGAAAAGCCAGTTCGGCCGCATGGAGGAACAATCGCTTGAGGCCCTGACGACGAAAAGCCTGGTTCAGGGCCTCATCACCGTAACGCTCGTCGCACGCAATGGGATGACCCAGCGACTGCGCGTGGACGCGAATCTGGTGAGTACGGCCGGTTAGGAGCTTTGCCTCGACCAGGGTGGCCGCAGCATAGTTCTTGATACGCCGGAACTCGGTGAGTGCGGGCTTGCCATCAGGCGAGATCCGCACCATCCGCTCCCCGCTTTGCAGGACGTTTTTTTTCAGCGGCGCATCAACTGTCATCTGCTTTCGCGCCCAAACACCGGAGAGCAGAGCAAGGTAAACCTTATGTACCGCGTGATCGCCGCGGAACAACTCATGCAGAACTCGCAGCGCACCGCGCCTCTTGGCGATCAGCAGGCAGCCTGAGGTATCGCGATCCAGCCTGTGCACCAACTCTAGAAAGCGCGCCTCCGGGCGAATCTTGCGCAAACCCTCGATCAGCCCGAAACTGAGGCCACTGCCGCCATGCACGGCCATCCCCGCGGGCTTGTTGATCACCAGAAAATCATCGTCCTCGAACAGAATCCGAGTATCCAGACGCGAGCGGATAAGATTTTCCGGAGCCTCCTGCTCGTCACGCTGCGCCAGACGCAGAGGCGGAACCCGAATGACGTCGCCCGGATCGAGACGGTGCTGGGCCTTGACGCGCCCGCCGTTGACGCGCACTTCGCCGGTGCGAAGGATGCGGTAGACATGACTTTTCGGAATCCCCTTCAACCGGGTAAACAGGAAATTGTCGATGCGCTGGCCTGCGCTTTCCTCATCGATCTGGATCGATCGCGCCTTGATGGTGTCCTGGAACTGCTCGCTCATGCGCTCAATCATATCAGTTTCGCAAGTTAAATTGATGCTTTTACTCAAGATTGTTATAGTGACAGGGAGTTTAGCGCAGCCGCCTGGTCAAAACTCGATTCCAAAACAAACCGTGGTGCGTAGACCCACTTACCGAATGACCCGAACGCGCTGACTGAACTTTATTTCCTTCTGTATAGTCTTTGCTCTATGAGCTTTGTATATTGAGGAAAATCTTAAGAAACGCCGATCACATCGCACCTTGCTCCCGTAGAAATAGGTCGCTAATGCCGGCATTGAAACAGAATAAAGCTTGGCGCGGGCTCACTCTAAGGCTGGCCCCTGCTTATGAACCAACGCAATAAAGCGAATAAGAATAGGGTTTTTATCGCTCGACCCATGATGAGCGAAGACCGCGTGTAACAAAGAGCGACTGCGCCCCGTACCGAAGGGGCGAGCGCGAGCCAGCTTTGAAAGCGGCGGATTTCCATCAAATCATCGAACAACGACTGCGTCGCGTTATACCGATACACACTATCCGAATGCTTTGATTTACGAAGGGAATTGGCCCAACCGTTAAGCTCGCTCGTTTCTTTGCCAAGACGCTAAAGGAACAGCTGAATGAAGAGAATGCTAATCAACGCCACCCAACCTGAGGAATTGCGGGTTGCCTTGGTGGATGGACAGAAACTTTACGACTTTGACATCGAAACCCCATCCAAAGAACAGAAAAAATCGAACATCTACAAAGGCCTAATCACCCGCGTCGAACCCAGCCTCGAAGCCGCGTTCGTCAATTACGGCGCGGAGCGCCATGGGTTTCTGCCCTTCAAGGAAATCTCACCGACCTATTTTGGGCTGCAACAGGACGAGGAATTCAGCCGCCGCGACATCAAGGATTTGCTTAAGGAAGGCCAGGAGGTTGTCGTGCAGATCGAAAAAGAGGAGCGCGGCAGCAAGGGCGCGGCGCTGACCACCTACATCAGCCTGGCCGGAAGTTATCTCGTGCTGATGCCGAACAATCCGCGCGCCGGAGGCATTTCGCGCCGCATCGAAGGCGAAACCCGCACCGACATGCGCGAAGTGATGAGCGCACTGGAAATTCCCGAAGGCATGGGGCTTATCGTTCGGACAGCGGGGGGCGGCAAGTCCGTCGAGGAACTGCAATGGGATCTCAACTACCTGTTGCAGCTGTGGGACGCCATCGATCGCTCGGCCAGGGAAAAAACTGCGCCGTTTCTGATTTTCCAGGAAAGTAACGTCATCATCCGCGCGTTGCGGGATCATCTGCGCGGCGATATCGACGAAATCCTGATCGACAATCCCGCGACTCACAAACTGGTGCGGAGCTTTCTGGAACAGGTTATGCCGCAGTTCATCCATAAAGCCAAACTTTACCAGGACGCCGTGCCGCTGTTCAGTCGTTACCAGATCGAAAGCCAGATCGAAACCGCTTATGCCCGTGAAGTGTCCCTGCCATCCGGCGGCGCGATCGTGATCGACCATACCGAAGCCCTAACCACGATCGACATCAACTCGGCCCGCGCCACCAAGGGCGGCGATATCGAGGAAACCGCCCTCAACACCAATCTGGAAGCCGCCGAGGAAATTGCCCGCCAGCTGAGATTGCGCGATCTGGGCGGATTGTTCGTCATCGATTTCATCGACATGATGGCGGCGCGTAATCAACGTGCCGTCGAAAACCGTTTGCGCGACGTCGTCAAGCTAGACCGCGCCCGTATCCAGCTCGGCCGCATCTCGCGTTTCGGCCTGCTGGAAATGTCGCGCCAGCGCCTACGCCCCTCACTCGGCGAGTCCACTCTGCTGACCTGTCCACGCTGCAAGGGACAGGGCACCATCCGCAACATCGAATCGCTGGCGCTCTCCGTCCTCCGCATTTTCGAGGAGGAGGCGATGAAGAAGACCACCGACAAGATTATCGCTCATCTGCCTATCGATGCCGCCACCTATCTGCTGAACGAAAAACGTTCGGTCATCGAGCAAATCGAACAGCGACAGGATGTTTCCATCATCATTATCCCGAGCAAGCACCTTGAAACCCCGGCCTTCGAGATCCAGCGCATTCGCGCTGCCTCGGCGGAGGAAGAGCAGACAAAAGGCCCCAGCTACCAGCTGATCAAGCGGGAAGAAACGGCCTTGCCCGCATTTGCCAAAGAGGCGCCTACCTACGCGGAACAACCTGCCGTCAAGGAATTCCTGCCGCCTTCGCCCGCGCCGATCGCTGCCGGCAAACCGCAGGCCGCGCCCGGTGGGCTGATCAAGCGCTTCCTGAACATTCTCACCGGCGTCAGGGAAGAGGAAGAACAAGAACCCAGCCCGAGTATCGAGGAAAAACCCCGTCCTCCGGCACGAGCACGAATCCCGGAGAGAAGACCGCCGCGACAGCCGAGGCCGCAGGAGGCGAGGCCACGCCCGCCCGTCAGCGAAACCCGGAGTGCAACCCAGGCTGTCGACGTGGAGGCTGCCGAAGGCGAGGAAGAAAAACAGTTCGTCAGGCGCGAACTACCCAAGCGCGGTGGATCAAGACGCCGCCGCGGCCGGAGAGGTAGTGGCGGTTCTGAACGCATTCAGATAAACGATGGGCTTCCGCCGAAAGAAAGGGAAAGCCAAACCGCAGGGGGACGTGCCGATTTCACTGCGGCCGAGGAGGACGCGTCAGCGGCCGGGGAACGCGACACGGCCGCGCCGACGCCGCCTGGCGCCTCCGACGAATCCGTCCCGGAATGCTCGGAAACCATGACCGCCGCGCCGGTACCTAGGCGACACGGCCGCCCTAGACCCCATCGCGACTTGACCGCTTATGCGCGGGACTTGAACTCTTACGCCGATCAGCTTGAAGCGCGGGAAACCGAACCTCCACCGAAAACGTCCGAGAGCGCATTCGAAGGTGAGTGGCCCGATACCGGCGAAGCGGCGGAAGCGGGCACTCCGGAAGGAAGCCCGCAACTTCAGCCCACCCCGCGCCGCGCCATGAATAAACGCAGAGGGCGGGGGCGCAGGGACAGACGTTTCGGCCCCAGGAAAAGTGAACAGGCGGGCGGTGAAACCGCCGAACCGTCGACGGAAGGCAACTACGCGGATGAATCATCGCTTCCCGGCAGCGGTAGCCAGGAAACGGAAAATTCTGACTGACATCGGAACGAAATTCGGCCGCCGCTTATCACGACCCTGGATTCATCGCCTTTCCGAGGATCCGGGGTCTTTGCCGTATCCATACGCACGCGCTGCGCGAACGGCTGGTCTCAGCGAAAAACCGGCATGCGGCCGGCATCACCTAAGAAACCTTCCGACTTTTGCAACGGATCGCGAGGCTCAATGCTTGCAACCGCAAGCGCCGGCTCCACAGCCATGTCCCTGAAAACCAGGTTCGGCCTTCTTGCCACTGCCGTGCACCGCCGGCGCCGATAGTTTCTTCCGAACCTCACCGCCACAATTCGGGCATTTCGGCGCGGCGTCGCTAATCTTGTGGGTCACGGTGAATTCGTCTCGGCGAGCCCAGCATTGATAATCGTAGATGGGCATATCGCCATTCCTGTTCTAAAACCATCGGAATTATTGAGCGTCATAGCCCCATCGGGCCATGACGCATGCTTATAACGGTTCTGATGTGATGGAGCCTATTTTTCTGTTTCGGTTTTGCTGGAACTCTTGTCCGACATGTCGTGCCCGGCATGGCCACCCTTACCCGCGCCACCTCCGCTTTGGCCGGGTCCGGCGCCACCTCCGCCGGCGCCTGCGCTCACACCCTGCGCCTGGCGCATGCCGATGGCGCCGCCCGAAGCCTTGGCGATATTTTCATCGGTCAACCCACCCAAGGCGATTGCGTTATCGACCACGTAAGTCGTCACCGCAGAGACGTCCATCCGATCCGCGATGGGACTGGTCACCACCGCCTTCACCGGATTGGCGGATACTGCGCCAGCCGCCGGATAAGCGATGATCAAAACGGGGTAGGCGGCGGTAGCCGGGATCGTGATCGAATACTTGGCGCCGGTGAACGGGGTGGTCGTCACTACCGCCCCGGATTTATCCTTCACCTCGATCTTACCCTCGCCGATAGGCCCCGTTTGGTCGCTGACGGTGCCTGTGATCTTCGCTTCCATCTTCATAGCGCTCGACGAACTGCCGCCCGGGCCGCTATCGCAACCTGCGAACAATAACCCCAACAAGGCAACGAAGGCCGCACAGAATCCGCATTTCAATAGGGAATAGCGTGTTTCGATTTGTAGTTGTTTCGCCATTTTCATGAGAACCATTGATGTGAATGATTTGATTGAACACCCGCGCCGGTCGAAACATCCATGCACTGACATTGCCCGGCGATGCTCGCCGGCTTTATAGCATAGAAAATTACACGCTGTACATACTGGGGTCTTCTATGGTTTCAGACATGCGATCAGCGATCGACAAAAACCCCCTGGGCGCCTTTTTCGACGATCTATCCGCCTTGTATCGACCGCCAGGTCCACGTGCCGTCGCCCGCGAGTTGGAGAACCGCATCGTAGTGATCGAGCGGGGTACCGGCTTCACCGATGATGAGGCAAGCGATCGAATGCCTTTGGAGCGTTTGCAAAATCTTGTCGACTTGCTCGGGGCTGAGGGCGGTACCGATCCGATCCAGGAAGACAAATCGGGGAGCCGAGAGCAATAGAGAGGCAAAAGCGAACAGTTGCTGCTCGCCGAGCGAGAGCGCGTCATCCCAATCCTGTTCGACATCCAACCCGCCGACCCGAGCGATGACTGGCGCGAGGTCTAAGGTGCGCAACAAGGATAACAGCCGCTCGTCCGAAATCACGCGCTCCTGTCGGTCTTGCAGCAGGAACTCACGCAGCGTGCCCGGTGGCAGATAAGGCCGCTCCGGGAGAAAGACAAGCTGGTCCAATCGGGGCCGGACGATTCGTCCCTCGCCGGTGCTCCAGATACCGGCGGTCGCCTTGAACAAGGCCTGGTTCACCGTCTCGTCCGGCCCCAAGATCAATAGCCGCGTCCCTTCGGGTACCGACATCGACAGGTTTTCGATGAGGAGCCGGCCATCTTCGGGAGACGACAGCGTCAGCCCTTCGTAAGCCAGATGCCCGTCCTGTTCGCGGGTCTCGATGGCCGAACCGGTTGGCGCATGCGCCTGCTCGATAGCCTCTGCCAACGAGCCGAGCCGCGCGATCGTCGCGGCGAAGGAGGAAATGGACTGAAACTGTGTGACGATCAGCGAGAAGGCCCCCAGAAGATGGGTAAAAGCCATAGCCGCCTGCGTGACCACGCCGAATTGGACTTCCCCGCGGATGAACAACGGAGCGACGACCAAGGCCGGAATGATCTGGGTCAGGTAGTTGTATCCGGTGGTAAAGAAACCCAGGTTACGGTTCACCGCGACGATCTTCTGAAAATTGGCGGTCAACTCCTCGAGCCGACGCAATATGCGGGTCCTAAGCTGCCCCTCGCGGTGCGCCAGCACCACCGACTCGGCGTTTTCCCGCACATGAATGAGCGCGGCCCGGAAATTGGCCTCCTTGTCGAGCTGACTGTAGTTCAGACCGATAAGCGAGCGCCCCCAGACGACCGTTAGGAACGAACCACCCGTTGAGTACAACACTGCGACGATGAACAGCAACGGCGAGATCGACCACAACACGCCGGAAAACATCACGACCGTCAGGGAGCCGTTGAACAGCATGAGCACGAACGAAAGCGTGGTGACGGAAAAAGCCCTGACGTCGTCGGCGATGCGCTGATCCGGGTTCTCGACCTTGGAAACTTCAACAAGGCTGTAATAAGCTCGTCGCTCGAGATAGCGGGTGACGAATTGCCGCGTCAGCCACCTCCGCCAGAGCAGTCCCAGGCTCTCCTCGGTGAAGCGGTAATAAACCGCCACCACCGTGCTGGCTGCAAACACGCCGAGATAGATGATGGCCTGCCAGATGAACTCGTCCGTGTCGCGGTTTTCAATGGCCGTCATGAAGTCGCGACCAACATAGCTGTTGACGACATTCAGACCGTTGATGCCGAACAAGAGCGCAATGAGCGCCGCGAACAACTTGCCGGCTTTCCCGCCGGCCTCGGAGGCCGCAAACTGCTTAACCCCCCGGACAAATCGAGCCCAGGTCAGCCCGTTAATCGAAACTTGTTCTGCTTTCATTGTTGACACTTGTCGCGATTGTTATGGTTGGCCACCGGCAAGCCGAAAACGCGGTGCGGTTGAAGTCAGATGACATCGTACCGGGCTTGATAGGCGCCGAAAAGAGTTTGATGGCGCTTGAAAGCCCCGGTGAAAAGATGCCTTTGCAGATCACCTTGACAGTCTAGCCGCCTCATCCCTCTTCGCCATGGCCTTGCGTGCAAACCGGTCGGTGTGCACGGCTGTCGTTACGGTGAGCCTTAAGACTGAAGGCCCTGTCAAAACCGCGCCCATCTGCCAGACTCGACGATCGCGTGGCGGCACCTCCGGTTAAGCGCTCTTGCGACTCTTGCGCTTCTCACGCCATCCCCCGAAAAAACGGCGATAGGATCGATGCAAGCATGATAGCGAAGGATTC
>DATIXD010000191.1:0-5968 GCA_035518875.1 Methylococcaceae bacterium | reverse complement strand
CAGCACGATGTCATCCCACCCGTAATGGGGCGTGATCGCCTGGGCCAGCGTCGAAAGCCTGCGATTGGATTGCAGACGGCAGGCGGCGTAAAGATCGGCGTCGTTAACCCGGCTTGTTGCCGGGTCCCGCCAATGAGCCAGGGAGCGGGCGGTGGCGGCCGCGTCCCGGATCCGGCCGCCGCTGAAACGGAATTTGGCGGCGACCGCTTCCAGAGCAACCCCTTGTTCGGGCAGCGCTGTCGTCCAGAGCTGCAGGCGTTGATCGTAGGTCGGCTGCGGAAATTCAACACGCAGGAATTTCCTCGTGTGGTGCAGGCGCGATGGTTCCCAGGCTTTGTCCCCGCCCAGAAAAATCAAGCCCGGGTGCGCGGCTAGCGCCTGCACGAAGTCCTCGCGGCGCGTTTGCTGGTCATCGTCGAGCAGACAGTCGACTCCATCCCAATAAACCGCAGCCCCCTGCAGCCGGGCTTCACGATGGGCCAGCCGCACCAGGGTTTCGAATTCCTCGATCTTGACGCCCACCAGGCGTCGGGTGTTGACCGAGAGCAACCCCATATCGACCTGCTTGCATAACACTTTGGCCATGGCCTGTTTGCCCACACCGTAAGGGCCCTGGAAATAAAGGACGGGGCTCTCTTTGTCGGCGACCGGCGGGGCGGTCATTTGTGGCAGACGCGTCTTGAGGTCGGCGAGACCTATCAGCTGGTCGAGATCGACCTGGGGCTCGATGCGCTGCGCATAGGGCTGCAGTCGACTATCGATTTCATCCCCGCCAAGCAGATAGTCGGCTATACGCGGGTCCAGCTGCACGTGTTTGCCCAATAACGAAGCCTGGCGAAAGCCGGGATCTTCGAACAGTTGCACCAGCGCATGGTGTTGTAGCGGCGCGGTGGGGGCAAACCGTGCGCGTGCCACAATCCTGGCGTCCAATTGTGGACAGAGAAGGTTTAGAACGAGATCCACCGTCGCATGCTTGCGCGTCACATCATCGTGCAAGTAGGCATAGAGCCGCTCGTAGCGGCGGTCGAGTTCGGGTGCAAGCGCGATGAGGATGGCATCCGTATCGAAGGCCGATAGGCCGAAAGTCTGCGCCAAGCTGATGAGACGCAGGTCGATTCCCCGGCTCAGGCTTGCCGCGACGCGTTGTTCCACCTCGGCCGCCATCCGATCCAGCGCAGTCTGAAGATCGCTCTGCAATTCGGCCGGTAGGGGAACCTCCGCCCAGACCGGCGATCCCACCGCCTTTTGCAGAAGGGTTTCGACCTCGGTTTCGCCGATGTAGAACGGGGCCAATCCATCCTGCTCGCCCTTATGCAGCTGGCGGGCCCGCCAGACCTGAGCTCGGATGAACAAGTCCAGCCGCCCAAGTTCGGCGAGGATATGTGCTAAAGAGGTCGCGTAATATTCCACGGATATGGGTCTACGGCAGTCCCGGTTGGGGGGCGATGGCTGCTCGCTCAGTTTTTGTGGTTGATGCCTATTGTCGATGACACAAGTACACGGCATCGGAAGTCGTGCCGTCAAGCGAGAAGTGAGACCCGCCTTTGCTGAAGACTCGTTAGCAAGGATCGATATATCCGGTGTTGATCATCTAGTGCCGCCCAAGATTTTGGTGTTTAATCCTGCGCCTCTGCATCAATATCGAGCACTAAAGAGGATCCTCATGCTGATTTTTTTGAAAGTCCTGGTGGCGGTTTCACTGCTAATCCTGATCATCGGCCTCATCAAGCCCAAGTGGGTGCTGTTCTGGATGAAACAACCCGATCGGCTCACCGTCACGGCTCTCGCGATGCTGCTGTTCATCATTTCCTGGACCGCTATCGCGAAACTGACCTTGAAACCGAGGGAAAGGGGGGCCATGGACCGGTCAGCCGAGGAAAGCAACGAATTGCGGTTGGAGAGGAACAGATAGACTGACCAAACCGATACCGTTAAGCCAAGCGCCGCAATCGTTCCGGTAGCTGTTGCCCGCCGTCGGCGGGCAACAGCTACCGGGGCGGAGCCTGATTCAAGAGCATTGCAGGTTGAATGGGGGATGCCGATCAATCGACACCGTCGGCATTCTGCACAACCACCGGGGACGGTCGGTGAAAAACCAGCACGAGTAATGCGGTCAGCGGCAGCATCAGGGAAATCACCACCCCGTCCAGCCCCGGCAAAGCCGCGTGTCCCGTCGCGGCCAGAACCAGATGGGCGATGTAGGCCAGGTAGTAGGCGAGGAATAGCGAACCTTCCCAGCGCGCGATGGCCAGATTGCTGAAAAAGATCGGCCCGCAAGCCAAAGCCACCATGATCATGACGGGAATATCGAAGCGTAGCGCATCGATGGACACCGGGATGCCCGAAGGCGCCACGAAGCCGGTCAACCCCACCACGGCGAGGATGTTGAAAATGTTGCTGCCCACCACGTTGCCGACGGCGATGTCGCGTTCCCCGCGCAGGCTGGCGACGACCGAAGTCGCGACCTCCGGCAGGGATGTCCCGACGGCGATGATGGTCAGGCCGATCACCAATTGGCTGACGCTGTAATACTCCGCGATACGTACCGCGCCGTCGACCAGCCAGCGCGAACCCAAAACCAGCATGATAACTCCGCCGAGAATATAGGCCGCATCGATCTTCCAGGCGCGGGGGGTTTTCTCGGCTTCGCCGACGCCGTATTCGCGTTCGTACTCTTCCTGAACGGCCCGGCTCTCCTTGCGGCTCTGGCGAATCAGGAAAACCACGTACGCCATCATCAGGGAAAACAGCAGTAGGCCATCGAAACGGCCGACCTTGCCGTCCATGCCCAGAATCGGCAGCAAGAGGGAAATCCCGATCATGATCGGCACATCCATGCGTACCAGTTGCTGGGCGACGATCAGCGGTGCGATCAGGGCCGACAATCCGAGGATGAACAGGACGTTGAAGATGTTGCTGCCCACGACGTTGCCCACGGCGAGGTCGGCCTCCCCGGCATAGGCCGCGCTGATGCTGACCGCCAGCTCCGGCGCACTAGTGCCGAACGCCACCACCGATAGGCCGACCACCAGCGGCGAAATTCCCATCGCCGCCGCCAGTTTGGATGCGCCGCGCACCAGCGCCTCTGCGCCGGCAACCAGCAGGGCGAGCCCCGCGACCAATAAAATAGCCGTCATCATGTTATTGTTTCCCATGTTATTTTTCTGAGTCCAAGGGCAGTGGAGTGCGAAGTCGCTCATGGCAGCATATTCCACATAAGAATATGCCATCAAGTTCTTAATTACTTTTCAATTTAACCGTTAGAATTAGCTTGTCATTACCAGAACAACTCTAACGGATATTTTATGGAACTCGCCTACATCGTATCCGGCCTTTCGGTGGGCCTTTTAGTCGGACTCACCGGAGTCGGCGGCGGCTCGTTGATGACGCCGCTGCTGGTTTTTTTGTTTGGCTTCGCGCCCAACACCGCCGTCGGTACCGACCTCTTGTTCGCCGCCATCACCAAGACCGGCGGGGTCGCGGTCCACCACGGCAATCACCGCTCGGTCGACTGGAAGATCGTCGGCCACTTGTCCATGGGTAGCCTGCCTGCTGCTTTGGCGGTTATCTTTTGTTTGGAATATTTTGACATACCGAAATCGACGATCTCCTCGGTGATTACCTACGCCTTGGGAATAGCCTTGATTCTGACGGCCCTGGCGCTGTTTTTACGCAACCGCCTGATGAAGGCATCGTTGGAAACCGACTCGCACAACCCCGGCCGTTTCGCGCATTGGCAGATGCCGGCCACCGTGCTGATCGGATTGCTGCTCGGCTGTCTGGTGACGCTCTCCTCCATAGGCGCGGGTGCATTGGGCACCGTGGCCCTGTTTTACCTCTATCCGCGTCTTCCCACCGTCCGGATCGTCGGCACCGATCTGGCCCACGCTATCCCGCTGACAGCGGTTGCCGGCTTGGGCCACCTGCACATGGGCAACGTCGACTTAGCCCTGCTAGGCAGTCTGTTGATCGGCTCTTTGCCGGGCATTTGGGTCGGCAGTCATTTGAGCGCCAGGATTCCCGAGTACGTCCTGCGGCCGGCGCTCGCTTCGGTGCTGATGCTGATCGGATTGAAATTCGTCTGGGTAACGTAGCAGCGGTCTTCCGGCCCTGATCATCGCGCCAGGGAGGGCGCCGAGAGGCTGCGAAAAAAGCCGCCCGAGGGTGCGCTGCGTGTGTCAAACTTCAAATTAAACAACCGGTTAGGTGCGACGCAACGCAGGACTGTTTCATGAATTCTGGGTCATTCCCGAACCGACACAGCATTCCGACAGGCCGTCCAATTCCGCGCTGAGGACAAAAAACGGCGGAATGGAGACCTGACTCGCTTCATTGAGCTCCCGGTGCAGGCGTTGAAACCGTTCCAGCCGTTGTCTGCCACTGCAGGAGGCGAAGAATGGCTCGGGTGCTTTATGTCCTGCCTCGATGAGCGCGCGGGTAAGACGGGCGAGCTTGGAGCGAAATCGCCCGCGGAGAAGGAGCAGCACCCGCCGTTCCCAGTGATCCCTCGCGGCTACGCGATCGAGTAGCGGTTCGATCCGTTCGAGTCCGAGGTAGGCGGCGACAGCCGCGTAACGTTGCGCGGCCTCCACGATCGTTACGCCGGTCAGTCTGGCCAAATCGGCGAGCAACGGGAAATCAGCCAACCGGTTCATCAGCGCCATCAGGCGCGCTTCCTGCCCCTCGAATCCTTCCTCCTTCAGTTCTGCCGATACCTGCTCGAAACCGGCCCGCTCGGCTTCGGTCAGCGTTTGGGTCAGATGGTCGAGATATTGCGCAAAAAACGTGCGCCAGGCCGCACTGACCTCAGTGCCGGGAACGAGGCGCTGCCCTTGTTCCAAAGCCCAGCGACAATAGCCGATCAACAGGTCTTCGAATCTTAGCAGGTGCCGATGCTGACGGTCGGCGGGAATTGCGCCCTCCAGTTCCTGGACTCGAACGCGCAAAGACTTGCCGCCGATGATTTCGTCGAAGGACAAATAGGCGCTCACGGCGTGG
This sequence comes from Methylococcaceae bacterium, assembly GCA_035518875.1. Classification (GTDB taxonomy): domain Bacteria; phylum Pseudomonadota; class Gammaproteobacteria; order Methylococcales; family Methylococcaceae; genus DATIXD01. The sequence goes on along the minus strand of DATIXD010000191.1, from coordinate 970 downwards.
ATGAGCGAGGCGGAGTTAAGTTCCTCCATCACAGCCAGAAATCCGCAACCGGCCTGGTTGATGACGGCATTGACCAACGCCGTGGCGGTAATCTCCCGGGCCAGGGAGTGATCGCCCAGATGTGCGGCGAAACGCCCGCGCAGTTCCTCGGGAAAATAAGCCTCGAGCAAGGGTCTTAGGAAAGAGGCGGCGAGAAAGTCAGCGCTTTCCAGCACGGCCTGCTTCAGTGCCAGCTTGCTGTAGAGCATCAGAACGGCGAGTTCGGGTCGGCTCATGCCCTGTGACTGTCGCGCCAGAATCTCTTTACGCTTAGGGAAGGACTCGGTGGTTCGGTCCAGCAGTCCCGAGTTCTCCAGCCGGTCGGCGACCTCGAGAAAAGGCCCGCTGTCGCGTTGGCAGCGCTCCCGATCGAGCGAAAGGCACAGACTCTGGAGGCGATTGTTGGCAATCACCTTGCTGCAGACCTCAGCAGTCAGTTCTGTGAGCCAAAGATCGCGTTCCGCTGCGCCGGTGACGACGCCCTTGCGTTCCAGCGTCGCCATCAGGATTTTCAGGTTCACTTCATGATCGGATAAGTCCACCCCGCCGGAATTGTCCACCGCGTCAATATTGATCAATCCGCCTGCCAGGGCAAATTCGATCCTGCCCTTCTGGGTAAAACCCAGATTCGCGCCCTCGCCGACCACCCTGGCCCGCAACTCGCAGGCGTCCACCCTGACCGCATCGTTGGCGCGGTCGCCGACTTCTTCGTGGGTTTCCGCGCTCGCCTTGACGTAGGTGCCGATGCCCCCCAGCCACAACAGGTCGACCGGCGCGGTGAGCAAGAGGCGGATCAGCCCCTCGCCGTCGACGGAGCGGAACCGTACGCCGAGCCACTGACGCATCTGCGGCGCCAGCGGAATATCCTTGGCGTCGCGCGGAAAGACGCCGCCGCCGGGCGAAATCAGCCGGCGATCGTAGTCGTCCCAAC
>DATIXD010000190.1:0-9529 GCA_035518875.1 Methylococcaceae bacterium | reverse complement strand
CTTGTGGGGGTCTGGCGCTTTTATCTTTGGCAGCGGCGCGCGATACACAAACGCGCCGATCCCGCCAAGCTTGAGCGCTATCCCTCTCTCAGCGTGATCCGTCCGATTAAGGGGCTGGACACCGGAATGGAGGAAAATCTTCGCGCCGCGTTGGATCATGGTTATCCTGGAGAAGTCGAGACCTTCTTCGTCTTCGAAGACGAGAACGAGCCGGCGCTGCCCCTGGTCGAAACAGCGCTCGCCGAACGAATTAGTGCCGGGCCGTTCGTCAAGGCGCGAGTCCTCTTCTCGGGTCAGCCGCCCGCCAACCGCACGGGTAAATTGCACTCGATGATCGCAGGACTCAAAGCATCGAAGAACGAACTCGTGGCGTTCGTCGACTCCGATGTGCGGCAGGATCAGGAAGCCCTTCGGGTGCTGGTCGAGACATTGCTCGCGGCCGAGGGCGCGGGCGCGGCCTTCGCCCCGGTGGTGGCCAGCGAACCGCCGGCGACTGTGGGAGATGTCGGCCATGCCCTGATGCTTAACGCACTTTATGAACCTGCGGCTTTGGCCACCGCGGACAAGTTCGGCGGTGAGCTTCCCTTCATCATGGGACACTTCATGGTATTCAAGCGCGAGGCGATCGAGGCGATCGGTGGGCTCGAAAACGCCGAGGGCCAGTTGGTCGACGACATGTTCCTCGGTCGGCGCTTGAACGAGTGCGGCTACCGCAACAAGGTGTCGCCGCATCCTGTGGCGATCATCCAGCGAGGCTCAACGGTTCGGGAGTTCGTACCGACTTTCACCCGTTGGCTTGCCTTCTCGCGTTCCGGGCTGCCGGTACTTTCCTTCAAGCTTCGGTATGGGCTGATCGGCGCCGCCTTTTGGGGGAGTCTGATCATCGCGCTGTGGGCAGCCACAGCCGGGCAACCGCTGCTTGCGTCGCTCGCGACCCTGGTCCCGCTCTCGGTGGCAGCCACGGCCAATGACCTGCATTATCGGATCGTAGGGGCGCGGTTGCCGCTGAAGTATCATTGGGTTTCGTTGGTCCTTTGGCTCATCGCCCCTCTGGCCTATGCGCAAATCCTGACCAAGCGCGAGGTCGCATGGCGCGGCCGGGTTTATCGGCTGGACATGCACTCCCGACTGGGCTATCCGAGGTTTTAATGACATGGACGCGCCCACCTAGCGGGATGGATAGGTGGTTTTTTAGTCGCCATTGCCTTATCTGTTCCCTTGCATCTGCTATTTCTTAATTTTTGGCCAAATCGAACGGGTCGATCGCGAGCGTCACCGGCTACCATCGAGTCCGACGTCAACAAATCGGACTGCCCAGACTTAGAAGGGGACAAGCCTGGCGTGATAAGTTGGCTCCAGCAGGAGCGGGGAGCGATCCTCAGTAGCAGAAAAGGTTGAGTTGAATGGGCAGCTCGTGCCCAAACTCGCGATTGGCCAATCTTTTTTTGAACTTGATTCCGCGCGGCTTGCCGCGCATCAGATAAGGAAGGTCTGGAAACCGTTGGTTTCCAGAATATAATCCAGAATATAATAGACGTATGGCCGTCGCAAGAACTGAGGAAAAGAGGATAATTGACGTTTACGCCAATATCCACTCAAATGGAATGACAGGGGCGTCAATATGGCTACGGAGCAGCGATGCTGTTGCGCCAATCCTGAAGATTGGCGGGCCGGATTACTCGACTTACCGGTCTGCCGACTGACGATAGTAGTTATTTTTTGGACGAGGTGGTCGACGTATTGATTGTGGGGGTGAAAATCGAAAAATGTGCGGGCAAAATACGACGAAGTCACACCGCTGGCAGGAAGGAAGATCAGAAGTGTTGCATTCAGTTAAAAGGGCTAATCGTGCGGTATTCGCGCGATTCGTATTGCTGATCTGGTTTTGCATCCTCTGGATATCGCCTGTCTGGGCCGAAAACTTTACACACGGCGAGCAGTTATACAACGACCACTGTGACGTCTGCCATGCGTCCTCTACGCATCCTGGTAAAGATCAAAACGTCAAATCTTTGAGCGAACTCAAAAAGCGAATCACTACTTGGGCGGAACATACTGGGCAGCCCTGGAATGAACAGGACATTAACGATGTACTCTATTACCTGAATAAATCCTACTACCATTTTGAGGAGCAGGCGCGTTGAGGGTATCTTGCGATTGCTCCTTCCCTTCTCCAAACGGACCATATGCTCCCAATATTACCTTCAGCTGGGCATACTAAACTGAATGGCGAACGGCAGCTGTTGGCCGACTGCGCCAGTTCGAGGGCATTCCCGCAAGCTGCCGTTCGAGAAACTCAAAGGCCAGTGCGAATGACTGCTGGGCCGAACTGGGGAAGATGGCTATGATTTTACGACCGTCGGCTGTCTGGGGTGGTGCAGACATTCAAATGTTCAATTTGAGGGACAGGCGAATGCCCGCAGTTGGCCGCAAAGTGCCCCCTGGCGGATGGTCGATATCGGGTGGGTGTGGCTATGAACGATATCCGAGATAGATCGGGCTCGTATTCAAACTTCCCGTCTGGCCTGAACGTTGTCCGTTAAACTGCGGATCTCTGCAGACTCGGCGCAGCTTACACAGTCATTTCAGCCATGTGGTTGGTTCCTGACACAGGGACGACAGGTGCTGGTAAAACCTTCCGACGTGAATCCCGTCCACCACGGCGTGGTGGACTTGAATTCCAATCGGGATCAGTAGCTGATTCCCCTGGGCAAAATACTTTCCGATGGTCACTATCGGGATCGAGCCATACTGTCGATCATAGGGATGGGTGACGGATGTGAAGCTAAACCAGGGCAGACTGGTAATGAAAAACATGTGGTACTTCTCGCCGACGCTTCGGTCAGGGCATTGTTTGACCTCTGCAATCTTGGCGTTGGCGTGTTCGAGATAAGCGCCAAAGTCGTTGAAATGCCGGGCGTCGCAGAAGGAAAAGGTATTATCCTCCAACAGCACGGTATACCCCGGGTCGACGATGTCAAACTCATAGAGTTCACCGCCAACGATCCGCTGCCGGAGTTCGGATATTCGGTTGACCGCGGTTGAAATCAAGAAGCTGAAGGGTACAAAAAAGCCGCACTGCTGCTCCTTGACCCAAGCGTGGAACGGGGTGATGTCGACCAGGCTGGTGGTGGAAAAATAGGGAACATCGCGATCCTTAAACGCTTCAAACAGCGCGCGTCGCTGGTAAAGATCAAGGTCAACCTTCCTCATCCAGGTGAGCTCCTCGCAAACAAGACCCACAGATTGTTCCCCGAAACGCGGGGTTACTCCCTTGGCACCGGTGAAGGCGCCGACGGTAGTCTAGCTCGGCTGACCGAATCAGACACACTGTGCCCATGAACCACGATCCAGTTACCCCCCGCCTGAACGGCTGCTTTCCGGCGGTCGTTTGGGAATTTTGAATGGAAACAAAGTGCCCTAGGAGACTAACGGGTTTTGCCATGCGACTGTCAGGTCACTTGCAGCCTGCTGCCGCTCGTCGAGTCAAGTCTAATGGCGGATCGTTTATTGACTCTCATCGATGGTCTTCCCCGCGCTTTCGCGACGACAGGACCACCATATCAAAACAGACAATAGCAATTCATGCAGGCTAGCCGAAAGGACACGGCTCCTCCCGGTCATCAGTTCTGTTGTGCTTTTGCCGACGCGCTCGGGGCGTTCGCTTCGCGCAAAGGTGCGGTGGTTCAGGAATAAGGGGAGCAAGTCCAAATAGGCTTGGCCCATCTGCCGCCGGAGGAAGAAGCCTAGTGAGAGATCCGTCCAGTGATCACTTATGCATTTGGGGGGCCTTGGGCTCAAAGCGCAGCGTCAGGCCACCGACAGGGGTGATCTCTTCAAACCCAGGCAGTAGGCCGTATTCTACCACTTCTGCCTTGACGAACTGCCCCTCGCGCAGCTGCTCGTCAAAAATGAGTTCGAGCGTCAGACGCACCGGTCTGTGAGCTTCGATGCCGGACAAGCGCAGCGGTCGCGACGGATCGATACCCACGATCGTCCATCCGTAGCCGACCTCACCACCAGTGATGTCACCACCGACAACGTCCCGGACTGACAAGCCTTCGTCGATACGTAGCCTAACGCTGCGCAAGACGGGCCATTGCTTGCTGTGCTGAAAACTCAGCACTAGGCTGCGCTGGCTGATCATCTCCTGTGGGTTGACCCAGAAACTGCTCTGGCTGGTCACCCCGGGAGCTGGTGGCCCCTGAAAGGTGATGTTCTGTTGCGCACGGTTATCGTCCAAATTCACCGCTGGTGTCATCTGCACCGAATCACCAGCCATGTCCACCCAAGCCACCAGACAGTGGTGGCCTTGTGGAATACTGCCAACTTGGGGTGTCCAGGTGAACTTGGTTATGCGGCTCGTGCCCACTGGCCACCCGCCCGCAGGCACGGTCTCAGCTTTGCACCCAATTTGCTGCCCCGCAGGGAGAGGATAGGCCACTGAGGCAGATGGCAGACCCCACCCCAGGCAGACCGTATAAGTCGTATTGGCAGAGACGGGGCAGCTCCCATAGTTCCAGACCTGCACCTCAATAGGGTTGGCAGCGCCAACGTTGATGTTCTTGTCCTGATCGGCGGTGCCGGGATTGGCGGTGATATCAGGGCTCACCCACCAATTCTTGCCCGGATAAGGAATGGCTCCCTTGTCATCCGTCGCATCGCGGATGGTGAGCTCACTGGTGCACGTTAACTTGTTCTGCACGCACGCACGCACGTTGTACACGGTTGTGTTACTGGCGAAGTCGGTCGCTTCTACACTGACGGAGTAGCTGCCGTCCGACAGAGCGGTGGTGTCCCATTCCCCTTCCGGCAGGGGGGGCGTCCCACCGATGGAGATTGCGGGCACGTACTTGCTTACAACGCCATATAACCAAGTGGCTTTGCTGTAGTCAGAGTCGCTATCCCACGGCGTTCTGTTGCTGAACAACTCGGCGCTGAAAGCGTTGCCGGCTGTTTCCCACGCCATCGGCATCTGGTCGTATTCACAGTGTGTCTCCCAGGCGCAGTTGGGGTTCGATTCCGGGCAAGCTCGCCAGCGGACCTTGCGCACCCACAGCGTAGCGGCCCCAGCGATCGTGGAGCCGGCACCGTCACGGTCGCGGACCTGAGCGACCACATCAACTTTCCCCGAAACGACAGGGCAGCTGCTGGCGCCGACTGGCTTGAACTCTACCCACGGATCGCTGCCGCTCTTGGCCAAGCCGATGGCAGTGACCTCAGGCGGATCGGGGTCGGGATTAGGGGTAATGTCTGCAAGTGGATCCAGGTATTTGCCACTCTTGGCCAGATCATAATGCAGGTGATGAAAGTCATTGGGGAAGCGTGTGAGCTTGGCGACCTTGTCACCGGCGGCCACCACTGTATTGTTGCTATAGTGCAAAACGAAGTCCTTGTGGTAACTCGCCTCCTCAAAGTGCCAGTACCGGTAGACTGCGCCATCGGTACCTTGGATAGTTGTGCCGTTCTGTGTCTTGTCAGCCGCCTTGTCAATTAGTGAGCTGATGGTGCCCGACACAGTGATGACCGCCCAAGGGGCTGACGTGTCCTCCTTGCCATCTGACATAAACTTGGGCGTGCCTAAGATATCAATGCCCGAATGCTGGTACACTCCGGAAAAATCCTGGAATTCACCCAAACTGTTGCCAATAGGATGGTCGTTATTCGTGGGCTCAATCGGCCAGCCATGCGTGGCCGGCAAAGCGGGTGCCTGACTAACCAAGATCAAGAACAGCGATGCTGCGACAAGCAATACTTTTCGCATGGTGTTACCTTCCCACATCTAGCGCCCAAGCTCCACTAAGACGGCGGTATCCTCGGTGAAACCGATCAACGATGAGCTGCCGAACGTGGTGTCGATCGCTGGGATGAAGGCCAGTGGCTCACGGATGTCAAAACTCTGCTGGTAAGCCACGTTACCCGCCCGGTTGAGCACGACAATCGTCCCCTTTGGCCAGCTGTGCGCCGGCGGCTCGCCACGCCGGTGCAAAAAGCTAAGCGCGACGGTATCTTGATCCACAAACTCCGCATCCGAGATGTAGAACACGCCGTCGAGGGGCGGCCTTGGCCCCTCCCGAAGATCGCCCGTTGCGGGGTTAAGGTACCAGTAGTGACCCTGGTCGCCCACGACAAGTGCCAGCGAGCCATCAGCAACCATGCGCAAATCATGGACGGGCGTGGGTACCGTGACGACAGTTGGCTTTCCAGTCCCATCGAAGATTAGCACCTGGTCTATTGACTCGGCGGGGTTCAGTAGAGCGAATTTGCCGTTCCGCGCGCTGGCGGCATTACGGAACCGACCAGGCAGCCGCCACAGTTCCTGCCCTGAGGCCGAGAATGATATGGCTTCTCTCTCGCCGAGCAGCACAATGGCCGTTCCACTTGGCTCAGGGAACCCCACGTGCCGGGTCAATACGACATCCGCCAGCCGCTTGCCCTGTCGGCTCCAGAAGGTATAGAGAAATCTGCCGCCCAACCCTTCCCAGTCATTGAGAGGCGAGGCCGTGAGTATCAATCGGCCCTGGAAGCCGAGATACAGTGTGCCAAAGCCGTACGGTGAGTCTTTGAGCCTCAGTTCGGCCAACTGCTGTCCCGAGAGGTCCATCAGACGAATAAAGAACAGCCCTCGCCAATCTGATCGTGGGATCATCCATGCATAAAGCCCACCACTCGGCGCAATTGCGAGCTGAGCCTCCTCCTCGGGCCGCTGGGCGATGGACTGGACCTGGCCAGCGCGAACGCGGTAAAGTGCGACCCTGGTGGCCAGATAAGCAGCATGTCCCAACTCGTCCACCGCCCCTCGCCGCACCGGTCCCACATAGTCCTTGTCTGTGACTAGTTGCCAGACCACCTTAGAGGTTGGTTTGCGCTCAAACCAGTTGACCATCACGGCGATTACGATGATGGTCAAGAGCAAGAACACTGCCGGTTTTCCCTTCATGTTGACTCTCCTTTCGTAATACCAAAGTGCCAACTTAGCGCTTCATCGAGAACAGCCGATGAGTTTTAAAGAAGTAAGATTTTCAGTGGGATTCGCCACCCATTTGTTGAGAGGATGCGCACGTGGAAGCCGGTTGTCAATTGCGGAGCCGGAGCGGGGCGCCGATGGGTCACTGGGAGGCGTAGGCTCCGATGTGCTCATGCGATGTTGAGAACATTGACGTGGCCGATGAATTCGGAACAAATGGCTCTATCTAACTCCTCCAACCAGTTTTTTTGTGGGGGCTCAGGTCAACATATAGTCGAGGGTGGAGCTTTGGCATAGAAGAAAGTGACTATCGCTAGTCTGCCAGCAGGCCGATGATTTCGCTTAAGTTATTGTTGGTCTGTTGTCCCGGTCGACTGTTGATCTGAGAAGCAGAGACTTTATCGATGAAGCCCGACGATTTGAGGGTGACTCGCCGGCTTCAGAAACCAGCACTCTATTCGGCCAATCACTGCCCCACCCGAAAAGGCGGCAACTACATGGATTACGGAATTGCATTGATTATGGAATACGTTGGAAAAAGTTATCGAAGTACACGGTTGAATTGGATCAATTTTGGGAGTAGAAACCGAATAAAGCTAAACCTACCGAAAGATAGAGACAGAAAGTCGTGGGTCCAGGATCACGGAAAGCCGAACTGCTGAGTGTGACTGCGTAATGGTTGCACAAGGGAGTTCGGCTTTATTTTTCCCGAGTTAGGAGCCACGGGCGGCGACTACTGGACACCGCAAGTTATAGCTCCGAAAGTGGCTGCATGTGCGGTACGAAGTCAATCAAGTTTCGTTGACTTTCTGGAGTTCCCGCGATTTCCGTCTCGGTGCACATGAATACGAGAGGAGGAGTAATCCAATGAAGCACGATTTAATTGCGTTCATGTTGGCCGGCGCTTTTGTTGTCACCGGATGTGGTGGTGGGGATTACAAGTACACCATCGTTTCACAACATAGTGCCAAGTGTGTAGGCTTGCCTGTCGGCGGCGGATACTTTGCCGGTGACCCTGTCGAGCAATGGGACTGTTCGCATTATCACATGGGTTTGCAGGGTTCCTGGTTGATCGAGCCGGTTGGACCGCCGAATACATATCAGGTAGTTTCCATCCATAGTGGCATGTGCCTTGAGGTTAATGCGTCATTGGGGGGTGGAAAGAACAACGGCGATCCCCTGAGGCAAACGGAATGCACAGGTGCAGACAATCAGAAGTGGCTGGTAGTGACCGATTCGGCTGGCATTTCCACCTTCGAATCGGTGCACAGCGGGAAATGCATGGAGGTCCGATTAGGGACAACGGGCGGGAAGCAGGATGGAGACGTTATTGAACAGTGGGACTGTTTGGCAGGGGCCAAACATCAAACTTGGAAACTAGGAGAAATCGCTGCTCCAAACCCGCCCCTCGATGCCGGTAAGGGCGGCTTGTGTAATGTCTGCAATCCTGCAAATACAAATTGCAACGCGGGCGCTATGTGCCTAGTCCTGACGTCGGGCCAAACTGTATGCGGCCAGAGCTGTAGTACCGCCGTGGGTTGCCCCAAAGGATATACGTGTACCCAGATGACTCAACTCGGAAAGACGTATTTTCAATGCGTGCCCGACGGAAACAGCTGCCCTCGCTGATGGTTTGAGCAGCCTGTGGATGCGAGGGATGCTTGATAAGGGTACTCATATATAGCACAGCGAGTAGTCTTCAACTCGGGTGTCTACTGACATTGAACCAAGTCAAAGTGGTACCTTGGGACTCTGGGGTATGAGTGAACGAAACCTGCTAACCCGTCCCAAATGGACAGCACTCCCGTACGTAAGCCTATCTCGCGTGTCAATATGCTCGGGAGTTGCATCGGGCTGTGCCTCGGACGTACAGCGGCAATGGGCCCACAACCTGCCATTCACAGACGCTCCCTCACCGGCAGGAGTTGGCCGTTAGCGACGGTTCGCAAAGGACGCCTGCCGACCCCAACCGAACCTTCACTGGCAAATTTCAACGCTGCAAATCAGCCGCCGACGAAGGAGGTCGGCTAGATTTGCCTTATTATGCATTTTTTGCATACTTGGTTAGTAATTTATCCAAATGATTCGCAAAACATTTCTGATCACTTTGGCTCAGCGCCGGTGGACCACCCGTATTTATTCCGCTAGCTCGTAGAGCATCCATAAAATCTCTCATATTTAGACGAGCTCTAATATTGTCAGCTGAATACAGTTCGCCGCGAGGATTGAGAGCATACCCTCCTTTTTCAATCACTTCTGCCGCCAAAGGAATATCACTTGTGATTACAAGATCACCGCTGCTGAGCCTTTTAACAATTTCATTGTCAGCAACATCAAAACCAGATGCTACTTGAAGCAATTTGATGTAGCGCGACGGCGGTATGTGCACAGGCTGATTAGCCACAAGCGTCATCTGCACTCCACCCGGATGTTTCATAAACCGTGCTGTTGGAGCAAGACGACCGGTCTAGTTGATGTGAGACGGCCTGGCTGAGGCCTTCGCCACCCCGTGAAGGAGTCGCCGGGAGCGATTGCTTGCTGTTCGAAAGGGTGCGGGAGGTG
>DATIXD010000189.1:0-6755 GCA_035518875.1 Methylococcaceae bacterium | reverse complement strand
ACGGGGAGGTATCTATTGTCGATATTCGGGCAGTTTACCGCAGCCCTTGTCAGGAGGCGGCACTAGTCGAACAGATGCAGGGTTTCTCCGACCTTTGCGGGCTGCTGAGCCTGACGATTCGGTGAATCCGTCACACTCTCGAGATTGGTGGGTGACAGCGATGCGGCGCGGATGCCTAGCAAACGGAGTTTGCGATCCAGCGGCACTCGCCTAAGGCAGTCCCTCGCCGCGCGGAGAATTTCAGAGGCGGCCGCAACCGGGCTGGCGAGCGTCTTATCTCGGGTGACCGTGTGGAAGTCCTCGTAACGCAATTTCACACCGATGGTCTTGCCCACGTACCCCTTGTGGTCCAAGTCCTGGCTGAGTCTTTCGCACAACGCGGTCAAAATTCCGGTCAGCACTGTACGATCCCGGTGCGGGTCGAGATCCCGCTCGAAGGTCGTCTCGCGACTGAGGGATTTTGGCTCGCTGACCGTGACAACCGGGCGATCATCGCGTCCGTGCGCGGCGTCACTGAGCCAGCGTCCATAGTGCTGGCCGAACCGCTGGATCAAAAGATCCACGGGCGCCTGCGCCAGTTCGCCGATGGTCCTTATGCCGATGGCTTCGAGTTTGATACTGGCCTTGGGGCCGACGCCATTGATCTTGTTGACCGATAGCGGCCAAACCCGCGTGGGCAAGTCTGCATAGGTCAGCACCGTCAAGCCGTCGGGCTTGTCCAGTTCGGAAGCAATCTTGGCCAGGAGCTTGTTGGGCGTCACGCCGATGGAGCAGGAAAGACCGGTTGCCAGACGGACGTTGTCCTTGATCCGCTGGGCCAGCGACACCGTTTCACCCGGCACGTCGGTCACATCGATGTAGATCTCGTCGATGCCGCGATTCTCGATACACGGAGCGATTTCGGCGACCGCTGCCTTGAACAGCCGGGAATAGTGACGATAAGCCTCGAAGTCGGCGGGAAGCAGGATCGCATGGGGTGCGAGAGCCGCCGCCTTCATCAATCCCATGGCGGAATGAACGCCGAGTTTCCGCGCCTCGTAGCTTGCCGTGGTGGCTACACCCCGCCCCACATAGGCATGCAACCGTTGGAACTCTGTCAGTTCCGCGTCAGGTTGCGGTCCATTACCCCTTCCCCCGACGACGACCGCCTGCCCCCTCAGTTGAGGGTACCGGAGCAATTCGACGGATGCATAGAAGGCATCCATATCGAGGTGGGCGATACGGCGTTCCATGGGTGCATCGTAGCGCAAGAGATGTTCTAAGTGGGAGACCAGCACTGCTGGCTGCCAACAAAGATGGATTGGGCCAAGGGAGAGCATCGACTATCGTCGGAAGACGGCGAAGAACCAGCCAGCCAGCCAGTGAATCGAGGTCAGCCGCCGCTCTGCCCAGCGACCGTGGAAGTCTCCAGGTCGCCATCATACGCTCACGCATGATTCCCCCAGACTCCCGAAAACATGAAAGACCAGCTTGCCACCTGCCGTTGTGGATGATTCCATTAGCGACCGGAAACCGATCCAGCAGCGGGCAAGGAGTTCTATGGTCTCGACGAGTTGCTTCCACGACCAGGCAAGGCGGTCGAGGTTGCAGACCACGATGGTGTCACCAGGGTAGATATCGTTAAACGGTCCTTAAAAGACTCGTACACCCAGCTCAGTGCAGTGTAGGGTCTTTACCGGCGCAACAGTGTTTGTATTTGCGCCCGCTGCCGCACGGGCACGGATCATTGCGGCCGACTTTCGGGGCGCTGCGCCGGTAAGTTTGAGCCGCCTCATTTGCCGCCGCGCGACGATGCGGGGCGAAGTAGTCGTGTATTTTTTTCAATCCGGCGACCATCCCTGCGATCATCTGCTCGCGCCGCGCGGGGTCAATGATCCCGGGGCGCATCTGCGGATCCGGATCGTGTTCATGGGCCAACGCCAGAATCGGAACGATCCAGCCTCCGTGCTCATCATCGCCCAATAATTGAGTCCAGCTTCCCCCGCTGAGCTCCATGCCTCGATAAAAGCCTTGCGCCCAATCGTTTGCGTTCGTTTTCCCCGCTTCATCCTCCAGGAGAATAGGCCAATACAGATCGTCGCCGTTGAGTGCGCCTGAGATCGTGTTCCAGTGGCGCATAAGGAGCGACGTGATCTCTCGCGCTTCGTCTTCACTGGCAAACTCCGCCTCTTCTCCCCACACCTGCGTCATCACCTCGCCCATCGGTACCATTTCCGGAGCACAGATCAGTGCCGAGAAAAATCCATCCATGGTTTCCAAATTCATGGCCCTCGGAAATTGGCTGAGGAAGGCGCCGAGGCGGTCCAGTTCGGTCTCGGTCAGGGCGGTCGAGAGTTTGGCTTTCCTCATGAGCATTCCTCATCTCATCCAAATGCAACGCAAGAGAAATTTTGCACTCAGCGAGCAGAGGTCGTGTATTCGTGCCATTGTGATCCGCGGGAATGCTACGCCAGCGAATTTAAACTCCACTCTTCCACTCTTCCTCCCGCGAAGACTCAGGCTCGGTCATGGGGTACCAGAACCAATTGGATTCCGGCGGGGAACACCACGCAGCGACGTCCGAACTAGGCGTCAAGGTCTGGAATCAAGGCGCTTTCCGCTTGGGCGATCAGGTCCTTGAGCCGCAGTTTGTGCTTCTTGAGGCGGCGCAATTGCAGTTCATCGGCCAAGTGGTGCTGTTGAATACGCTGAATAGCTTCGTCCAGGTTGCGATGTTCCATGCGCAACTCGCGCAAGTGCTCAAGTTCAGTGCGCCGGAAGGTTTCCGTTTCAACATTGGCCGGATATTCATCCATGCAGAATCGTCGCACTCCTCATGGTATTTATGGTGGAACTTTATCTACTACGAATCCGAGCGATGACCTCCAGGAACTCGATTGCCGGCCTGCAGTAAGGTGACGCATAGAAGATCGGCAAAATACTGGCCTGACAGGCTCTCTCTTTAAAACATGCGCCCGCACCGAGTGGGTTGTCAAGCGCAAGGGCGTCGCGAAAGCGTTGCCATGGCTTCTGTCCACCACCGCATGATGGCTTCGGGGGATACAAACACTTTTCCATACCCACTGCGATGAATCCAAAAGCTTGATTGATTGCTGAGTGGCTCAGATCGGCCATTATGACAAGTGTCTTTTTATGTTCAGTGCATTGGCTGCGGGCGTGATGCGGTCTGAGTTAGAGGCTCATAACTCGCCCGCGCGCTTTGCATAAAAATCAGATCGTTTTGGAAACTGGATTAGCGAATCTGGAGCGGGATTCCGGAGTAGTTTGGTCCCGGGCTCCTGAAGTCTGGCTGATGCCCGTTTCATCATCGCCAAATCGGCCTCAATATGCTGTCGCGAAGCCAGCGCCGGGTCGTCGGATGAAGGTATAGTTGAGTTCATAGCCGTCTCCAGAAGTGGGCCTTAGGATTTCCACTCCAGACGACTATAGAAATTATGTCCAGCCTCCAATCATGCTGTCAGGCTCAACCCCCGAGCTATCGGCCAAAAGTCGTTCATCACCGAGCTACTGCGCATAAAAAGACACTTGTCATAATGGCCGTTATGCAAAGCTTTGCATAACGGCCAGTTACGGACGATCAACGGGTTCGAGTGGATGGCCGATCGAATGCATAAAGCGGTCATTGAGCAACGGTAGACATTGGCCACACACGCCCAAAAAGTACATGCTGCTGCTGGCCCAAGCCCTTTACAGGCCAGCGCACTCAGGGCGTGGCCCGGAAGGGCATAGTCCTGAAGAAGCGGCTCACACGGGCTTGGCTGGCCGAGTTTTTCGCTCCATGAGAATCGTGCCGCGTGACCCGGGATGGAGTCCGCCAGGCTTCGCGGCCTACGCCCGCCATCCTCGGTGGAAGTAGTTAGCCGAATTCCACGGCACCATGATCATCGCAATGACCATCATGGGGATGATGCAAATGCCCGTTCACCAGATAGTCGATATGATCACCGTGCGGAACTGCGTTATGTCCGCACCCGGGACCATGGATGTGATCCTGCTCGTGGCCGTCGCACTCGTGCCCATTGGTACACTCGTCAGGATGGGCGGCGCTTATCGAGAGGATGTGCTCATCAATATGGCCTTCGTGCGGATGATGCAGGTGTCCATCGTGCAGATAGTCGAGGTGTCCTTCATGCATGATTGCCCGATGTCCGCAATTCGGGCCATGTTCATGGGGATGGTCGTCGTGAATATTGCAGGTAGCCATGTCTAGTCTCCAATCGCGGGAAGGATAAGCAATGCCATGCACTTCGCCGTGCTCAGGATCCGCTAGCGCGGAGGCATTGTCAACCGAAGCGAGCCGCTGATCATTTCGGTTGGAAACCAGTGACCGAAAACCAGGGACGACCAGGTATGACAGTGCCGGCTAGGGTGATGGCTGGCTGTATACTGATGTGCAGTCTATTCCGAGTCATTTTGGAGATGCACCCATGTCACAACCCGCCGCCGACCAATGGAGACATTCCCACCGTTTTGATGAAGGCAATCCGATGGCGGAGCGTGGCACCTGGGGCGCCTTGTTGTTGACGAGCCTGATGATGCTGGCGGAGATTGCCGGAGGCTGGGTATACAACTCCATGGCCCTATTGGCGGATGGCTGGCACATGAGTTCGCATGTGCTCGCACTGGGACTGTCCGTGTTCGCCTACGCCTGTGCCCGCAAATTCGCGCATGATCCGCGCTTCGCCTTCGGTACCTGGAAAATCGAAGTGTTGGGCGGCTATACCAGCGCCATGCTGCTGCTGATGGTGGCCGGGTTGATGGGTTACCAATCCGTTGCAAGGCTCATGGCGCCCAGGCCGATTCAGTACGATCAGGCCATCGTCATTGCGGCGGCCGGTCTGCTGGTCAATCTTGCGTGTGCTTGGTTACTGAAAGACGGACATCACCACGAGCATCATGAACGTGGCCAGCACCATCATGACCTGAACCTGCGCTCGGCCTATCTTCATGTCCTCGCCGATGCGGCGACCTCCGTGCTCGCCATCCTGGCCTTGGTCGGTGGCAAAATCTGGGGGGCGAGCTGGCTGGACCCGGTCATGGGGTTGGTTGGCACACTGTTGGTGACCATATGGGCATGCGGCCTGTTGCGTGATACGGGGCGCGTGCTGCTCGACGCCGAAATGAACGCTCCGGTGGTGGCGGAAATACGGAAGGTCCTGGCAGCCAGCCCGATCCAGGCCGAAATCTGCGATCTGCACGTCTGGCGCGTCGGCAAGGGCAAGTTCGCCTGTATTCTCAGCGTCGCCACGGATGAAGACATTCACCCGGAATACTTCAGGGGTCTTTTGCGTGTTCATGAAGAGCTGGTTCACGTTACGGTCGAGACGAACGGCTCATTTTGGCCCGGCCAGCTGAATGTGGAGATGTCCTGCTCGAAGGCGTAGTCAGCACGCGGGTTCTGCCGGGAGATACTGCAACATTTCACCTGTCGGTGTTGTGACGCAGAGCAGATATGTTATATAGTAATATAATTTGAATAAGGACTGGTTTTCCTATGATGTTAAC
This sequence comes from Methylococcaceae bacterium, assembly GCA_035518875.1. GTDB lineage: Bacteria > Pseudomonadota > Gammaproteobacteria > Methylococcales > Methylococcaceae > DATIXD01. Next base: position 1,250 of record DATIXD010000189.1, on the reverse strand, counting down.
GGCAGTGTCGGACCACACGAAGTCCAACGCATCCAGCCATGACCACGTCAGCTGCCGCAACAAGGCGATTCAAACCGCGGAGCAGCTCTGTATGGAGCGGGGCGTGCGAATGACGCCGATTCGTCGCAAGGTACTCGAACTGATCTGGGAGAGCCACCGGGCGGTCAAGGCTTACGATTTGCTCGATCAGATCAAACCCCTTGAGCGGGCGGCCAAGCCCGCGACGGTCTACCGTGCCCTGGATTTTCTGCTGGAACAGGGGCTGATCCACCGGGTGGAAAGCCTAAACGCCTTCATCGGTTGCAGTTGCTCGGAACGACAGCACGAACAGTTGCTGCTCATTTGCGTTCAGTGTAACGAAGTCGAGGAAAGGCCCGGTGTGGCGGTGATGGAGGCGGTTGCCCGTGAGCTGCAACAGGCCGGCTTTACGCTTCACCGCAAGGCCATCGAAATTCACGGACTATGCGCCCATTGCAGGGCCTCCCATGCGGACAATTGATTTGCGGGACGATTTAAACGATGGATGTTCCTCATTTCTCCATCGATACTAGTTACGATATAACGTCAGATACTTAGCGATCCATTCCGGAGACGTCAAGGTGTACAAAAGGTTCATTCTGTTGGGGGTCTCGGCTAGCACGTTTGCCTTAACCGTTGGTGCTGAGGATCAGCCGGTTACGGAACTGGAGCCGGTGGTGGTGAGCGCCCCCCTGGAAAAGAAGCTTTCCGAAATCGCCAGGCCGGTCACCGTGCTGACCGGCAATGAGCTGGACCTGAAGGTGGGGAATACCATCGGGGAGACCCTGAAGCAGGAACCTGGCGTGACCAGCCAATCCTTCGGCCCCGGCGTCGGCCAGCCGGTGATTCGCGGACAAAGCGGTCCGCGCGTGCGGGTCATGAGCAACAGCCTCGGCAATGGCGATGTCGCGCAGCTCAGTCCGGATCATGCCAACAGCATCGAGCCGGTGCTGGCTGAGCGCATCGAGGTGCTGCGCGGTCCTTCGACCCTGCTCTATGGCAGCGGAGCCATCGGCGGCATCGTCAATGTCATCGACAACCGCATCCCGGATCTTGTGCCCGGGAAGCTGATTTCCCCCACCTTTGAACAACGCTACAACTCAGTCTCGGACGAAACCACGAGCAATCTGAAAATCGAAGGCGGAAAAGACCTCCTGGCCTTTCATCTCGATGGCTTTTACCGCGAGCGAGGCAACCTGCACATCGGCGGTCCCGCCATAGACGAAAACAAG
>DATIXD010000188.1:0-10196 GCA_035518875.1 Methylococcaceae bacterium | reverse complement strand
GAGCTGCTGTCAAGCGGCGGATTCTATTTCTTCTCCGGGCGTTTCGCCGAGACCGGTCTCGCCGAGTTCGGCACCCGGCTGGCGCTGTACTTCCCGCAGGCGCTGGAAGGCATGGCGCTGTACGTCGGCGCAGCCGCCATTGTCCACGTCATGCTGGCCCTCGCCGGCCGAAGCGCAGCCGGACAAGCTTGCGATACGCCCTGAGAGCCTCTCGCACGTCCGAGTCTTCGCACAGGCCGTAGCCCTGAGTTTGGGGCTGCGTCTGGGCGAAGGCAACGGAGCCGCCGTGGCCAACCGATCGGTCGCTCATTACACGACGCCATGACCGTCAAGCGCGAGAGGAGTCGCTATGGAACACATCGTCAACCGTGATTTTGGTCGCTTGAAAGGAACCAAGTCGAAATCCTCCTCCTGGATGACACAAGGAAATTCTGTTTGGAAGAGATGAGGCGGCTAACTTCCGATTCGATACCGAACGGAACGATGGGGTCCGCCGCCAATATGCTCGCATCAGCCAAAACCCGAGCGACAAAACCCGATTCACCCTTACCGACCTGAACAGCCACAGCGGCATTTACGTCAACCGCGCCCGGACTGTCGGCGCCACCCGCATCGAGCCGGGGGGATTCAGCAGGGTTTGAGCGGGCCGGAACTGGTGCTGGATATGGAACCGCGTCCAGAAAATCTTCTCCGTTCGACCCGGATCATTGCCGATCCCGAAAGCGCCGCCCCACCGCGGACCCGCGAGTAGAGAATGGAACCCGTAATGTTACCCCCAGATGCGATCCTCCAAACCCGCCACCACGGTCGGCCGCGCCACCGTCGAGCGCCTGATCGCCGAGACCGAAGTCACAACGCGCAAGTACCCGATCAGCGTTGCCGCCGTCTTGCTCGGTGTGGTCGCGCTAGACTGGGATTGCGGTTGCGGTTTTAATGAGCAAACGGGGGGAAGGAGCAGGCGATCCGCACGGTAAAACAGCATGTCGAGAATAAGTTAACCACCATGGAAGAACAACGACATCCTGTCCGTCCATAGCGCCGGCTCGAGCCAAACCGGCTTCTTCCAGAACGTCGGTATCACCCAACGACAGGGGGGCGAGTTGGGCCTGAGCGGTCGCTGGAACAGGCTCAACTGGTTCCTCAACTAAAGCTTCGTCGATGCCACCTACCGCACGTCCGCCACGCTCAACAGCGCCCTCGGGGCGGGTTAGCGTCGAGCCGGGCGACCGCATTCGCGGTATTCCCCAACAGACTGTCAAGGCTGGGCGCAGAATACGAGATTCTGGACGGCTGGTTCTGCGGCGGCGATTTGCAATACGCCTCCGACCAATTCGCGCGCGGCGACGATCATAACCAACACGCACCGATCAAGGAATACGCGATCGTCAACCTGAACACCCGCTACGCAGTCACCAAACAACTCGAGCTGTTCGCCGTGGCGCGCAACGTGTTCGACGACAAGTACGAAACTTTCGGGGTGATGAACCGTAACTGCTTCAATGATGGCCAGCCTCAACGCTTCCCCGGCCCCGGCGCGCCGATTGCCGGCTGAGCGGGGATCCGTGTTCGATTCGAACTGATCGCCCGATTGGACCGCATGGGTGGTACCTTCTTTGCCCGGGCGCGGACATAAAAAAGCCCGCTTCATGCGGGCGTTCGTTCTTGTTATTTTTTTATGTTACCGGGTCGCCTGGAAACTGGCGACGCTTAGCGGAACTGTTGTTATTGTTGTTGTTGTTATTTTGCGTTCGCCCTTGCGGGCGCTCCTCCTCTTTGACGACCTACAGCTCCGTGCCTGGAACTGGCGCAAAGTCTAACGTAAAAAAAAACTCTGTCTACTGCTTTGGGCAGAAAAAATTCGCTCTCACGGGGCAAGCCATTTTTGCCTTTCCAAATCAGACGCCTAGATATATTAGTGTTTGCTTTTATGCGATTGACTTAGCGGTCAAGTAGGTTATTCAGGTTGACGATTCGTTTCGTATACTCGCCCTGATGAGGTCTAATCGGGTATTCTTCCCGGCAAATTCGACCCCCCCTTACGAGCCAGCCAAGGAAGCGACTCAACCCCATACATGTTTTCGATAGCACTTTTAGACTTGCCATGAACGGTGTCGGTCAAAAATTCCTGTGCGGCCTTGTTTGCCTGGTAGCCGTGGCCAGCATCCAGGCAGCCCCCGCCAAAAAAAGATCTGCCGTCAAAACCGAAGTTGCAAAAGAGGCGGCAATCAAACGAGACGAGCTGCCGATCGCTTACCTGAGCCAGGAGCAGGCCAACCCGCAAATCCAGCCTTTTCATCTGCCCACCATCACCGACCGGGGCGTCCAGGGAGCGCGCCTCGGAATCGCCGACAACAACACGACCGGGCGTTTCACCCAACAGGGCTATAGGCTGAAGGAAGTCATCCTGCCGTCGGACGCGGATGCCGCCGCGGCATTCCGGCAGCTGCTCGCAGAAGGTTACCGGCACATCGTCGTCAATCTGCCCGCTGAAACTGTCGCCGCCCTCGCGAAACTGCCGGATACCGGGGACGTTCTGATCTACAACGTGGGTAGCAGTGACGATCGTTTGCGCGGCGAATCCTGTTCGTCCAAAGTGCTGCATCTTCTACCCAGTCGCGCCATGCGCGCGGACGCGCTCGCCCAGTACCTGGCCAAGAAACGCTGGCAGAAGCTGTTCCTGGTCACTGGGTCAACCGAGCAAGACGGACTCTATGCGGCCTCAATCAAGCGGGCAGCGCAACGTTTCGGGCTGAAAATCTCCGCCGAGAAGCCCTGGCAGCATACTTTCGACGAGCGCCGCACGCCGGAATCGGAAATTCCCGTCTTTACCCAGGGCGTCGAATACGACGTACTGGTTGTCGCCGACGAAACCGGAAGCTTCGGCGATTATCTGTCCTACCGTACCTGGCTGCCGCGACCGGTCGCCGGCACCCAGGGTCTGGTGCCTACGGCCTGGCATTACACCCACGAGCAATGGGGCGCGATCCAGTTGCAGAACCGCTTCCGCGAGCAGGCGGGCCGCTGGATGAGCGAGGAAGATTACGCCGCCTGGCTGGCCGTCAGAGCCATCGGCGAGGCGGCGACGCGCAGCAAATCGGTGGAATTCGATAAGGTCAAGGCATTCATGCTCGGCGATGAATTCGCCCTGGCCGGTTTCAAGGGTGTTCCCCTGTCCTTTCGCCGCTGGGACGGACAGTTGCGCCAACCGGTATTGCTGGCGGCTGACCATTCGCTGGTGGCGGTTGCGCCCATCGAGGGTTTCTTGCACCCAAAAAGCGAGCTGGATACGCTAGGTTACGATCAGCCGGAAACACCGTGCCATATGAATCAGTGATGTTATACGAGTGCATGGGCGTTTTTTCTTTCCCGTTTGCCGCGCCGAGCACCGGAGCTTTCGGTGGGAAAAACCCGAAGGGGCGCGGAATGAATTCCGCGCGGCGACAGAGGGTCATGGATGATCCTTCTGCTGCTTCCCGCCGAAAGCGAGGAGTGCAGGATCAAAGCGGCAACCAGGTCGCCTTTTCTTTGGTTACTTTCTTTTGGCGACGCACAAATTTGCCTGGAGCAAATTTGAACAGCCAAAGGCTGGCCCGCAAGGGTCAAAACCAAGGATGGTTTTCATAGCGAAAGTAACCCAACCGTGGGTTCGGGAACCCACATCTAAATAAAATCATCGCGGTAGCGATTCCTTGTCGAACGGAACTCATCTCGTAGTAAGACCTCATTAAAGCAGTGCCTTATTTAACATCGCCCTCACCCCAACCCTCTCCCGCAGGGAGAGGGAGTACAAAGAAACGACATTGCATGACAAGAACCTTGACCTTATTAGCTGTTTTTGCCATTTCCAATCAAACCATCGCCGACACCATCTATGTAACCCTGGAAAAAGACAACGCCCTCGCCGTGGTCGACGGGGCAACCGGACAGCTCAGCAAGACCGTCAAGATCGGCAAGCGTCCCCGCGGCATCGTCCTCAGCAAAGACCAAAAGCTGCTCTATATCGCGGCAAGCGACGACAACGCCATTTTGATAGTGGACACGAGTACGCTGAAGGTCAGCGGCCGCTTGCCCTCGGGCAAGGATCCGGAAACCTTCGCCATGGACCCCGACGGCGAATTCCTGTATGTCTCAAACGAGGATGACAATCTGGTCACCGTCATCAACATCGCCAAGCAAAAAGCGGTCAAAGAAATCCCGGTGGGCGTGGAGCCCGAAGGCGTTGCCGTGAGCCCAGATGGGCGGTGGGTGATCAGCACCAGCGAAACCACCAACATGGTTCACTGGATCGACCGTGCGAGCCTCGAAATCAAAGACAACACCTTGGTCGACCCGCGCCCGCGCTCGGCCCTGTTCACCGCCGACACCCAGCAGCTGTGGGTCACCTCGGAAATCGCAGGCAGCCTGACGATCTTCGATGTAGCGACCAGGCAAGCGGTGAAGAAACTATCCTTCAAGATTCCCGGCGTGACTCAGGAAAAGATCCAGCCGGTGGGAATCCGGGTGGACAAGGACCGGCGTTATGGCTATGTCGCGCTGGGTCCGTCGAACCGGGTGGCGGTGATCGATGCGCAAAAACTGGTAGTGATCGATTATCTGCTGGTCGGGCAGCGGGTATGGAATCTGGAGTTTTCACCCGACCAGAAACGTTTGTATACGACCAATGGCGTCAGCAACGATATCTCCATCATCGATCTGGAAAAACACAAGGTGCTGAAATCCGTTGCCGTCGGCCATTACCCCTGGGGACTCGCGGTCAAGCCATGAGCGCGATGAACACACCAGCCCTGGCGGTCGAGAACCTGTCGTACGCCTATGGCAAAAAGCTTGCCTTGGATGCGGTCTATTTCACGGTCAATCCAGGCGAATGCACCATCCTGCTGGGCCCTAACGGCGCCGGCAAGAGTACGCTGTTTTCGCTGATCACCCGTCTTTACGACAGTCGCGAGGGCCTCATCAGGATTTGCGGATTCGATCTCAAGAAAAGGTCATCTCAAGCCTTGGCGCGGCTCGGCGTGGTGTTCCAGCAGCCGACCCTGGATCTCGATCTGAACGTCATGCAGAATCTTCGTTACCAGGCCGCACTGCATGGTTTGAGCCCTCGTCTGGCCGATGACAGAATCCGGGAGGAGCTGGAAAGACAGGGCATGTTCGAGCGGCGCCATGAAAAAGTCCGCCAGCTCAATGGCGGCCACCGTCGCCGCGTCGAGATCGCCCGCGCATTGCTGCACAAGCCGCAAGTGCTGTTGCTGGATGAGCCCACGGTGGGGCTGGATGTACCCAGTCGCAAGGCGATCGTCGACTATGTGCATAGGCTGTGCAGCGACCAGAGCATCGCCGTACTTTGGGCCACTCATCTGATCGATGAAGTCTACGAATCCGACCGCCTGATTGTCCTGCATAAGGGTAAAATCCGCGCCCGGGGCAGCGTGCCGCAAGTCTTGGAGACGGTCGCTGCGGACAACATCGGCGCGGCGTTCCAAATTCTCACTCGGGAGGAAAAGTGAGGCTGCTGCATTATCTGCGCGCCCTCAAGGGCATCGTTGCGCGCGAACTTTACCGCTTCGTGCACCAGCGCGAGCGTTTCGTCTCCGCCTTGGTCCGCCCCCTGGTCTGGCTGTTCATCTTCGCCGCCGGTTTTCGTTCCACCCTGGGCGTGGCGATCATCCCGCCCTACGAGACCTATGTCCTGTACGAGGTCTATATCACTCCCGGCCTGCTCGGGATGGTCCAGCTCTTCAACGGCATGCAGAGTTCGCTGTCGATGGTTTACGACCGCGAAATGGGCAGCATGAAGACCCTTCTGGTCAGCCCCCTCCCCCGCTGGTTTCTGCTGCTGGCGAAGCTTCTGGCCGGCACCCTGGTCTCGGTACTGCAAGCCTACACTTTTCTGTTGGTGGCCTGGTTTTACGAGATTGAGGCGCCGCCTTTGGGATACGCCACGCTGTTGCCGGCGCTGGTGCTTTCCGGCCTGATGCTGGGGGCATTGGGTCTACTATTGTCTTCTTTCATCAGGCAGCTGGAGAACTTCGCCGGAGTGATGAATTTCGTGATCTTCCCGATGTTTTTCCTTTCGACGGCCCTGTATCCTCTTTGGAACATTCAGGGTTCGAGCGAATTGTTATATGCCCTGGCACGGTATAATCCGTTCTCCCAGGCCGTCGAAATGATTCGCTTCGCCCTGTACGGCCAGTTCAATCGGGATGCCTGTCTGTACACGCTGGCGGCGCTGATCCTTTTTTTAGTCATGGCCATCATCGGTTACAATCCCTCCAAAGGCATGATGCAACGGAAAGGCGGCGCATAAGAATGAAAGCAAAAACCCTATTGGTTACCGGCGGGGCCGGTTTCATCGGAGGCAATTTCGTCCTCAGGCAGATGCAAAGAAAGGGACTACAGGTGATCAACCTGGACGCTCTGACCTACGCCGGCAATCTGGACACGCTGGAAAGCATCAAGGATCATCCCGACCACATCTTCGTGCTCGGTTCGATCGGCGATCGGGCGCTGCTGGATTATCTGCTGGCGCGTTATCGACCGGATGCCGTCGTCAATTTCGCCGCCGAAAGTCATGTCGATCGCTCCATCGACTCCCCGGAAGCGTTTGTACAAACCAACGTTCTGGGTACTTTCCAGCTGCTGGAAGCGGCACGCCGCTACTGGCGGCAGCTGGCTTCGGCGAAGCAGGCGGCGTTCCGCTTCCTGCACGTCTCGACCGACGAGGTCTACGGTAGTTTGGGCGCAACCGGCAAATTCACCGAGACCACACCTTATGCGCCAAACTCCCCCTACTCGGCGAGCAAAGCCGGATCCGATCATCTGGTACGGGCCTATTTCCATACCTATGGCATGCCGGTGCTGACCACCAACTGCTCGAACAACTACGGCCCTTATCAATTCCCGGAAAAGCTGATTCCGCTAATGATCCAGAACGCCATCGCCGGGAAGCCCTTGCCGGTCTATGGCGAAGGCGCCAATGTACGCGACTGGCTTTATGTGGAAGATCACTGCCGAGCGATCGAACGCGTGCTGGAGCTAGGGAAACCGGGCGAGGTCTACAACATCGGCGGCAACAACGAGAAAACCAATCTGGAAGTGGTCAACACCCTCTGCACCCTGCTGGATGAGTTGTTGCCCGGATCGCCGCACCGCCCGCACGAGAATCTGATCACCTTCGTGGCCGACCGACCCGGCCATGATTTACGCTACGCAATCGACGCCGGCAAGATTCGACGCGAACTCGATTGGGAGCCTGCGGAAACCTTCGAAACCGGTCTGCGCAAGACCGTGCAATGGTATCTGCACAATCAAGACTGGACCCGGCGGGTCTTGGACGGCAGCTACCGCGGCGAAAGACTGGGACTGGAAGAGAGCGGGGACTGAGCATGGCGTCCGATTTGAAAGGCATTATCCTCGCTGGCGGTTCGGGCACCCGCCTGCATCCCCTCACCCACGTCGTCAGCAAGCAGTTGCTACCGGTGTTCGACAAACCGATGATTTATTATCCGCTGTCCGTACTCATGCTCGCGGCCATTCGGGAAATTTTGATCATCACCACGCCGCAGGACGAAGCATTGTTCCGAAATCTCCTTGGCGACGGGGGGCAATGGGGCATGTCCATGGAATATGCCGTGCAACTTAAACCCGAGGGGCTGGCCCAAGCCTTCATCATCGGGAGAGAATTCATCGGCCGTGACCGAAGCTGCCTGATCTTGGGCGACAATATCTTCTACGGCCACGGTTTCCAGAACTACCTGCTCAAGGCCGCCCAAAACCAACAGGGCGCAACCGTATTCGGATATTGGGTCAGAGACCCCGAACGCTATGGCGTGGCGGAATTCGATGCTACCGGGTCGGTCACCAAGCTGGTCGAAAAGCCCCAACGTCCCAAGTCCAATTACGCCATTACCGGGCTTTATTTCTACGACAACCAGGTCGTCGCCATGGCGAACGATCTCAAGCCCTCCGCGCGTGGCGAGCTGGAAATCACCGACATCAACAATCTCTACCTCGATCAGGGCCAGTTGCAGGTGGAAAAGATAGGGCGCGGCATCGCCTGGCTGGATACCGGCACCCATGACTCGCTGATGCAAGCCTCCAATTTCATCCAGACTATCGAGGAACGTCAGGGTCTCAAGGTCGCGTGCCCCGAGGAAATCGCCTGGAATCAGCGGTGGATCGACGCCGGGCAACTGGAACGACTCGCGCTTCGACTCAACAAGAGCGCCTACGGCGAATATCTGCTGCGGCTCCTGCACATGGGACGGCCGGCATGACAAATCGACAGGATAGACGATTTGCGCGCGGCAAGCGCCCGCAGGGTGCCGCACCAGGGATGTGCGGCATGACAAATCGACAGGATGGACGATTTACTCGTCCCATCCCTGGGATTCGCCCTTCGGGCCATGCGCAGCATGTTCAAATTTGCTCGCGCAAACTTGTGCACGTATCGCCGCCGAGGGCTGCCGAACGGGGAGGTGCGCTATGAACATCAAGTCCACCCCCCTGTCGGGCGTCGTGCTGATTGAACCTACCGTATTCGGAGATCGGCGCGGCTTTTTCAAGGAGGGCTGGAACCGGAAAAAGTTCGCCGAACTGGGACTGCAGCTGGATTTCGTCCAGGACAATGTATCCCTCTCGCGCCAGGGTATTCTGCGCGGATTGCACTTTCAGAACCCTAACCCGCAAGGCAAATTGGTCCACGCGCTCCAGGGCGAGGTGTTCGACGTGGCGGTCGACATCCGCCGCGGCTCGCCTACGTTCGGACAATGGTTCGGCCAGCGGCTGTCGGCGGAAAACCACTTACAACTATACATCCCAGAAGGTTTCGCCCACGGCTTCTGCGTACTCAGCGAGACCGCCCTGTTCGCCTATAAATGCACCGACTTCTATGACCCCAGGGCCGAACACTGCCTGCGCTGGGACGACCCCGACATTGGTATCGACTGGCCGCTGAATCGCCCCCCGATATTGTCGGCTAAGGACGAGGTGGCATATCGCTTGCGCGAAATGCCCGAAGAGTTTCTGCCAATTTACTCAGAGGAATGAAGATACTGCTCATTGGCCGCGAAGGCCAAATCGCCTGGGAGCTACGAAGAACCCTGGCCTGCCTGGGCGAAGTCTTTGCCCAGGACCGCCGCTCCGACCCTTGGCCAATCGATCTGGCCGATCCCGACTCGATCCGGGACGCGACCGCGGCCATCAAGCCCAATCTCATCGTCAACGCCGCCGCCTATACCGCCGTCGACAGAGCCGAACAGGAGGAAGAACTGGCTTTCAAGATCAACGCCATCGCCCCCGGCATATTGGCCGAACAGGCTTTGTCTCTGAGTGCCGGGGTGATTCATTATTCCACCGATTACGTCTTTGCCGGCGATGCGCAAACACCTTACCGAGAAACCGACACCACCTGCCCGCAAAGCGTTTACGGCCGCAGCAAGCTCGCCGGCGAACAGGCTATTGCGCAAGTCGGAGCGCCCCATTACATTCTGCGCACGGCCTGGGTCTATGGCGCGCGCGGCCATAATTTCCTGCTCACCATGTTGCGTCTGATGCGCGAGCGCGAACTTGTCCGCGTAGTTGACGACCAACTCGGTGCGCCGACCTGGAGCCGATTGATCGCCGAAGCCACGGCAATGATGATCGTCCGTTCGATGACAGACGGCCGGTTCGCGCCGGGGCAAGGGAGCGGGGTTTATCATTTGTGCTGCGACGGCCAGGCTTCCTGGTACGAATTCGCCCGGACAATCAGGGAAAACGCGATCGCCGGTGGCCTGCTACCGGCAAGCTGCGCACGACTGGAGGCGATTTTCAGCTCGGAATATCCAACCGCAGCTAGACGCCCGGCGTATTCGGTATTATCAAACGACAGGCTGTCGACGAAGTTCGGATTGCATTTGCCTGAATGGCGCGAAGCCTTGACGCTGTGCCTGGCGGAATTACAAGGTAGGTTGGGTTAGGAAGCGTAACCCAACATCAGCGGCTGCACTGCCGGCCTCTCGCGATGGCGCCGCTAACCCAGCCTACGCTCATAAAACTCCGACAGACAAAGCGCTAGGATTTTTCGCCATTCAGGCAAATGCAATCCGAACTTCGTCGACAGCCTGTCGTTTGATAATACCGAATACGCCGGGCGTCTAGCTGCGGTTGGATCTTCCGAGCTGAAAATCGCCTCCAGTCGTGCGCAGCTTGCCGGTAGC
>DATIXD010000187.1:0-50766 GCA_035518875.1 Methylococcaceae bacterium | reverse complement strand
CGCCCTGACCGCGTTCGACAAGCGTTCCGCGACCTGTTTCAGCAGCATATCGCCGACCGAATGCCCGAGTGCGTCGTTGATCGTCTTGAAATGATCCAGATCCAGAAACAGCAAGGCACCGCTGCTTTGGTGCCGGGCCGCGGAAGACAGCTCCTGCTGTAGCCTTTCCATCAACAATCTGCGGTTGGGCAAATTGGTCAATATGTCGTAGTAAGCCAGCCGCTGAATCTCGCGCTCCGCCTGCTTCTGTTCGGAAATGTCCAAAAAGGCGGCGACATATTGGGAGACCTTGCCGCTATCGTCCCTTACCGCCGTGACCGACTGCATGATGGGAAAGATTTCCCCGCTCTTGCGCCGGTTCCAAATCTCGCCCTGCCATTGCCCCTCGCTCGAAAGCTGGTTCCAGAAAGCAGCGAAAAAATCATCCGAATGAACGCCCGAGTTCAACAGGCGGGGATTGCGCCCGATCACTTCCTCCGCCGCGTAGCCGGTAATCTCGGAGAATGCCTTGTTGACCCGGACGATGTCGGCATTGGCGTCGGCAATCAAAATGGCTTCTTGGGTTTCGAAAGCGATGGCCGCCAGTCGCAACTCCTCCTCGGTCTTCATACGCTGCAATTCAGCGCTGCAGCGGATGGCGACCATATCAAGGAGAGAGAGGATGGTTTCCGGGTAATTCATCGTCTTGGAATCGAGCACGCCGAGCAGACCGAGTACCTTGCCGGTTGCATCGCGCACGGGCGCTGCTGCATAGCTTTCCACTCCCATCTCGGCCAGGAACGTATCCTGCGGGAACCGATCGCAAACGCTACTGGAATAAACGCAGGCCTTCTTCTTCACCACCTCATCGCAGGGCGTGCCGGCAAGCGCATAGTAGGCGTTTTCCGCCGCCCGTCCCTGGCAGTGGATGGCGAGGGTTTGAATATGGGTTTCGTTGTCGCAGAGAACACCGACAAAGGCGTAGTCCAGTTGCAATCCCTTCGCCAACTGCTGCGCCAAGGCGTTGAAAAAGTCCTGCCCGACCCTCCCGCCGGCTTCTTCCGCCACCCCGCGCATGATGTCGTCCATGATCCGGCGTTCGGTGACGTCCCGGGCCAGCGAAGCCACACCCAGCAAGGCGCCGGCATCATCGCGCAGCGGCGTGTGATACCACTCGCAAAAGAGGCGTCGCCCCTCCCGGGTCAGATTCTCGGTGACCCGGCTGCGGCCGGGCTCAATCAAAAACGCGTGAACCCCTTGGTTCAGTAACATCTCCTGGGAATCGGGCGGAATGATTAGCTGAAGCGCATGGCGGCCCACGGCTTCACCGGCCGGGTAACCGAAAATCCGCTCGGCCGAGTTGTTCCATTGCACCACCTTACATTGCGGATCCCATAGGATGGCAGCCAGCGGGGTATTTTCGATATGATGCTTCAACAACATTTCGGAATGGCGCAGGCTGGACTGCATCCTATATTCCTCGGTGACGTCGTGAAACACCAGGATCGCGCCGATGATCGCGCCCCGCTTATCCCGGATCGGCGCCGCGCAATCGGCAATCTGACGCGTCCCGCCGTCGCGCACAACCAGCGACGTGTCATTGGCCAAACCCACCACCCGTCCCTCGCGCAAGACTTTTTCCACTGGCGATTCCACGATAGCCCCACTTTCCGAGTGGATGATCCGGAAGACCTCGTCCAGGGAGCGCCCGGCAGCCGCCTCGAACGGCCAGCCGGTCAGGTTCTCGGCCACCGGATTCATGCGCACGACCTTACCCGCCTGGTCGGTGACGATTACCGCATCGCCGATGGAGTTCAGCGTGATCGACAGATTCTCCTCGCGCTCACGCAACGCCTCCTCCGCTTGCCGCCGTTCGATGGCGATGCCCGCCAGGTAGACGAAGCGATCGACCACTTCCCTGCGGTCGGCATCCGGCTCGCGCGGACCTGAGTAATAAACCGCGAAAACCCCCAGAACCCGGCTTTCGCTCGACTTGATCGGGATTGACCAGCAGGCGCGCAGGCCAAGACTGCGCGCCAGGTCGGTACTGATCGAACCCTGCGCGTCGTTAGGGTAATCGGCGCTGAACGCCGCTTCTCCCGACGCCGCGACGCGCCCGCAAATGCCGCCCGATGGGCCGATCTTAAGGCCATCGACCGCTCGTCGATACTCCCCCGGCAAGTTTGGCGCGGCTCCGACGCGCAAACGTCCTTCCTGCGCCAGGAGGATCGAAGAACAGGCCTCCTGTCCAAGCAAGGCCTCGACGCTGGCGCACAAGTCCGCGAGCACGACGGAAAGCGGCGAACCCTCGCTGATCGCTTGCAGGAGATCCCGTTGCACCGCCAACATTCGCTCGGCTTTGCGGCGCTTGCGCTCGCTATCGATCGCGTCCAAGGCATAAGCGATGTCCTCCGTGGTTTTTTTGAGCAAACCGGCGACGTCGCCGGTGAAAAAACCGAACGCATCGGAATACAGGGTGAACAGCCCGCTGATCACGCCGTTCTGGAGAATTGGAAACAATGCCACCGAACGGATATTGCCTGCCCGGGCGGTTTCGTGTCCGATCCCCGCGGCCTTGACGGCAAAAATATCGTCGATCAGCACATAATCCTTGGTCCGCATGACCTGCTCCAAGGGACCTTCCCCATCCGTATCTTGCGGCAGGCGAAAATCCCTGTGGTAAAGCCAGTCCTGCCCGGCGCCGGCGCCAGCACGAATGCGAACGGAACGCCCATCGTCGAAGACCTGCCCTACCCAAGCCAGCGAAATGCCCTCGTAACGAACCGCGATCCGGCAGATTTCGGCGAACAAGGCCTCGGCATCGCCATACCGATGAATGATCTCGTTAATGGCGCTCAACAGCCTGTGGAGGTTTTTCTGCTTCACCAGGGAAGCATGGCCTTCCGCCAATCGTTCGACCATGACGTTGAAGGTCTGGGCGAGCTCTGCAAATTCGCCCTTGCCCAGGTAGTGCAAGCGGGCGGAATAATTGCCCTGGGCCAATTGACGAGCCATCTCCTGCATTTGCAGGGCCGGCCTGGATACGAGCATTCGTAAAGCGAACAGCAGCGCTATCATGACCACGAAGGTGGCCAGCCAGAGAAAGCCGCCATCCCTCAAGACATTGAACAGCAGCTGCTGTTGAGCAGTGCTCAGATCGTAAAGAAGAAACAAACCGCCCGACCGGACGGAAGGCTCGTCTTCCGCTGGCGGAGCCGTCAGGGGAAAGTAGACGGCGACGGTGCGCTCGCCGTCGCCGCCATCGCCGAGCAAGAACAATTGTGCTTGACCGGAAGATTGCATCCGCTCGAATTCATGCAAATCGAAGCCCGATGCGACTTCGGCGGCGGGCCTTCCGCTCCAGGTGGACCTCAGGGAAAGTTGAACCTTGGCATCGGCGTCGACGGCGATTAGCGTCTTCACCTCCGGCGCAGCGCCCAACTCCCTGATCAACTTCTCGGCGCCCGCCATCGAGGTTTCCGCCTGCTCGTGGGCGATCAGCCGCTGCAGGCGCGTCAACTCCTGCAGCGCGAAGGTGACGCCGGCCTTCTCTAACGCGTTCCTTTGCTCCAGATACTGGAATAGCACGATCACGCCCGAAAGCGTAGCGAATAGCAAAAACACCAGAGCCGGCAGGCAAACGCGCAGGTTGACCGACCGCCAAGGCTTCATGACGGCGCTTGGGGCGAAATGCGGACGTCAATCCGCTGCTTCGGATCGATCGAGTAGGTAAGGGGTCCCTTGGGTTTCATGGATTCGGCCAATGGTCGGGCTAGGGAATTAAAACTCCACATAGTCAACACGCAGCGTTCTGCACGATGCAGCCGGCTGAGTACCTGAAGTTTAGTCTACATCGGCGTCAACACACCGACCGGCAGGCATGCCGGATCCGTGGTCGGTCAGAGCATGCGCGCCAGAACCAGCGCGTCTTCCCGCCCGTTCCTGGCGGGGTAATAGCCCTTGCGCGTACCGATCTGGTTGAATCCCAGATCGAAATAAAGTTTCATGGCCTTGGAATTGGAAGGCCGCACTTCCAGGAGCATCATCTCGGCGCGATGTGCCTTCGCCACCGCCATCAATTTTTCCATCAGCAGACGGCCGTAACCCTGGCCTTGAACCTCCGGCGCGATACAGACATTCAGGATGTGCGATTCGCCCGCGCCAACGGTCAGGATGCCGTAGGCGCGTACCCGCCCGGCCTTCTCGCCCACCCAACAGCAATAGCCCACTTTGAGACAATCCCTGAAAGTGGCCGGCTCCCAGGGAAACTCGTAGGCGCTGGCCTCAATTTCGATGACGGCTTTGAGATCGGCTTTCCGCATGGGGCGGAACACCAAATCGGCGTTCTCCGCGAGGCTCGGGTTGTGCTTGGCGTAGAAATCCCTCTCGGCGTCGTACTCCACCCACTTCCTGATGGCATCGAAAAAATCGGACATGGAAAACCTTGAATTATGTATTGCGGCGATAGGTGAGAACCGCTAGGCGCAAATCCTCCCAGGCCTTTCGCTTTTCCAAAGGCGAGCGCAACAGGTAGGCGGGATGGTAGGTGACCACCAGCGGAATCTGCTCGTAATCATGCACCGCGCCGCGGAGCTTGCCGATAGGCGTCGTGGTTTTCAGGAGATTCTGCGCGGCGATGCGGCCGACGGCCAGGATGATTCTCGGTCGTACCAGGACCAGCTGGCGCTTGAGGAAGGATTCGCAGGCGGCGGCCTCATCCGGCTGCGGGTCACGGTTTTTCGGCGGGCGGCATTTGAGGACGTTGGCGATGTAAACCTGTTCCCGCAGAAGGCCGACCGCCCTGAGCATTTCGTTCAGCAAGAGTCCCGCGCGCCCGACGAAAGGCTCGCCCTGAAGATCTTCCTGCTCGCCCGGTGCCTCGCCGATCACCATCCAGTCAGCCGATCGATCGCCGACGCCGAACACGGTTTGGGTTCGGCCTCGATGCAGGGGACAGGCGGTACAGGCAGCCACTTCCGCCTGCAACTCGTCCCAGTCGCAAGGCCGCATGGAAGCGACGGGCTCCAACGAAGACGGCGAGTTTCTCCCTGCCTCAGGCGGGGGTGGGGTCAATGCTGTTGAATTAGGCTCTGTGCCCGCATTTGTTGCTCCTTCCCCCCACGGGCGAAGCGCCGCGAAGGCGGCCGGGGGGAGGTCGGGATGGGGGCGATCAAATGGGCTGTCGCTACCTTTTTTAAGTCGCCCCCGCCTAACCTCCCCCGTGGGGGAAGGGACTGAAACCGGAGCGTCAGTTGTCAATTCAACAGTATCGAGGGATGGGGCAGAGGTCGAAAGCTCGACGTTTTCAGCCTTCCCGGCAGACACGCGGCCGGCCGGAGCAAACCGGGGCGTCCAGGCCTGAACGCCCATGGCTTCGAGATATTGCAGTCGCCGCTTGTCCTTTGAACGCATGCCGAACCGCTATACGTCGGCGGCCTGGGGATGGGTGCGGGGTTTGGAGGCGAGCAGCCTGTTGACCGCATTGATATAGGCCTTGGCCGAGGCGATGACGATGTCGGTATCTGCACCCTGCCCATTGACGATGCGCCCGCCCTTTTCCAGTCGCACGGTGACTTCGCCCTGGGCGTCGGTTCCGCTGGTGATGTTGTTGACCGAGTATAGAGTCAGGCTCGCCGCGGTATGCACCAGGGATTCGATGGCTTTGAGGCTGGCGTCGACGGCCCCGCCGCCGCTGGCTGCACCGATGCGCTCCTCGTTGTCGACTTTCAGCGTCACTTGCGCCTTGGGAATCTCACCGGTCTCCGAGCAGACCCTGAGCGCGACCAGCTTGACGCGTTCGTCCTCGGCCTCCACGCCGGCCTCGGTCAACAACGCCTGCAAATCCTCGTCGAAGATCTCGTGCTTCTTGTCGGCGAGCTGCTTGAACCGGAAGAACACCGCGTTCAGCTCTTCCTCGGAAGCGAACTCCGCTCCCAACTCCAGCATGCGGGTGCGGAAGGCGTTGCGTCCGGAATGTTTCCCCAGCACCATGCGATTGGCGCTCCAGCCCACCTCCTCGGCGCTCATGATTTCGTAGGTTTCGCGGCTTTTCAGCACGCCGTCCTGGTGAATGCCGGACTCGTGGGCGAAGGCGTTGGCGCCCACGATGGCCTTGTTCGGCTGCACCGGAAATCCGGTGATGCTGGATACCAGCTTGGAACACGTGACGATTTCGCGCGTATCGACCTCGGTACGACAGGGGAAAAAATCCTTGCGGGTTTTCACCGCCATGACGATTTCCTCCAGCGCCGCATTGCCGGCGCGTTCGCCCAGGCCATTAATGGTGCACTCCACCTGGCGAGCCCCATTCAGGACGGCGGAGAGCGAGTTGGCCACGGCCAGACCCAGGTCGTTATGGCAATGGACGGAAAAAATCGCCTTGTCGGAATTGGGAATGCGCTCGCGCAGACGGGCGATCAAACGGCCGAACTGTTCCGGCATTGCATAGCCCACGGTGTCCGGAATGTTCAGCGTTCTCGCGCCGGCGTCGATGACGGCCTCCAAAATCCGGCACAGAAAATCCTCCTCGGAACGCCCCGCATCCTCGGGCGAGAACTCTACGTTGTCCGTATACTGGCGCGCCCGCTGCACGGCCCGCACCGCGTATTCGACGACCCGATCCGGCGGCATGTTCAGCTTGCGCTGCATGTGGATGGGGGAGGTGGCGATGAAGGTGTGGATGCGCGAACTTTGGGCATCCCTGAGGGACTCGCCGGCGCGGTCGATGTCGTTATCCAGCGCCCGGGCTAAGCCGCATACCGTGGACTCCTTCACCGCCCGGGCCACCGCCTGCACCGCCTCAAAATCGCCCGTGCTGGCGGCCGGAAAGCCGGCTTCGATCACATCGACCCTGAGACGTTCCAGGGCCTTGGCGATGCGCACTTTTTCCTCGCGCGTCATGGAAGCACCGGGGCTTTGCTCGCCGTCCCGGAGGGTCGTGTCGAAAATGATGAGTTTGTCGCTCATGGAAAGGCTCCATTGATAACCGCCGCACTCGTCGGTCGAGTACTTCGAGAATGATTCGGATGAGATCGTGGGTTCGGCTGTCGGAATGTCGTTATCTGCCCTCGGCGGGCAGGAGAAACGGCAGGCGCGGGAAATTTGCGCGGCGCGCCGGCTCGCCGAACGATGCCGAACGGGGGTGCGAAACTTCGAGAAGGAGGCGGAATTGACTCATCATGGCCAAGCGGGGATCAAGCACCTTCGACTATACAGACCGTCGAGTGGATTGCCAAGCCGGACCGACTCATGGGCTTTAGACCCTGCGCTCGGTGCGACGCCTGCGCAGCATCAGCAAAGTCATCGCCGGTCCGGAAACCGCGTAACCGGTGAAGATAAGAAACAGCACCAAGGGTGGGTTGGTGAAAATCACGGCGAAGGCCAGCATCACCAGAATCGCCTTCACGAAGGGCATACGGCCACGCAGATCGATGTCCTTGAAGCTGTTGTAGCGAAAATTGCTGACCATCAGCAGACCGGTCGCGATCGACAGGCCCAACCCGACGTAAGCCGCTTGTGTTCCCGTCAAGTCATACTCGACGCAGGTCCAGATGAAGCCGGCGAGAATCGCTGCTGCGGACGGACTTGGCAGACCCTGGAAATAACGCTTGTCGGCCGTGCCGATCTGGGTATTGAACCGCGCCAGCCGCAACGCGGCCCCGGCGGCATGCACGAAGGCGGCGACCCAGCCCAGTTTGCCCAACCCGGCCAGGGACCAGATATACAACACCAAGGCCGGCGCCGCACCGAAGGAGATCAGATCGGCCATGCTGTCGTACTCGCCGCCGAACGCGCTCTGCGTATTGGTGAGGCGGGCGACGCGGCCGTCCAGGCCGTCCAGGATCATCGCCACGAAAATCGCGACCGCCGCCGGTTCGTAGCGCTCGTTGATGGCCGCGGTGATAGCGTAGAAGCCTGCGAACAGCGCCGCCGTGGTGAACAGATTGGGCAGCAGATAGATGCCACGCGGGCGTTTGATCTGGGGAGTCGGTTCGCTCATATTTCGCGGGCCGCCCGGACGGCAACCGGTCCTAGTTCCTGGATTTGTCGACGATCTTGTTGGCCTTGATCCAAGGCATCATGTCGCGCAGTTTCGCGCCAACCTGCTCGATCGGATGCTCACGACCCAGACGGCGTTTGGCCTTCAGGGTGGCGGCGCCGGCCTGGTTTTCCAGGATGAACTCGCGGGCGAATTCGCCGGTCTGGATTTCCTTGAGGATCTTCTTCATCTCCTTCTTGGTTTCCTCGGTGACAATCCTGGGCCCTCGGGTCAGATCGCCGTATTCGGCCGTGTTGGAAATCGAGTAGCGCATGTTGGCGATGCCGCCCTCGTACATCAGGTCGACAATCAGCTTGAGTTCGTGCAGGCATTCGAAATAGGCCATTTCCGGGGCGTAGCCCGCTTCCACCAGGGTTTCGAAACCGGCCTGAACCAGCGCCGTTGCGCCGCCGCACAATACCGCCTGCTCGCCGAACAGGTCGGTTTCGGTCTCCTCGCGGAAGCTGGTTTCGATGATGCCGGCGCGGCCGCCGCCGTTGGCGGAGGCGTAGGACAGGGCGATTTCCTTGGCCCGTCCGGATGCGTTCCGGAACACCGCGATCAGGCTCGGTACGCCGCCGCCCTGGGTATAGGTGGAACGCACCAGATGACCCGGGCCCTTGGGGGCGATCATGATCACGTCCAGATCGGCGCGCGGGGAGATCTGCTCGAAATGGATGTTGAAGCCGTGGGCGAAGGCCAAGGCTGCGCCCTGCTTGATATTCGCTTCGATCTGGTCCTGATAAAGTCTGGCCTGGTGCTCGTCCGGCGCCAACACCATGACGACGTCGGCGGCCTTGACGGCGTCTTCGATCGCCATGACCGACAGGCCGGCGTTCTCAGCCTTGACGGCGGAAGCGGAACCGGGGCGCAAGGCGACGATCACCTGAACGCCCGATTCCTTGAGATTAAGGGCGTGAGCGTGGCCCTGCGAACCGTAGCCGATGATGGCGACCTTCTTGCCCTGGATGATGGAAAGATCGGCGTCTTTATCGTAATAAACCTGCATGGTATTCCTCTTATCTCGCTTCTATGAAATGAACTCTCGTGGGTGGAGCAACGTCTTTCCGTTTACCCACCGCCGTTCGGTGGGCAGATGGAACCTGCCCACCCGACCTGTAGGGTGGGCTAGGCCGGGCTACCGTAACTACCCGCTTTCGGTGGGCTGCGCTAACCCACCCTACGAACTCAAACCCTTTTCGCCGCGCAGCATGCCCGTGGTTCCGGAGCGCATCAGCTCAATGATGAGTTCCGCGTCCAGCGCGTGCAGAAAAGCATCCAGCTTGGACTTTTCGCCGGTCACTTCGATGACGTAGCTGGTCGGCGTCACGTCGATGATCCTGCCGCGGAAAATATCCGTCAGCCGTTTGACTTCCTCGCGTGCCCCGTTGGTGGCGCGCACCTTGACCAACATCAGCTCGCGTTCGATGTGCGAGGATTCGGAGATGTCGATCAGCTTGACCACGTCGATCAGCTTGTTGAGCTGCTTGGTGATCTGCTCGATGATCTCATCGCTCCCGGTCGTGACCAGGGTCATCCGCGAGAGGCTGGCGTCTTCCGTCGGCGCAACGGTCAGCGACTCGATGTTGTAGCCGCGGGCGGAAAACAGGCCGGCGACCCGGGACAGTGCACCCGCTTCGTTCTCGATCAGAATGGAGATGATGTGTCGCATGGCTCAGGCAAGCTCCGTGTCCGTGCTGACGCCGGGCGCGAGACGCATTTGGTGGTGCGCCTTGCCCGCCTCGATCATGGGATAAACGTTTTCGGCGGGATCGGTCAGGAAATCCATGAACACGGTTCGATCTTCGAGTTTGAAGGCTTCTTCCAGGGCCGGACGCACATCGGCTGGCTTGTCGATGCGCATGCCGACATGGCCGTAGGCTTCCGCCAGTTTGACGAAATCCGGAAGGGTTTCGAGATAGGAATGGGAATAGCGGCTCTCGTAACTGAACTCCTGCCACTGCCGCACCATGCCCATATAGCCGTTGTTGAGGTTGACTATTTTCACGGGCGTGCGGTACTGGAGCGCAGTGGAAAGCTCCTGGATGCACATTTGAATGCTGGCCTCGCCGGTCACGCAAACGACATCGGCGTCCGGGTGGGCCAGCTTGACGCCAATGGCCGCCGGCAAGCCGAAGCCCATCGTGCCAAGGCCGCCGGAGTTAATCCAACGGCGCGGCTTGTCGAATCTGTAAAACTGCGCCGCCCACATTTGGTGCTGGCCCACGTCGGAGGTGACGAAGGCTTCCCCGCGGGTGACCTCCCACAACTGTTCGACCACGTGTTGCGGCTTGATGAGGGGACTGTTGCGGTCATATCGCAAACAATCCACGCTCTGCCAGCGGGCGATCTGCTCCCACCACTTCGCCAGGGCCTCTTGGTCAGGCTTTTTCTCGCTCCCCTTGACCATCGCAATCAGCTCATCCAGGACCGGGGCGAGTTCGCCGACAATGGGGATGTCGACGCGCACATTCTTGGAAATCGAAGCCGGATCGACGTCGATATGGATGATCTTGGCATGGGGACAGAATTCGGGGATCTTGCCGGTCACCCGGTCGTCGAAACGCGCGCCGGCGGCCAACAGCACGTCGCATTCGTGCATCGCCATATTGGCCTCGTAAGTGCCGTGCATGCCCAACATGCCGAGGAACTGGCGGTCGGTGGCCGGATAGGCGCCCAGCCCCATCAGCGTATTGGTAATCGGAAAACCCAAAAGCCGCGTCAATTCGGTGAGCTGGGCGGAAGCATTGCCCAGGATGATGCCGCCGCCGCTGTAGATCATCGGCCGTTTGGCGCTTAACAACAGATCGACCGCCTTCTTGATCTGCCAGCGGTGCCCCTTCACGGAAGGGTTGTAGGAACGCAGGCTTACGCTACGGGGATATACGTAGGGAATCTTGATGTGGGGCGCGGTAATGTCCTTGGGGATATCGACTACCACGGGACCGGGGCGTCCGGTGGTGGCGATGTAGAAAGCCTTCTTGATCGTCTCCGCCAGCTTGTGCACGTCCTTGACCAGGAAATTGTGCTTCACGCACGGACGGGTGATGCCGACGATGTCGGCCTCCTGGAAAGCGTCGCTGCCGATGACGGGCAGCGGCACCTGGCCGGTCAGCACCACCAGCGGAATCGAATCCATGTAAGCGGTGGCGATGCCGGTGACGGCGTTGGTCGCGCCCGGCCCCGAAGTGACCAGCACTACCCCGGGCTTGCCGGTGGAGCGGGCATACCCGTCCGCCGCGTGGGTCGCCCCCTGTTCGTGGCGCACCAGAATGTGCTTAACCTCGTCCTGTTTGAACAGCGCGTCATAGATGTGCAACACCGCCCCGCCCGGATAGCCGAAGATGTATTCAACGCCTTCATCTTTCAGACACTGGATAACGATTTCCGCGCCGCTGAGCTCCAATTCACTACCCTCTAAAAAGAATCAGGCGCCTTCTAACGCCCGATTTCGCGATCAAGCCGATCAAGCCAAAAATGGCCGGTTACACTACTCGCAATTGGTTTTTACGTCAAGATTGACTTGCCGTCTGACTGGACTTATCCCTCGATGCCGTCGGCGTAACGATGCCATTCCCTGGATGTGTCGCCGAACGCCAGGAAGTAGGGATTGAGGAGGGAAGGCTTGGTATTGTAGCGCAGCGCTTGGCCGCGCAGATCGGTCACGCCGCCGCCCGCCGTCTCGACGATGCAATGGGCGGCGGCGGTGTCCCACTCGGAGGTGAGGCCGATGCGGGGATAAATATCCGCCTCGCCCTCAGCAACCAGGCACAACTTCAGGGAACTCCCCATAGACTTCAGCTCATGCTCCCCCAATCGACTCAAGTAGATCGCCAGCCCAGCGCTCTGGTGCGAGCGACTGCCGACCACCGTCAACCGCTCCGGCGCCCTAGCCCGCACATGAATCTGCCGGGGCTCCTGATCACCGATTTTTTTAAAAGCGCCACAGCCTTCCGAGGCGAAATAGCAGGTTTCCAGTGCAGGCGCGTAGACCACCCCCAAAACCGCCTGGTTTTGGTGAATCAGGGCGATATTGACCGTGAACTCGCCGTTGCGCTTGATGAATTCCTTGGTACCGTCCAAAGGATCAATCAGCCAGTAGGTTTCCCACTCTCGACGCTCCTCGAAAGGCTGCTCAGCCGATTCCTCGGAAAGGACCGGATAAGCCGGCCGCAGAGCCTCCAGGCCCTCGACGAGACAATGATGGGCGGCGAGATCGGCAGCGGTCAGGGGCGAAGCGTCATCCTTGTGGCCGATACGGAAATCGGAACGGTAAATTTCCAGGATTTTCCGCCCCGCCTCCAAGGCTAGGGCGACTACGGGTTTCAAAAAGCGGGACGGTTCCTTCATAATCGGCATAGCGAGGTTTCCTTGGCTGCTACTCACGGGGATTAGGCGGTTGGTTGTGGGAATTGGGCGCGGCAGGCGTATTTCGATGGAATATTAACTCATGATCGACTGGGAAGACATTGAAAGCGTGTTCCTCGACATGGACGGCACCCTGTTGGACCTCAATTTCGATAACCATTTCTGGCAGGAATTCGTTCCGCAACGATTCGCCGAAAGCAATAACCTTGCCCGGGACGAAGCCAAGGCGCTGTTGGCGCCGCGATTCAAGGCGATGGAAGGCCGGCTGGAGTGGTATTGCCTGGACTACTGGAGCGAACAGCTGAATCTGGACATCGTCGGCATGAAGGCGGAAATCGACGGACTCATCGCGGTCCTGCCGCATGTCACCGAGTTTCTCGAAGCGGTCCGCCGCATGGGCAAACGGCTGCTGCTGGTGACCAACGCCCATCCGAAAAGCCTGGGCTTGAAGATGGAAAAGACCTGCCTGAACGTCTTTTTCGACGCCATCGTGAGCTCCCACGCCCTGGGCGCGCCGAAAGAAGACCCCGATTTCTGGCGCAAGCTCGGTGCGATAGAGCCGTTTGATGCCCGTCACACCCTGTTGGCGGACGACAGTCTCGCCGTGCTGCGCTCGGCCCGTGCCTTTGGCATCCGTTATCCGGTCGCGGTGCGCAAACACGACACCACCAGGCCCAGCCGGGACATCACGGAATTTCCCGCCATCGAGGATTTTCGGGAATTAATGCCCGTGCGCCTGAGCAAGGATTGAATCCTTGCCCGCTCCGTTTTATCCTTCCCGGCCTCGTGCCGGCCGCTCGTCCATCCTTAGCCGAAAGATTGCCGGCAATCGCCCCCATCGGAGACAGTCAAAGCTTGAAATTCAGCTGTATATTAGCGCTTGTGGCGATGCTCGCGGTTTTTCGGGTAACCGGCGCCGGTGCGCAGCCCGGCGTGGAAGAAGCGATCCAGGTTATTCAAGACGAATGGGCCGAGGTTTTTTACCGATTGCCGGAGGACCAGCAAGTGGAGAAATTCACCGCCTTGCTGGCCCGGGTTCGCGCCGTCAAGGAACAATATCCCAATCGCGCCGAGCCGCTGATCCTCGAGGCGATCATCCTCTGCACATACGCGGCTGCCGACTGGGGACTCAGCTCCCTGAGCCGCATCAGGGAGGCGCGGGAGTTATTGGTCAAATCGATCGACTTCGACCCCAAGGCGATGGAGGCCTCGGCCTTCATTACCCTCGGCAACCTCTATTACCGCCTGCCCGGCTGGCCGATCTCCTATGGCGACGACAATCTGGCCCGGCAATATTTGGAGGCCGCGCTCAGGCTCTATCCGAACGCGCTGGACGCCAATTACTTCCTCGGCGATTTCTGGCTGCACGAAGGCGATTACGACAAGGCGCTCGGCTATCTCGAAAAAGCCGACCAGGCACCCATTCGAGCTTCGCAAAAGCTATCGGACGGCAAAATCAAGGAGGAATTGGGCGTGGCGCTGAATGCGGCCAGGAAGCGGGAGAATACTCACTCCGATTTTTTCTCCGATCTCTTGCCTGATTCCTTCGAGTACGAGGATGAGACTCGGCAGTGAGGGTTGGACGGCTGGGCTCGTGAAAACCGGCTCAACCTGCGATCCCCTTCGGGTGCTCTAAAAAAAAGCCCACCAGGGGATGGTGGGCAAGCGCTGAAGAAGGAGGTAAGCAAAACAAAGAGGAGTCATGCTCTTCGCTGTATATTAAGCACGCAGCGTGCCATCTCTTAAAATCCGCCCGATTTAGGCGTTAGTCTCGCCGCTGGCCGGATGCGCGCCGTGAAGCTGCGCATTATTTGTGCATTCCTGCACCGAGCCGGCTCAAGCGATCGCTCGGGTCAGGTAGCCGGTAATTTCTTCGCGGTCGTGATAGAGCTGCTTGAACCCCAGCCGGCAAGGGACTTTGGCAGCGTTTAGGATTTCTTCGATGATCTTTCGGCAGCGCTTCGCTTCATCAAAGCGTTTTTTCATCGGCAGCTTGAGATTGAAGATCGCATGCCGGCAATCGCCTT
This sequence comes from Methylococcaceae bacterium, assembly GCA_035518875.1. Taxonomy (GTDB): domain Bacteria; phylum Pseudomonadota; class Gammaproteobacteria; order Methylococcales; family Methylococcaceae; genus DATIXD01. The sequence goes on along the minus strand of DATIXD010000187.1, from coordinate 36,354 downwards.
CCGCGAGCCATCGCGCCACCAGCGCCGCGATGCGCGCGGGCTGCTCCACCATGTCGCAGACCAGCCAGTCGACCGGTTTGCCCGGGCGGTAGCGGAACCCGTCCGCACGCAGATGCTCGACCAGGCCCGAATCCAGCAGTTCCTTGTCCATAGGGCCGTTGTCCACCGCGGTGACGCGGATGCTGCGCCTGGCCAACTGCCAGCTCCAGCCGCCTGGCGCCGCGCCCAGATCGACCGCGCTCATGCCGGGGCGGAGGTTCTCGGGTTCGTCGCCGAGAAACGTCAGAAAGGCCTCCTCCAGCTTCAGGGCCGAGCGGCTGGGGGCGGAACGGAGAAGCTTCAACCGCGGTATGCCCATGAGCCAGGGCGAAGAGTTGCCGGGCTTCGACAGCCCCACATAAGCCGCCGTGGAGTCGAAAAAGAACAGATGCAACCGGGGTGCTGAGCGATTGCCCGTATCGCCTATCAGCCCGGCGTGTCGGGCGGCGTGCTCGAAAGGCCCGGCGAACTTGCGCACGAATACCGACAACGCCTTGGCCGCGTTGGTGTCCGCCGTTTCCAGAAAGATTTGCGAATAACCCTCGGCCAACGACCGCGCCGCCGTCAGCAGCGGGGTGATGCGGTCAGTGGGCGAGAGCCCGTTCAGCAGGGGCAGGACGAAGATCAGCTGGCGAGCGAATATCAGCTCGCTGAATCGAAGCCGCGAGTACAGCGCCGCCACCGAAGCCGGGTCGTAGGGCGTAAAAACGACAAAGCCGCTGTTCGGTTCCGCCTTCAAGTAACCGGCCACCTCCAGCGCCCCTGCCTGTTCGTGTATTTCACCCGCGCATTCCTTCTCGAACCCGGCGCGGCAGTAAAGCAGGAGGGCGTTCAACATCGGCGGTTCGGGGTTCGGGCAATGGGAGACGCCGAGCTACTCGGCCCTGTGTGGAGAGGGAATGATCTGCACGGTGACTTCCTCGGCGGCTGGCATTTTCACGCGGCGGGCGTCGACGACGTTTTTGACCGCGATGATCAGCCCCAAGCCGATGAACGCGCCCGGCGGCAGAATGGCCAGCAGAAACCCCCCGTAATCGTCGAAGACCCGGATGGTCCAATCGCGGGCGAAGTCGCCGAACATCAGGTCGGCCCTGGCCAGCAGCGTGCCGAGGCCGATCACTTCGCGCAGCGCCCCGAGCGCCACCAAGGCGAAAGTGAAGCCCAACCCCATGAACAGGCCATCCAGAAAGGCCCAATCGACCGGATTCTTCGAGGCGAAGGCCTCGGCGCGGCCGATGATGGCGCAATTGGTGACGATCAGCGGGATGAAGATGCCCAGAATCTTGTGCAGGTCGTGAAAGAAAGCGTTCATCAGCAGCTCGATGACAGTCACGTTGGCGGCGATCACCAGCACGAACACCGGCAGGCGGATCTCGCTGGTCACATGGCCCCGGATCAGCGAAACGATGGTGTTGGAAAATATCAGGGCAACAGTCGTCGCCAAGCCCAGCCCCAGGCTGTTGATCACCGAGTTGCTGACGGCCAGCAAGGGACAAAGCCCCAACAGGGCAACCAGGGCCTGATTGTTTTTCCACAGGCCGTCGAAAGCGATCTTGCGGTATTGGGACAGGTTCATGTTTTGCCTTTATGGGAATTTAGGGGCGACCCAAGCCGCCCATCTATTCTTCGATCGGCGAATCGACGCCGCTTTGCGCCGGCTCGGAGAACAGCGCCGCTCGGTTCAGGGCGAAATAGCCCAGCGTCTTGCGTACCGCCTTGACCACGGCGCGCGGGGTGATAGTTGCCCCGGTAAACTGGTCGAAAACACCGCCGTCGCGTGTTACCTTCCAGAAGCCTTCGGGCGGGTTGTCCAGCGACAGGCCGTTGAAACCGAAAATCCAATCGGATTTGTTCTCGTCGATGGGATCGCCCAGCCCCGGCGTCTCCTTGTGGGCGAGCACACGCACCCCGGCCAGCCTCCCGTCCGCCCAGATCGCCACCAGCAGCCTGATCTCGCCGTTGTACCCGTCCGGCGCGCTGGGCGAGAGCACGGCGGCGACCGACTGGCCGGCCTTGCGCGCCCGATAGACCGACACCGGCTTGCGCGTGCCGAGATCCGGGTCGTTCACTTCGATGGCGTCGGCAAGGAGGTCGTTGTCGTAGCGGTCGACGGGAATCAGCGCCCGGAGCGAATTTAGCAGGGTCTGACGCTGGTTTTCCAGGATGCGCGCTTCGGTCTTGTCATGAACCAGCGCCACCAGCCCAGTGCCGAACACGGAGAATAGGCCGAGGATGGCTGCGGCGGTCAAGACCGGTTTGGGCAGGCGGTTCATCGCGGATGTCCGTAGACCCGGGGACGGGTGTAGTAATCGATGGTGGGCGCGGCCAGATTCAGCAGCAGCACGGCGAAGGCGACGCCGTCGGGGTAACCGCCGAAGCTGCGAATGACGTAAATCAAAATGCCGATCGCCGCGCCGTAGATCAGGCGCCCGCGTGGCGTCGTGGCGGCGCTGACCGGATCGGTCGCGATGAAGAAAGCGCCGATCATGGTGGCGCCGCTGAACAGATGGAACAGCGGAGTCGGATAATAGGCTGGGTCGATCAGGAAGAACAGCATCGCGCTCAGGAACAACCCGCCCAGAAATCCGGTCGGAATTTGCCAGGCGATCACCCCCCGGTGCAGCATCCACAAGCCGCCGACCAGATACCAGAAATTAACCCACTGCCAGCCCTTGCCGGCCAACACGCCGAAGATGTCGGCCGATTGGATTTCATCCACACCCCTGGCCAAACCGAGCTGGGTCCTGACCGTGTCCAGCGGCGTGGCCTGGGCCAGGCCGTCGAAGTCCCGAACCGTTTCCTGCTGAAAAATCAGCGCCAACATGTCGGTGAAGCTCGGGGTGACGCTGACCAGATCGAGCGGCGGCAGCCAGGACGTCATGTAGCGGGGAAACGAGATCAGCAATACGGCATAGCCGACCATCGCCGGGTTGAAAGGGTTGTAGCCGATGCCGCCGTAGAGGTGCTTGGCGATCACAATGGCGAACAGGGTACCGAACACGGTGAGCCACCAGGGCGCGAGCGGCGGCAGCGACACCGCCAGCAGCACGGCGGTCAAGGCCGCACTGCAGTCGAACAGGAAAGGCGCGATGGGGCGCTTACGCAGGGCTAAAACCAAGGATTCGGCGATCACCGCGGTGATCAGGGCGATGAGGGCGTTGATCAGAATACCCGGCCCGAACTGCCAGACCAGCGCAACCACGCCCGGAATCAGGGCAATCAGCACTTGCAGCATGATTCGGCTGACGCTGTTCGGTGGCGCAAGATGGGGCGCGGGAGCGGTGGAAAAGCGCATGTTTCAGATTTGCGGAACTTCGGTCGCCTTCAAGGCTTTGGCTTTATCCATCGCCTGCTGAATTTCCGGCGCCTTGTCCAGCATGGCCTTCTTGCGACGAGCGATTTCGGCCTTTTCCAGTTTCTCCCGCTCCTTGCGCGCTTGCCTTGCCTCGAAACGCTCGCGGGCGTGATCGGCTTTGCGGCGTTCGCGTTCCTTCTCTGCAACCTTGCTCTTGGCGGCGCGGAAATACTGCACCAGCGGAATGTGGCTGGGGCAGACATAATCGCAGCAGCCGCATTCGATGCAATCCGGAAGATTGTAATCCAGCACCCGTTCCAGGTTGTCGGCGCGGCCGTACCAATAGAGCTGCTGCGGCAGCAGATTGACCGGACAGGCGTTGGCGCATTCGCCGCAGCGGATGCAGGGCATAGCCTGCTTGTCGCCGATGACCTCCTGGGGACCTGCAGCCAGAACACAGTTGGCGGATTTGAGGATGGGCAACTCGTCGGTGGGTAGAGCGAACCCCATCATCGGTCCACCCAGGATCAGCCTTTGGACCGGCGGCGTATAGCCGCCACACTGTTCGACCAGTTCGGCAATGGGCGTGCCGATGCGCGCCAGCAGGTTCTGCGGCTGGCGAATCCCTAAGCCCGTGACGGTGACGATACGGGAGATCAGCGGCTCGCCCCTAACAATGGCCTTGTAAATGGCCGCCGCCGTGCCGACGTTTTGGCAAACCACGCCGATGTCGGCGGGTATGCCTTTGGCCGGAACTTCGCGTCCGGTCAGCACCTTGATCAGCTGCTTCTCGCCGCCGGTGGGATAGACCGCCGGCACCGGCACGATTTCGATGCCGCAGTAATCGCCCCGCTGCCATTCGGCTTCCAAGGCAGCGATGGCTTCGGGCATGTCGCTTTCGATGCCGAGCAGGCAACGCTCCACCCGGAGGATATGCATGAGGATTTTCGCCCCGCCCAGCACTTCGTCGGGAAAGTTCCTCAACAGGCTGTCGTCGCAGGTGATGTAGGGCTCGCATTCGGCACCGTTCAGAATCAGCGTGTCCACTTCACGGCATTCGCCGGGACTGATCTTGACCGCGGTCGGGAAGGCCGCCCCGCCCAAGCCGACGATGCCGGCTTCGTGGATCCGCTCGCGCAGCTCCTGGGGCTTCAGTTTCCTGTAATCGGCCACGCCTTCGAATTCGGCCGATTCGTCCTCCCCATCGGCGTCGATGACGATGCACAGATCGGAAAGGCCCGAAGGATGCGGCAGCGGCCTTTCCTCGACGGCCCGCACCACGCCGGAAGTGGCGGCATGGATGGGCGGATTCATGGGGCTGTCGTCTCGCGCGATGATTTGGCCTTTCAGTACCCGTTCGCCCGGCTCGACCAACGGCTTGGCATTCAGGCCGCCGCGCCCTTGCAGGGGATAAATCAGTGCTTTCGGCAGACGCGCGGTTTGCAGCGGCGCACGGCTGGATGATTCTTTGTGGGTATCCAGGTGGACGCCGCCGGTGAATGACCAGAGCTTGAACACCTTAGTGCACCCTCCTGTGGGGAGAGGGCCATTGCCAGGTGGCCGGGGATTCCTTGATCGGCTCCATGGTGATGCAGTCCACCGGGCAGGGCGCGAGGCAGAGTTCGCAGCCGGTGCATTCGGCGGCAATCACGGTGTGCATGTGCTTGGCTGCGCCCAGGATGGCATCCACCGGGCAGGCCTGGATGCACAGGGTGCAGCCGATGCATTTCAGCTCGTCGATGAGGGCGACGCTCTTGGGTTTTTCCGGCCCGAGCTCGGCGTTCAGGGGCTTGGGTTCCACGCCCAGCAGATCGGCCAGTGCCCGCACGCCTTCTTCCCCGCCCGGCGGGCACCGGTTGATTTCCGCTTCGCCCTTGGCGATGGCTTCGGCGTAGGGCCGACAACCGGGAAAGCTGCACTGGCCGCACTGGGTCTGGGGAAGAATGGCGTCGATCTTGTCGACCAAGGGATCACCCTCGACCTTGAAACGGATCGAGGAATAGCCCAGCACCAGGCCGAATACGGCAAACACGGCGCAAACTGCGAGAAACGCTAGCATGGAAAACGCCGAATCAGCCTTTGACGAGGCCGGAGAAGCCCATGAAAGCCATGGAAATCAGGCCGGCGGTAATCAATGCGATGGAGTTGCCCTTGAAAGGCGCGGGAACATCGGCCACGTCCACCCGTTCGCGAACGGCGGCGAACAGCACCAGAACGAGGGTGAAGCCCAGAGCCGCGCCGAAACCATACAGGAAGGACTCGATGAAGCCGTGCTGGGACTGCACGTTGAGCAGGGCGACGCCGAGTACCGCACAATTGGTGGTGATCAATGGTAAAAAAATGCCCAGCACTTGGTAAAGCAAGGGGCTGGTCTTGTGCACGACCATCTCGGTGAACTGCACCACCACGGCGATGACAACGATGAAGGTGATGGTGCGAAGGTATTCCAGACCGAGTGGCAACAGCAGGTATTCGTTGGCCAGATAGCTGGTGACGGAGGAAAGCGTGAGCACGAAGGTCGTCGCCAGCCCCATGCCCATCGCGGTTTCCAGTTTCTTCGATACGCCCATGAACGGGCACAGCCCCAGAAACTTCACCAATACGAAATTATTGACCAGCGTCGTGCCGACCAGGATGAGCAGGTAGTCTTTCATTAAAACGGAATGGAACTGGCGGGCGGGGTTGACGCTGAAGTCGCAATTTTAAGGCTGTGTGACCGCTTGTCAATCGAGATTTCTGAGGTTTACGCTGGGTTATTAGGCCGGAAATAGGACGTCGGTCCGTGAAGATTGCCGTCCCGGCGATACGAACGTCGGGGCTTCGGCCCACCAAGAGGTCTATTTTACCCGCATGCCCGGTTGCGCGCCGTCATCTGGTTGCAGGAGGAAGATGTCCTTGCCGCCGGGGCCTGCTGCCAACACCATGCCTTCCGAGAGGCCGAACTTCATCTTGCGCGGGGCGAGGTTGGCGACCATGACGGTCAGCCGGCCGATCAGCCTCTCCGGCTCGTAGGCCGATTTGATACCGGCGAATACGGTGCGGGTTTCGGCGCCTAAGTCCAGTGTCAGTTTCAGCAGTTTGTCCGCGCCCTCGACATGTTCGGCATTGACGATCCTAGCGACCCGCAGGTCGACCTTGGCGAAATCCTCGATCAAGATGGTTTCGGCTAGCGCCTCGATTTCATGTTGCTGGTGTTCAGCGTGGCGGGCTTGTGAATGCGGCTCCGGCGTGGGGGCCGCTTGCAGCGATTGCTTGTTGGCTTCCAGCAGGACATCGATCTGTTTGGATTCGATGCGGGTCATGAGGTGTTGGTAAGGGTTGATGCGATGACCTTCCGGAAGATTGCTTTCAATGTCTTTCCACGAAAGGGTGACATTCAGGAACTGCTCCACTTGTTCCGCCAATTTCGGCAGTACCGGTTTCAGATACAGAGTCAGGTCGCGGAAGAAGTTGATAGCGGAACTGCAAACAACATGCAGTCTCTCTGAGTCATCATCGGAACGAGCCAATTCCCAAGGTTTGTTGTCGTTCACATAAGCATTGGCTTTGTCCGCCAGTTCCATGATCTTGCGCAGGGCACGAGCATAGTCGCGATTCTCGTAGCAATGGGCGATTTCCTCTTCAGCAAATACGAACTCTTTAACGGTTTCAGCCTGTGAATCGGTGGGACCGAGTTTTCCATCGAAACGCTTGGAGATGAATCCCGCTGACCGGCTGGCGATGTTCACAAATTTCCCCACCAGATCGCTATTCACCCGGGCGACAAAATCCTCCAGGCTAAGGTCGATGTCTTCCATCGTTCCGTTCAGCTTGCAAGCGTAGTAATACCGCAGCCATTCCGGGTTCAGCCCTTGCTGTAAATAACTCTCGGCAGTGATGAAGGTGCCGCGGGATTTGGACATCTTCTCGCCATTCACGGTGAGAAAGCCGTGGGCGAAGATCTTGGTCGGGGTGCGGAAATCGGAGTGTTCCAGCATCGCCGGCCAGAACAGGGCGTGGAAATAGAGGATATCCTTGCCGATGAAGTGGTAGAGTTCAGTGGCCGAATCGCTGTTCCAGTAGTCCTCGAAATCCAATCCGGCCGCTTTGGTCGCGGCGCTCGCTTCGCTTGGCCCCAGCCGGTCGCACAGATTCTTGAAACTGCCCATGTAACCGATGGGGGCGTCCAGCCAGACGTAGAAATACTTGCCCGGCGCATCGGGGATCTCGAAACCGAAATAGGGTGCGTCGCGGGAAATGTCCCAATCCGACAATCCGCCTTGCAGCCATTCGTCCAGCTTGTTAGCGGCCTCCGCCTGCAAGTGTCCGGCGCGCGTCCAGTCTTTCAAAAAATCCACGCATTCGCCCAGCTTGAAGAAATAATGCACCGACTCCTTGCGCACCGGCGCCGCGCCGGATACCGCCGAGAACGGGTTGATCAAGTCGATGGGTGAATAGGTCGCGCCGCAGACTTCGCAGGAATCGCCATACTGGTCTTTCGCATGGCACTTGGGGCACTCGCCCTTGATGAAGCGGTCCGGCAGGAACATCTCTTTGACCGGGTCGTAATACTGCTCGATGGCGCGCGACTCGATCAGCCCCCGCTCCTTCAGACGGGCATAAATGGTGGATGCGTAAGCTCGGGTCTCTTCCGAATGGGTCGAGTAGTAGTTGTCGAACTCGATATGAAAGCCGGTGAAGTCTCGCCGATGCTCGCCATGGACGCGGGCGATCAGTTCCTCGGGACTAATGCCCTCCTTCTCCGCTCGCAGCATAATCGGCGTGCCGTGGGTGTCGTCGGCACAGACGTAACGGCACTCGTGTCCGCGCATTTTCTGGAAGCGCACCCAGATGTCGGTCTGGATATATTCGACTAGATGCCCTAAGTGAATCGGGCCGTTCGCATAGGGCAGCGCGCTAGTGACGAGGATTTTTCTTTTCGTGCTCATGAAAGAGAGTGGCGGAAACCGTGTTGCAAGGAGCGGTCAATTATCACACAGTTTCAGGGAAGTCGTAGGTCGGGTTAGGCGAAGCCGTAACCCGACAAAAGCCGGTTGATGTCGGGTTACGCGGCGCTAATGCGACCTACATTTTGATGGGTAAGTCCAGCCATGTCTCAAGAAACGCTCGAAAATCGCATCCGCCGGCACGTGCACAAACTATCGGTAGAAATCGGCGAGCGCAACGTGTTTCGCCCGCACGCGCTGCGGGCGGCGGCGGATTACATCCGGGCCGAGTGGCGCACCCAGGGTTACCCTGTCGTATCGCAAAGCTATCTAGCAGAAGGCGTGCGCAGCGAAAATCTCGAGATCACGCGCGTGGGCAGCAGAAAGCCGGGAGAAATCCTTCTCATCGGGGCACATTACGATTCGGTGATGGGCAGTCCCGGAGCCAACGACAACGGCAGCGGCATTGCGGCGCTTTTGGAAGTCAGCCGCTTCATGACGGGGGTGTCACCGGCAAGGACGGTGCGCTTCGTCGCCTTCGTCAACGAGGAACCGCCGTTTTTTTACTGGGGCAACATGGGGAGCCTGGTCTATGCCAAAGCGGCCCGCAAGCGTGGAGACGATATCGGGCTGATGATGTCGCTGGAAATGCTCGGCTGTTTCCTCGACGAACCCGGAAGTCAAACCTATCCGCCCTTGCTCAAGCATTTTTACCCGGCTCGCGGCGATTTCATCGCCTTCGTGTCCAACCTGAGGTCCTACAGCGTCTTGAAACAGGCGGTCGCAGCATTCCGCGCCCATTCGGACTTTCCTTGTGAAAGACTGGCCGCGCCGTATTTCATCCCGGGTGTGGGCTGGAGCGATCAGCTCTCGTTCTGGCGGCAGGGCTACCGGGCGATCATGGTCACCGACACGGCGTTCTTCCGCTATCCCTATTACCACACCTGGCAGGACACGGCGGACAAGCTCAACTATCCGGCCATGGCCCGTGTCGTCGACGGCTTGCAAAACGCGATCGTCGAGTTGGCGGGATAGCCGCCCTGCGGCTGCGCTCAGGGCGAGCGGTATCCCAGAATCCCCATCAACCGACTTGCATCTTTGGGGGCATGGCCGGCATCGGTGTTGTCGAAATACACATGCACCTGCCGACCTTCCGCCAGCCAGCCCTTAATCCGATCCGCCCAGCCATCGAGTTGGGCCTCCGTGTAAGCGGAGCGATAGGTTTTCTCGTGACCATGGAGCCGCACGTAGACCAGATCCGACGTCACGCCATTCCATAGCGGCCAGTTGGCGGAATCGGACTGGCAGACGGCGAAACCATGCTGCCGCAGGCAATCGGCCGCTTCGGGACCGAACCAGGAGGCGTCGCGGAATTCCAGGGCATGGCGGACTTCAGGCCAGTTCTGTAAAGCCGCCGCGAAGCCTTCGAGCAAGGGCAGGTCGAGCGTGAGGCTGCTTGGCATCTGCCAGATGACCACAGCCAGTTTGTCGGCCAGAATCATGGCGGTATCCCGCTGGCGCGCCAGGGCATCGGGCGGAAACAGTAGCTTGGAAACGTGGGTCAGATAGCGATGACCCTTGATGGCAAACTTGAAGCCGGCCGGGGTTTCCTGTTTCCAACGCTCGAAGGTCGCAGGCTGCAACCCACCGTAGAAGGTCGCGTTGACCTCAACCGCATTGAATCGCTCGGCATAATGGCGCAGCCAGTCCCTTCGCGGAAAACCGGCGAAAAATTCATCCTTCCAGCCGGCGTAGCTCCAACCGCTGGTGCCGATATAAAGGCCTTCGCGCATGGTTTGCAACGGGTGGTGAAGGCCCGCTCAGGCTCGCCTCACTGCCCGTCCGGGTGCCCCAGCTTGATGCCGATGATTTCCACCCCTACCCCGAGCAGCAGCGGAATCCAGCCAAGCAGTGCGCCTTCTGGCGCCAGAAATATTAAAACGGCGCCCAGTCCCAGCAGGCTGAGAGATAAGGTCCGTCTGGTGCGCGGGTTCCTGATGAGCGTTTTCACGAGTCAATCTCCCCGAACAGTGAAATGTTCGTCCAGCGCCTTGAGCTTCTCCATGATGCCGGTGTATTCCAGCTCCGTCATCGGCAGCATGGCCGCACCAAAAAATCCCTGGCGGCGCATTTCCTGAGCCTTGTCGGCCACGCGGTCGCGCACCGAATTCCAAAACGGATGAGCGAAGGCGTCCCAGGCCTCCGTCAGCTTGCCGTTGTGTTCGGCGAAGGCGGCGCAGCTCACCAAAGATGGGCCGTCGAAATAACTGGTGCCGGTATTGAGCGGCACCGGCATTAGCGGCATTTGATGGGAGCCTCTCATGCAGCCGGCGACGAAATGGCCCAGCGAATAGGGAGCGAGCACCTCACCGGTGGCGGGAAAGTTCATTTGCACCCGCACCAGCATGACCGGATCGTCCTTGCCGGTGTATTTGCCGGCGATGTTGTGCAGGCGGGAGGTGGCGACGGCCACGGCCTGCTCGCCGGTGGCGCGCGACCAGATGGATTCCACCACATAGCGTTCCGGATCGCGCAGCAAGGCCGCGATGTCGTAAATCTGCTCCGGGGCATTCAGTTCGATGACGCGGTCACCCTCGGTGTGGTTCACGTCCATGATGACGAACCGAAAGCCCTTGGACATGTTGGGCGACAGGATCAGGCCCGGGGTGTTCATGACATCGGCGAAAGCCAGATACAGCGGCAGATTGTATGCGCCCGGATCGGTCTTGTCGGCGGCAAAGAATAGGAAAGGCTCGTTGGGACGCTCTTCGATTTCCATCTCCGCGACCGCCGGCCCCATCCCCTTGACGTTGCCGGAAAAGGCATCCTTGAGCAAGTCCTGTCCGGCGCCATAAAGACCCTGTTCCTTGGCGACCGCCGTCCCGGCGAGGAAGGTGTCCCAGGCCAGCTTGTGAATCTGTTCGTCCCCGACACCCCGGGTATGCGTCATGAGAATGGCGATGTCGTCGCCGGTATGGCTCACGTAGCTGTCGATGATCAACCCTTTGCCGCGCTCTGCCACTTGCTCGCGCACGGTGTCCAGCAGGCGGCGGGAGGGGGCGATGTGGCCCCCGATGGAACCGATATCTGCTTTGATAACGCTGAGGGTAATTTTCATGTCATCTCTCCTCGATCAGTGGAAAGTGAGGCCAGAAATAAACCGTCTCGCGCCCGATCGCTCGGATGGCTGATGGACCGCGACGGGATTCGGGACCGAAAACAGCGCGAGCAGTATACTCCTCCCGAGGGGAACTAGCGGCTTCGATTCCCGAGTTCCCGTCAAAGAATGTGGCAGACAGGCCAGGTCTACCCACCTAACCGGTTTGGCGGATCGCTGCCAAGCCGTCCGATTTGATCGTCATGCATGGAGCTCAAGAGCCCCATGGAAACGATGGCGCCCACCAGGGCGAGAGCCATGTCGCTTTGGGTGTCCCATTCGTAGCCCTGGGTGCCGAGAAACGCTTCGGCGGCCTGTTCCGAGACCATCGCCACACCCCACTCGATCAATTCGTAGAAGGCGCTAATGGCCAAACAGACGCAAGCCACCAGAAACGCCAACCAAGGGCGGGATCTGACCACCGCGAAACGGACCAGGATTTCCCGCACGGCGATCGCCGGCACGAAGCCCTGGAAGAAGTGCGCCAGCTTGTCGTAATTGTTGCGGCTGTGGTGGAAATAATCCCGGAGCCAGTCGAACGCGGGAACCTCCGCATAGGTGTAATGGCCGCCGATCATCAGGATGATGCACTCGATCAGAAGCAGCCAGTAGGTCAGCGGCGTGAGCGGAAATTGTCGGCGGGTCGCTGCGAGCACGGCAAAAGTCGCGATCGCCGGTAAAACCTCCAGAAACCAGGTGAGATAATCGCGCGGCTCGATGGCCGACCAGGCAAAGGGAATCAGGAAAAGCGCCGTCCAGGTTTTGCTCATGCGTCAATATGCTCGGCGAGAAGAGGTTGAGTGGGCTAGTCTAAAGTAGACACATAGCTTAGTTCGGCTGACTCTTTAACGCGGTCATACTCCAAGTTGCTTAACAGCCGCTCTCTGCAAGGCCAAAAACCTGAAGGTAGCCGCATGAAACCGTCATTTTACGCGTTGCTTTTCGTCCCCATCCTTCTGCTTGCTGCATGTTCTGGTACCGGAGAAGAACAGAAGCCAACGGAAAAAAACAGGGCCCTCTCAAGAGCTGTCAACGAACCGTTGGAAAAAGCCCGGAAAATTGAAACGCAGTTGATGAATGAAGCCGAAATCACCAAGCGAAAAATCGACGAACAGCTTGGACAAGAAGCCAAGTAATCCTGATGTTTTCGGCCAAAGGCCAAATTTAGTGCCGACGCCCTCACTTCGTCTCGTCGCCAGAAGTCATCGCGACGCCGAGTGCGGTTCAAACATCAATCAGTTCAATCCGGGCCGTCCGTTCTCCGTCGACCACTTCCAGCAAGGCCAGACTGACCGGTAGTTTGAAGCGGCGCGGGCCGGCGCTGCCGGGATTGAGGTAAAGCACCTCGTCCCGATGGCGGATGTCAGGTCGATGGGAATGGCCGGAAATCACCACCCGAAACCCGGCAGCCGCCGGATCGAGATCCAGTTCATGAAGGTCATGGAGGACATACAGGTAAAGCCCGGCAAATTCGACCACTTCAGTTTCAGGGAGATTCTTCGCCCATTCTCCCTTATCGTTATTCCCGCGCACGGCGATCACCGGGGCGATCGTCTGGAGTTTGGCGAGCACCTCCGGCTTGCCGACATCGCCTGCATGGACGATCAGTTCGCATCCCGCCAGCAGTTCTAGGGCCTCCAGGCGAATCAGCCCGTGAGTATCGGAAATCACGCCCAGGCGTTTTGCACGACAAGTCCCCGCTTGAAACGACTCATTTATATGCGGTTTTGCGGATTGCGTCATGGCGTATCTCGATGGCGATAAAAAAGAGGTGGTGCAATTGCCGGCGCACAAATAAATGAATGGTGTCTTAGCATTATTCGATGCCGGAGTTGGTCGCAAGATTTGAATTTGCGACTGACCGATTACAGACAAACCCAGATTTTATAAGCGCTACAGAGGTAACGACCCCGAGGGATGCCTATCCCGTAGCATACGGCATTGATTCGACAGATACGAAAGAACTGTCCATATCAGGTAATTAGGCGCATGCTGTGACTTGGCGAATTTTCGCCTACCGATTAGGAAGCAGACCATGAAAGCACAGATGAAAGGCAATAGCCCGAGGAAGGAAAGCAAGGGCAAGAGTAAACGCAAGCCCGCTAAATGATGACCCGACAAACAAACGACGCATTTGTTGCCAGCAACAGATGTTCCGAGCTCGTCCTGAATTGTAGGCAACAGAGATGTCTGAAACACTAGAACTGCCCCCGTGGTGGGGCTACAGCAGAGACCACGGTTGGGTGGTCATCGATCGGACCATTCCACCGAACAAATCTGGTCTGAGCCAGGATATTTTGTACTGCCGATGCAGCGATTCCATGACGGTGATCGACAAACGAAGCCGATGGCGTGCTCCCCTTTATGTGTACGCATCGACCTATATCGGCTCTTTGGCATCTCCCGAGTCCGAGAAAGCGGCTCAGGAATACGCAACGTTTAAGTCTCGGTGGGCTGAATTTCAAGCCGAGATAAGGCGTCAGTATGACTTTAGTGAAGCCAAGCGACATCAACAGGAACAAGAGCGTATTCAATTGGAGGAAACAAAAAAAGGCCCTAAAGCTAAACGTAGAACTCATAAAGCGGATACAGGAAGCGGCAGCGAAGCTCAGGCACAGGATGCATAACCAATAGAACCGCCTTTGGGCGCCGTTTCATTTGACTATCCGATACCTATCGGCAAGCTATATCATCAAGAAGCACATAAATCGCTATAGCCGAAATAGGTGTTCAGACAGTTGATTGGTAATACCGGCTTGTTAGATCGCCAGCATGGGCGATCAAGTTGCATCCCGCCAGCGCCTCCGGCCGAACCAGACCGTGAGTATCCGAAATTACGCCCAGGCGTTTTGGAAGAATGGCCTCTGTGATTCAGTATTTCAAATTCTTCTTCAGCGTAGATGTCATTGAAAAAGGTTTCGGCCTCATTGTTGGGAGGTAGTGGCTTTCCATTCTTATCACGTGGCTTATAACCTGAAGCGATCCATTCTCGCAAGTGATAGGAAGCCGTGATCAGAAACAATGCCCTTTCATCCACACATCCAGCAGGAGTTTGATAGGCCTTGAAGGATGAACATATGGTAAGTAAGAAGTCGCGTGCATTATTGATATCGAATATGCCATCACTCATTTTTGCCGTACCTCGTGGAACTGATCAATTTTGCCCAGTACGCGGTTGATGTTGCGCTCGAACAAATTGACCGAAAAACGCAATAACGCGGCAAACAAACCCCTCTTCATATTATTTTTTGACGTCGTCCCCCTATGAATCGCATGCAGTGGATGCCCCCCGGACGGGATGGGCCGGATGGCGACGTCAGAGTATTAGCGTCCGGGGCTTCGCAACCAATACAAAAGGAGCGATTGAGCAGCGCCATTTGACAGTTTTGGCAATTTGCCAATATAGTTCAGGCAAACTGCGCTCCTGGGTGTTTATTCGATGTCTACCGTTTCCACACTGGCCTTTGATGATCATTCCTCGCCGCAGCGATCCTCTCTCGCCAAGCTGGGGGCCTTGCTGGGCCTTGCCCAACCGCTGCATTCCGAGGGCGAACTGGCGAATGCCATCCCGTTGCGGATCGAGGTGGCGATTCTGGACAATCTGCTCAAGGAGGGGCTGACGCCCAAGGAACTGACGATGGTGCTGCCTTTGCGCACCTTGTCCCATCGCCGTGCCAAACAACAAGCCCTGTCTCCCGATGAGTCCGACCGGGCCTTGCGCATCGCCCGCCTGGTCGCGTTGGCCGAAAGCGTGTTCGGCGAGCGCGAGAAAGCCCTGCACTGGCTCCGCAAACCCTTGCGGCGATTCCATCAGCGCTCCGCCATGGAAATGATGGCGACGGAGCTCGGCGGGCGGCAGGTCGAGGAGTTGCTGATTCAGATCGACGAGGGTTACGCCGCCTGATGCGCATCTGGCGTATCAGCAATCATGCCGAGCTCAAGGGACTCGGCGGATTAGTGGCCGGCGGACGCTGGCATCAGCGGGGACACCCGGTCGTCTATTGCGCGGAGAGTCCGGCCGCCGCGTTGCTTGAGACCGTGGTGCATCTGGAAATCGGCGATCCGGACGATGTTCCGGAAGGCTATCAGCTGCTGGAAATCGAGGTTCCCGATTCGGTTTCCCGCGCCAAACTGGATAGCGCTTCGTTACCGGACGATTGGCGGCATCAGCCCGGTGTGACCCAATCCATCGGCCAAGGCTGGCTGACGGCGCGTCAAGCCGCCATTCTGACTGTACCTAACGCGATCGTTCCCCATACGTTCAATTGTCTGATCAATCCCATTCATCCTGAGTCCGGCGAAATCCGCACCGTTTCGTCCGTGCGCTATCCCTTCGATGATCGCTTGTTCAAAACAGGGACTTCATCATCGGGATGACTCATGGCCCGCACCCAAAATTCATCGTGTAAAATGGTCGGAAATTCATATGCCGGAGAATTCAATGACCAGTATTGCCGAAAGCGACGTGGAGAACGTGCTAAGAACCGTGGTCGATCCCAACTTGGGCCAGGACTTGATGGCCGCCAAATCGGTCAAGAAGATCGAGGTGGAAGGCGCGGATGTTCGCGTCAAGATCGTGCTGGGTTACCCGGCGGCGAGCTTCAAGGCGGTCTTAGCTGAGACAGTGCGGGAGAAACTGTGCGCGCTGGCGGGCGTCGGCAATGTGTCCGTCGAGGTTGGCTGGGAGATCGTTTCCCATGCCGTGCAGAAAAACCTCAAGCCCATGCCGGGCGTCAAGAACATCATCGCCGTCGCGTCAGGCAAGGGTGGGGTCGGCAAGTCCACCACCGCCGTGAATCTAGCTCTGGCGCTGGCCGCCGAAGGCGCTCGGGTCGGCATTCTGGATGCCGACATCTATGGTCCAAGTCAGCCGTCCATGCTGGGACTGTCGGGGCGCCCGGAGACGGACGGCAACACGATCGTGCCAAAAACCGCCTATGGCGTGCAGTCCATGTCCATCGGTTATCTCATCGATGAAGATACCCCGATGATCTGGCGCGGCCCCATGGTAACCGGCGCCTTGCAGCAGCTTCTCAATGAAACCCGCTGGGACAAGCTCGATTACCTCATCATCGACCTGCCGCCCGGTACCGGCGACATCCAGCTCACCCTGGCCCAGCAGATCCCGGTCAGCGGGGCGGTCATCGTTACCACGCCCCAGGACATCGCCCTGCTGGATGCGCAGAAGGGTCTGAAGATGTTCGAAAAGGTTAGCGTGCCGGTGCTGGGCATCGTCGAAAACATGAGCGTCCATGTCTGCTCGAACTGCGGGCACGAGGAGCATATCTTCGGCGCGGGTGGCGGTGAGAAGATGGCGAAGAAATACGGCGTCGAACTGCTCGGCTCGTTACCGCTGGATATCAAGATTCGCGAGGATGCCGACGGTGGGCATCCCAGTGTGGTGGCCGATCCGGACGGACCCGCCGCGCGCCGCTACAAGGATATCGCCCGCAAGATGGCGGCCCGGCTAGCGCTGAAAGCCAAGGACTACAGCGCGAAATTCCCCACCATCAGCATCGTGAACACCTAGCCATGGGCATCAAGTCAGACCGCTGGATCCGCCGCATGGCGAGCGAGCACGGCATGATCGAGCCGTTCGAGCCGCATCAGGTGCGCCAGGTGGCGAACAATCGGGTGATCTCCTACGGCACCTCGAGTTACGGCTACGACATTCGCTGCTCGAGCGAATTCAAGATCTTCACCAACATCAATTCGGCCATCGTCGATCCGAAGAATTTCGACGAGAACAGCTTCGTCGATCTGGTTTCGGACGTGTGCATCATCCCGCCCAATTCCTTCGCGCTGGCGCGGACCGTCGAATATTTCCGCATTCCGCGCGACGTGCTGACCATCTGCCTGGGCAAATCCACTTACGCGCGCTGCGGCATCATCGTCAACGTCACACCGCTGGAGCCCGAATGGGAAGGGCACGTCACCCTGGAGTTTTCCAACACCACAACCCTACCCGCCAAGATTTACGCCAACGAAGGCGTCGCCCAGGTCTTGTTCATCGGCTCGGACGAGGTCTGCGAGACCTCCTACCGCGATCGGGGCGGCAAGTATCAGGGGCAGACGGGCGTAACCTTGCCGAAGACTTGAGCAAATCGAATCCAGACCCTTCGGGTGGGAAAATGGCCTTGCCCGCCGCTTTCGGGGGGGTAGCGTCTGCCCACCCTAAAGGGCATTGCAATATAAGGATCTGAAATGAGTTCTAACCTGTTCGAAGCAGCCAAAAAACGCATCCCCGGCGGGGTCAATTCCCCGGTGCGCGCCTTCAAGGGGGTCGGCGGCGCGCCAATTTTCATCGCACGGGCGGAAGGCCCTTACTTGTTCGATACCGACGGCAAGCGGTACATCGATTATGTCGGTTCGTGGGGGCCGATGGTACTGGGGCACGCGCATCCGGAGGTCTTGAAATCGGTGCATGAAGCCGTGGATCGGGGTTTGAGCTATGGCGCGCCCACCGCCGTGGAGACGGCGATGGCGGAGAAGGTCTGCGAGTTGGTTCCATCGATGGATTTGGTGCGCATGGTCAGTTCCGGCACCGAGGCGACCATGAGCGCCATCCGCCTGGCGCGCGGGTTCACGGGACGAGACAAGATCGTCAAGTTCGAGGGTTCCTATCACGGTCACTCGGATTCTCTGCTGGTGAAAGCCGGCTCCGGCGCCTTGACGCTGGGCGTCCCCAGTTCGCCGGGCGTACCGGCCGCGCTGGCCGAGCACACCATCACGCTGCCGTACAATGACTTAAGTGCGGTACGCGAGACCTTCTCAAGACTGGGTGGAGAGATTGCCTGCGTGATCGTCGAGCCGGTAGCCGGCAACATGAATTGCGTGCCGCCAGTTCCCGGCTTTCTGGAGACCCTGCGGGAGGTTTGCGATCGATCCGGCTCGGCGCTGATCTTCGATGAGGTGATGACCGGCTTCCGCGTCGCTCTGGGCGGTGCTCAAGGCTTGTATGGCATCAGACCCGATCTGACCACTCTGGGCAAGGTGATCGGCGGCGGTATGCCGGTGGGCGCTTTCGGCGGCAGGCGCGAGATCATGGAGCAACTGGCCCCGCTGGGCCCGGTCTATCAGGCCGGTACCTTGTCCGGTAATCCGGTGGCCATGGCGGCCGGTTTAAAAACGCTGGAACTGATTTCCGTCCCCGGTTTCTTCGAGCAGCTGGGCGAGAAAACCCGTCAATTGACCGATGGCTTGAAGACCAAGGCCGCCAAGGCAGGTATCCCGTTCACGGTCAACGCCGTGGGCGGCATGTTCGGTCTGTTCTTCACTGCCGAACAGCCCGTGTGCACGTTCGAGCAGGTGATGCGCTGTGATGTGGAGCGCTTCAAGCATTTCTTCCACGGCATGCTGGACGAGGGCGTTTACCTGGCCCCTTCCGCCTTCGAAGCCGGCTTCGTCTCCTCGGCTCACGACGAAGCAGTTCTGCAGCAGACGCTGGCGGCGGCTAAGCGGGTGTTCAGCCGGCTTTGAATTGGTCTGCCGGTAACAGGCCGCAAGCTGAAGGAATGCAATTGACCGGGATGGCAGTTGGCGACCATGGACTTTTCTGCGTTGCTCACTGACGCGATGCGGTTCATGCCGCTGCTGATCGCCTCGGCGCTCGCGGTGCTGCTGGGCCTGTCTCTTGGCCTGGTTCTGGCCGCCTGGCGTAACCAGAAGCAGGTGTATGGGCTCAAGACCGCGTTAGCCGTTGCGAATGAGAAGATCGGCCGGATCCCCGGGCTGGAAACCCAGCTGCAGAACAAGACCTCTCTGCTCGAATCCTTGAGAAACGAGCACACCGCGCTGCAAACGCGGCTTCAGGAAGAGCGCAGAAGCATGGAGGAGAAGCTCGGCCTGTTGCGGAATGCGGAGGTCCAGTTGATCGCTCAGTTCGAGAATCTCGCCGGCAGGATACTGGAAGAGAAAACCCAGAAATTCACCGAGCAGAACAAGACCCAGCTGGACGGACTCCTTGCTCCGTTTCGCGATCAGCTAGGCGATTTCCGTAAGAAAGTGGACGACATGCACATCGACGAGGTCAAGGACCGCGCCTCGCTGCGCCAGGAAATCCACAGCTTGCGACAGCAGACTCAGCAGATCAACCAGGAGGCGATCAATCTTACCCGCGCGCTGAAGGGCGACAAGAAGGTGCAGGGCGCCTGGGGCGAGATGATCCTGGAACGGGTGCTGGAGCAGTCGGGGCTGCGCAAGGGCATCGAATACGAGACCCAGGGCGGTTTCCGCGATGCCGACAAACGCCTGTTCAAGCCGGATGTGATCATCCATCTCCCCGAAGGCAAGGACATCGTCATCGATTCCAAGGTCTCCCTTGTCGCTTATGAGCGCTACGCCGCCCTGGACGATGGCGCTGAGCGAGAAGTCGCGCTGGGCGAACATGTCCAGGCCGTGCGAAACCATGTCAGGAGCCTGGGGCAGAAGGATTACGCCAACCTCAATGGCCTGCGTTCGCTGGATTTCATCCTGATGTTCATGCCCATAGAAGCCGCCTTCCTGTTGGCTTTCCAGCACGATGAAAAGCTGTTCAACGACGCCTTCGCCAACCAGATCGTCATTGTCACCCCGACCACCCTGCTGGCGACGCTGCGCACCATCGAAAATATCTGGCGTTACGAGCGACAGAACGAGAACGCCAAGGCTATCGCGGAAAAAGCGAGCACGGTTTACGACAAGCTGCGGGGTTTTCTGGAAGACCTGGAAAGGTTGGGGAACCAGCTCGGCGCCGTGCACAAGACCTACGACGATGCGATGAACAAGCTGACGCGGGGCCGCGGCAACCTCATCCGTCAGGCCGAAAGTTTCGTCGAACTGGGCGTCAAGGCAAGCAAGAGTCTACCCCGAACCTTTCTCGAACAGGCCGATTTGGACGCTGACGATGCATCCAAACTTCAAGCCGGCGCTTCGGACGGCGCCGAGCGGGCATAGACAAGCCCAGCCGAATCGCATACTCCTATACTTAGGCTGCTCGTAGGCGGTTCACCGCTGGCGCAGTGACGGCCTGCGGTTTTTGAAGCTGAAAAAAAACCGATAGGCCATGCATTTCTGAAATGAGGGACAGAGATCGTCCATGCAAAGACTCGGATTGCCGATACTCGCCCACCTCGTACCCTTCCGCAAAATCCTTCTCTCTTTGGTTTGTCTACCGGCGATCACCGGAACCGCCAGCGCCGCCGAAGAAACCGCCTCCAGCACTCAAAGTCTCACCGAACTCAGCCTCGAACAGCTCCTAGACATCGAGATCACCTCGGTATCCAAGCAGACCAAACGGCTTTCCGACTCTCCCGCCGCCGTGTTCGTCATCACCCAGGACGACATCCACCGCTCCGGAGCGAGCACCATCGCGGACGCTTTGCGCATGGTGCCGGGGCTGCAAGTGGCGCGGGTCGACCGCGATAAATGGGCGATCAGCGCGCGGGGCTTCAACGACGTCTTCGCCAATAAACTGCTGGTCCTGATGGACGGACGCAGCGTGTACACGCCGCTGTTTTCCGGTGTGTGGTGGGATTCCCAGGACACCATGCTGGAGGACATCGAGCGCATCGAAGTCATCCGCGGACCGGGGGCTTCCGTGTGGGGCTCTAACGCCGTGAACGGGGTCATTAATATCATCACCAAACAGGCCAAGAATACCCAGGGCGGTTTGCTTTCGGCCTCGAGCGGCAATCTGGAGAGTGGGACGGTCTCCCTAAGATATGGCGGGCGGCTCGGCGAACGCACCGATTACCGAATTTACGGAAAATATTTCGATCGGGATGCCTATGACAACGCGCAAGGCAAGGAAGCCGGCGACGACTGGCGCGCCGGCCGGGGCGGCTTCCGGATCGACAGCCGGCTGACGGATGAGGATTCCCTCACCGTGCAGGGCGATATTTTCAAGGGCGACAGTGGCGGCGCGCCGATCGACAAGCCCTCACTCAGCCCGCCGTACGAGTCGCTGGCATCCGGCGACCAGAGAATCAACGGCGCGAATGTCCTCACCCGCTGGAAGCGCCGACTGTCAGAGAGTTCGGATTTCGCGCTGCAGGCTTATTACGACCGTAACGATCGAAGAAGCCCCGCTTTTGGGACGAGGTTCACGATCAACACTTTCGACATCGATTTTCAGCACGATTTTCGGGTCTCGGATTGGCACCGGGTTATCTGGGGCGGGGGCTACCGCTACCTTCAACATGAAACGGAAGATAGCTTCACGTTCAGTCTGATTCCGAGTGAACGCAGCGATAACTTATTCAATCTGTTCGCGCAGGATGAAATCACGCTGATACCCGAGCGCTTGAAATTGACCCTGGGGTCCAAGTTAGAACACAAGAACACGGTGGGATTCCAGGTCCAGCCCAGCGGCCGCGTGTTATGGTCGCCGGATCGAAAAAACAGCATATGGGCTTCCGTGTCGCGCGCCGTGCGCCTTCCTACCTGGACGGAGCAGGACAGCCGTCTGAATCCTCTCGTCGCACCGCCCGATCTTCCGCTTTCACCCTTGCCGACATTGTTTACCATCCAGGGTACCCGGAAGATGGAGCCGGAGGAAGTCCTGGCGTATGAACTGGGCTACCGCGCGGAACCGACTCGGCACCTGGCTTTGGACTTGGCGCTCTTCTATAACGTTTATCACCGTCTTCAGACCATTGAGCCTCAGGATTGTGTGACGCGGGTCTCAGCGGGCTATGAGGAATGCCTTAGCCTATTCTCGAACAAACAGGAAGGCGAGGCTTACGGGCTTGAATTGAGCGCCGATTGGCGGCTGCTGGACAGTTGGCGTTTGCAGGGTGGCTACACTCTCCTGGTTACCGATCTCCGCCCCACGCACGGCAGCAATAACCAGACGCAGGCGCGGGCCGACGAGGGCAAAGATCCCAGAAATCAGTTTTTTCTCAGGTCTTCCCTCGATTTACCCGCGAAAACCCAGTTCGATTTGATGCTCCGTTACGTCGATCAGTTGCCCTCGATCAATATCGGGGATTACCTGACGCTGGATACCCGTCTTGCCTGGAGGCCGGCCAAGAACATCGAGTTGTCGTTGATCGGGCGAAACCTGACGCAAGAGCATCATGCGGAATTTGCCGGCACTCTTGCATTGACGCCCACCCTGGTGGAGCGGGAGTTTCTGGCGGCCTTGCGCTGGGGCTTTTAGCTCATCCAGAAAAGCATCCGCAACGTGGCCAAAGAACGTTCCTACTTTCCCTGGCGCCTGTGCGGGTCTTTCGATTTGAGTCGACCGCTGGCTGGGCGTTCGATGCGGATTACCTTGATCGGTGGACTGATCGCCTTGTTTCCCATGGGGGACAGAGCCGATAATGTGTCCGAATACAGCCTCAAGGCCGCGTTCATTTACAACTTCGCCAAATTCGTCGAATGGCCGCAGGAAACAGACGCCGTTTTGCGCCTGTGCGTGCTTGGTGAGGATCCTTTCGGCCCTACCTTGGACGACTTGCAAGATAAACCCATCGGCCTGAGAAAACTGGCGGTCGAGCGTCTGCCCTCGATGGAAAATCTCCGGCGCTGTCGGATTCTGTTCATTAGCGAATCGGAAAGCGACAAACTGCCGCTCATCCTGAAAGCGATCGAGGGCAGCAGCGCATTGACAATTGCCGATACCGAGAGCTTCCTGGAACGCGGCGTGATGATCGGAATGACCCTGGACGACAATCGGATCACCTTTGAAGTGAACGCTGGCGCGGCCAGGCGAGCCAAACTGGAAATCAGCTCGAAGCTGCTGCGGCTCGCCAAACGGGTTTATTAGACGGCCATGAAGATCAATCGCCGGCAGTTCAAGAACGCATCCATCAAGACCAAGCTCCAGGTCATCAACCTGGCGACGACCGGCTTGGCGCTATTCTTGGTTTTTTGCGCCCTGCTCGCGAACGAGTTTTTTGCCTATCGGCAGAGTGTCATGGACAATCTGAAGGTGCAGGCGCAAATGATCGGCAGTAACAGCACCGCGGCCGTGGTGTTTCGCGATAAGCAAACCGCCCAGGAAATCCTGGCTGCGCTACAGGCCGCGCCGGAAATCATCCGGGCGATAATTTATCTCCCCGATGGGACGCCGTTCGCACAGTTCGAACACCCCGTGCCACAGGCCTCCATCGCCCTGCTCTCCGTTCTGGAACAAACCGGGTTGCCCTATTTTCCGCTTCGACTCCATTTTCAGGAGGATATCCGTTTCAGCGCCGAGAAGATCGCCAGTCTCTATATCGAGGCGGATATGCAAGGGCTTTACCGAACCATCGCCCGCTATGCGGCGATCACCGCGCTAGCCGCCGCCGGCGCCCTTCTGACCGCCTTTCTGATGTTACAGCGACTGAGGGACTCGATTACCTCGCCGTTGTCGGGGCTGACTCAGCTGATGCGCAGAGTGTCGCAGGATAAGGATTATTCGCTGCGCTCGGAAATCGACAGCCGCGATGAAGTCGGCTCCCTGGCACGATGTTTCAACGAAATGCTCGAACAAATCCAAAGCCGCGACAGCAGTCTGAGCGATGAATTGTCCGAGCGTAAACGGGCCGAGGCGCGTCTTGACACCCTGGCGTATTACGACACCGTGACCGGCTTGCCCAATCGGCATTTTTTCAACGAACGCCTGGTGTATACCGTCGCCCAGGCGGGCGCGGCGAGCGGCCGGACGGTGTTGATGTTCATCGATCTGGACAACTTCAAAATCATCAACGACACCTTGGGCCACCATGTCGGCGACATGCTGTTGAGCGGCGTGGGCGAACGGCTGACCCGCACCTTGCGCAGCAAGGATGTCATTTTTCGGATCGGCGGAGACGAATTCGCCGTGATTCTGGAAGATATCGCCGACCGCGACGACGTTGCGTCCATCGCCGACAAGCTTGTCCAGACCTTTGCCTTTCCATTCCTGCTGGAAGACCACGAAGTCCATATCAGTGCCAGTCTGGGCGTAAGCGTCTGTCCGGACGATGCGACCGACCCTTATGCGTTGCTCAGGCATGCGGATACCGCCATGTACTACGCCAAAGAGCGGGGGAAAAATACTTACCAGTTCTTCCAGCCGGCCATGAGGGGAAAGGCGCTCCAGCGCTTGAACATGGAAAACAGCCTGCGGCGCGCGTTGGAAAAGAACGAATTCATTCTGCATTACCAGCCGCAACTCGACCTGGACTCGGGGCAAATCATCGGCGCGGAGGCATTGCTGCGGTGGCTGCATCCCGATCTGGGCACGGTCGGTCCGAGCGATTTCATTCCCCTAGCCGAGGAAACCGGCCTGATCGTCCCCCTGGGCGAGTGGGCGCTGCGCACCGCCTGTGCGCAGGCGGTCGCTTGGCAGGCTGAAGGACTGGGGCCGATCGCCATCGCGGTCAACCTTTCCGGGCGACAGTTCAAGGACGAAAATCTGGTGGAAAATCTGCTTCGCATCGTGCGGGAAGCCGGGTTGGATCCTGGCTTGCTGGATTTGGAGTTGACCGAAAGCACGCTGATGGATGGGTCTCTCGCGAACATGGAGAAATTGACGGCATTGCGGGACGCCGGCATTCGTTTTTCCATCGACGATTTCGGCACCGGTTATTCTTCCATGAGCTATCTCAAGCGGTTTCCCCTTAACACCCTCAAGATCGACCGGAGTTTTGTCGACGGCATTCCCGAAAACCATGAGGATGTCGCCATCACCACGGCGATCATCGCCTTGGCGCAGAGTCTCAATATGAGGGTCATCGCCGAGGGCGTGGAGACGCGGGAGCAGGCCGATTTCCTGAAAAGGAAGGGCTGTCCGCATGTCCAGGGACATTTTTTCAGCCGGCCGCTGTCTGCGGCCGAGTTCACGCTGTTGACACGCTCGATCGCAACACAAGCGCCACGGGCTGAAGCTATCAGCGGCCTGTGGTCGCTGATCGGCGGGAGAATGGGGTAGCCAAGGCCGGAATCATGGCCCGATCTTCGGGGGCGGGAAACGGAACCGGATCGAAACGCCGCTTTATCAGCGCTTCATGGAATTGAAGAACTCGGCGTTGGTCTTGGTGTCCTTGAGCTTGCCCAACAGGAATTCGCTGGCAGCCACCTCGTCCATGGGTTGGAGAATCTTGCGCAGGATCCAGCACTTCTGCAATTCTTCCGGCGGCACCAGGTATTCCTCGCGGCGGGTACCGGAACGGTTGATGTTAATAGCCGGGTAGATGCGCTTTTCGGCGATCTTGCGCTCTAGGTGCAGCTCCATGTTGCCGGTGCCCTTGAATTCCTCATAGATCACCTCGTCCATGCGCGAACCAGTGTCGACCAGCGCTGTCGCGATAATGGTCAGGCTGCCGCCCTCCTCGATATTACGGGCGGAACCGAAGAAGCGTTTGGGGCGTTCCAAAGCGTTGGCGTCCACCCCGCCCGTCAGCACCTTTCCGGAAGAGGGCACCACGATGTTGTAGGCCCGCGCGAGGCGGGTGATGGAGTCGAGCAGAATTACCACGTCGCGTTTGTGCTCGACCAGACGCTTGGCTTTCTCGATGACCATTTCGGCCACCTGCACGTGGCGGGCGGGCGGCTCGTCGAAGGTGCTGGAAACCACCTCGCCCCGAACGCTGCGCTGCATTTCTGTCACTTCCTCGGGACGCTCGTCGATGAGCAGAACGATCAGATAACATTCGGGATTGCGCTCGGCGATGGAGTGGGCAAGATTTTGCAGAATCATGGTCTTGCCCGCTTTCGGGGGCGATACGATCAATCCGCGTTGTCCCTTGCCGATGGGCGCGATCAGGTCGATCGTGCGGGCCGTCAAATCTTCGGTGGTGCCGTTGCCGATCTCGAGCACGAAGCGTTCCTTGGGGAATAGCGGCGTGAGATTGGAGAACAGGACCTTGTGCTTGGCGTTCTCGGGCGGCTCAAAGTTGATCTGCTCGACCTTCAGCATCGCAAAATAGCGCTCGCTTTCCTTGGGTGGGCGGATCTTGCCGGATATCGTATCCCCGGTACGCAGGCTAAAGCGGCGAATCTGGCTGGGTGAAACGTAAATGTCGTCGGGGCCCGCAAGGTAGGAGCTGTCGGTGCAGCGCAGGAAACCGAAACCGTCCTGGAGGATTTCCAGGACGCCGTCGCCGTAAATGTCCTCGCCGCTCCTGGATTGTTTCTTGAGGATGGAGAAGATCAAATCCTGTTTGCGGGTCCGAGCAACGCCTTCTATATCCAGGGATTCGGCGATAGTGATCAGCTCGGAAACAGGTTTGCGTTTGAGGTCGGACAGGTTCATAAGTGTTTGCGGGTGCGGATTGATGTGGAAAGCGTTATTGGATTGTTAGGAGTTACTCGAACGGCTGGGCGTCGAGTCAGAAAACTGCAAAAAAGGGAGAGCGGCCGGAACCGGCGTGGGCTGTGGAGAATGTTCTTCTAGTTCGGCGAAAAAAGTATCACAGCAGTCTTGGCCCGTCCAGCAGCTTTGCGACGGGCGCTTGAAAGACTTAAAGATTGCTGTCGAGGAAGGCCGCCAACTGGGATTTGGACAACGCGCCGACCTTGGTGGCTTCCACTTCCCCGTTCTTGAACAACATCAGGGTGGGGATGCCCCGGACGCCGTAGCGCTGGGGGGTGGCGGGGTTGTCGTCGATGTTGAGCTTGGCGACCGTCAACTTGCCCTGATACTCGGTCGCGATTTCGGCCAGTACTGGGGCGATCATCTTGCATGGGCCGCACCATTCGGCCCAGTAATCGACCAACACGGGGCCGCTCGCCTTGAGCACTTTTTCATCGAAATCGTCGTCACTCAAATGCAGAATGTTTTCACTCACCGCTGTCTCCATGAGTTGTCGAAGGGGGGCGGACTAAGAAGCTGGGCCTGCAAGTGGAACAATGCCTTGGCCTCGGGCAATTTCAGCGTAAACCTGAAAATATTTCAAGTCCCAATCCGAGCGATGAACACCTCGAAATGCCCCAATGTTCTTGAAACCCAATATTTCGTCCAATTTTCATAAAATTGCAACTTTCTCCGTGCAAACTTTAAACCGTGCCCGAATCCCACCAGAGTTCGGATTTTCTTAAAGGAAGCTCGATTAAGTCAGAGCTTCTGCAGTGCAGGGATGCTCCGCCACAAAACGGAAGGATAGCGGGTTTGTACGCGAAGCGCCCGCAGGGTGTCGGGCAGGAATGCACGACTGAGTATTAATAGCCCCAAGCGTTTCATTTGCGAGGCGCCGGGAAATGTATTTTCCGGTGACGGCCTCTGACAGCTCCCAGATGGACTTGTTCAGAGCTTTCTAATATGGATTCCAAGGATGGAAGCCACGGACGGCTTTTTTACCGATCCCTCTTCTCACGGCCTTGCAAGAACGGCTAGCATTGCGGTACTTCGAGCCTGCCAGAGGCCACCATTGGGTTGACCTTAACGATTACCACGACGCGAAGGACATGCCGAAACAGCCGAACACACCCAACCCAAAGCCATCGTCCAAGGTCGCGGCGAATTCCGGTGGCGGAAAGAATCAACGCCAACACACCTACAAACAATTTGACCAGGAGCTTTTTGATATCAGAAGCCAAGTGCTCAAGTTGGGCGGATTGGCGGAAGAACAGATCGAGTTGGCGGTCAAGTCGCTCCTTGACAAC
Source organism: Methylococcaceae bacterium (assembly GCA_035518875.1). Lineage (GTDB taxonomy): Bacteria > Pseudomonadota > Gammaproteobacteria > Methylococcales > Methylococcaceae > DATIXD01. The sequence goes on along the minus strand of DATIXD010000187.1, from coordinate 8,387 downwards.
GATGTCGTTCTAGCCGAGCAAGTGATCCGCGACGACCGTCAAGTCAATTCACTGGAAGTCTCGATCCAGGACCAATGTACCCAGATCCTCGCCCGCCGCCAACCTGCCGCCAGCGACCTGAGACTGATCGTCGCGGTCATCAAGGCAATCTCCGATCTGGAGCGCATCGGCGATGACGCCAAGCGCATCGCTCGCAGTACACTCGGCGCAGCCGCGCATTATTCCAACAAGACGCGACTGAACCCGCTCGATCCATTCGCCACGCACGTCAGGCTTTTGCTAAAGGGATCGTTGGATGCTTTCGCCCGCATCGACGCCGAAGCGGCCCTGCGCGTAAGACAGAGTGACCGGCAAATCGACCGGGAATACGAGGATATCATGCAGGGGCAAATCGCGAACATGATGGCGGATGGGCGTGCGATTCCTGCCGCACTGCATCTCCTGTGGTCTGCCAAGGCCTTGGAACGTATCGGCGACCGCGCCTGCAATATCTGCGAGTACGTGATTTACTACGCCAAAGGCAAGGACATTCGCCACATGAGCCTGGAGCAGGCTACAAAGGACTTGAACGAGCGTTCGGATTGACCGGATCGGACTGTTCCGCCGTGCGAGCATTCACCTGGCGAACCGCGCCGGCACGACAGCGCGGTCGCCCATTGATTCCCCCTTCGACATCATCGCTTGACAGAGACGAGGCCGGGGCGCATTGTCCGCCTAAGAATCGGTTCGGCGGTTAGACCTGCCCATTCATCGGATGCTGAAGTGTGGGGGGCGCCCCTGCCGGGACATCGACTTAACGGAAATGTCGAGTTTTTCCCTCTTCGTTGCTTTCGTGCATGAGAGCGAGCAGCCAGGGATAACGAAATCGGTTTATTTCATTGCGCCTAGATTAAGGAGCCATGAAATGACGATCGAAGTTTTTCTGCAGTTCCCCAATCCCGCCGATGGCATCCTGCCCAAAGGCGAGAGCCTGGACAAGGTGTTCAAGGACGCCATAGTGGTCAAGGAATTAAGCTTCGGCATGGAACACCCCACGACGATCGGCTCGACGACCACCGGCGCCGGTGCGGGCAAAGCCCGATTCGGCGAGTTCAGCGCCAGAAAGACGGTGGACCGCGCTTCGCCATCGCTGTACCAGGCATGCGGCATGGAAGTCCGCTTCCCCGAGGGTATCGTGTCCATTCGCAAGGCGGGCACTGGCGCCGGTGACGCCTACCTCACCTACGCCTTCTCGCTGGTCTTTTGCAGCAAGATCGAATGGAGTGGGGCCGGAGGCGATGAGGCACCCTACGAGACCGTAAGCTTCGCCTTCGGCGCCATGAAGATTTCCTACCAACAACAGGGTGCCAGCGGGCAACTTACCCCTCCCTCCACGGCAGCATGGAACCAAGTCACAAACACCTCAGCCTATCCCGTCGCGGGTGCTTAGACCCGGCAGAATCAAGTCCAAAGACCGCCTTTCCCGCTCCGACATCAAGCGCCCCTTCTCGTGCGTCCGATTCCTCGGCCAAATCGAGCTCGTTCCCCAAGGGGTTTAGCCGTCCCGGTTGGGCCATGACCGAGACGGCAGTGGGCCCCACAGGTTCCGTGACAATGCCCCCGGATGAACTCACGCGCTGGCTGCCGCTGGCCCTTGTCACACAGCCATAACATTTTGGTCATGGTTCTGTCATTTCCGATTTCTACTCTTCTAAGATGACTCTCACGGGAGACGTGCCATGAAATTCATGCAAACGATCCATGCCTATGATGTAGGTCTATTTAGCTGGGTGATGCGGCGTAAGTCGCAAAAGTTTCTGGTCAAGTGCGCGCGCCATATTTCCACGACCGGGGACGGTCATTTATACCTTTTGTTAGCCTTGGGCTTGGCCTGGTCGCATTCCGCGGCCGAACTCTCACTGCTCGGCTGCATGGCTCTGGCGTTCCTATTGGAACGACCCGCCTATTTCATCTTAAAGAACAGCTGCAGGCGCGATCGCCCCCAAGCCGCACTCAACATTCAAAGCTTTATCATTCCTTCCGACCGATTCAGCTTCCCCTCCGGTCATACTTCGGCGGCGTTTCTGATGGCGATCCTGTTGAGCTCTTTCTATCCCCTCGCCACGCCTTTCCTGTTGGTCTGGGCGTTATTGGTGGGCATGGCGCGCGTCGTTCTCGGCGTGCATTTCCCCACCGACACCCTGATCGGCGCACTGATGGGAACCGCAATCGCCTTACTAAGCATGGAGATCCTTTTAGCGTGAGAATTTTTTACGGCGTCCAAGCAACCGGCAATGGTCATATCACGCGAGCTCGAGCCATGGCCACCAAACTAAAGCAAGCGGGAATCCAGGTCGACTACCTTTTTTCCGGACGCCCTTGGGAGGATCTCTTCGAAATGGATGCCTTCGGCGACTATGAATGGCGCGCCGGTTTGACTTTCTCCACCAAGGCCGGCCACGTCCAGTACGTCAAAACGGCCTTTACCGCCCATCCATGGACATTCATCCGCGACGTCAAGGCATTGGATTTGAGTGGCTATGACGCCGTCATCTGCGACTTTGAGCCAGTCACCGCCTGGGCGGCTCGCGTGCAGGGCGTCAAGACGATCGGGATCGGCCATCAATACGCCTTCGGCTACGATATCCCTAAAGCGGGCGTGGATTTCATCGGCAGCCAGATTCTGAAATATTTCGCGCCGACGACCGTCGCCCTCGGTGTCCATTGGCATCATTTTCACCACCCGATCCTGCCCCCGATCATCGAAACCCAGGCGGACGGGCCCGCGGTTCAGCCGGATAAAATCATCGTCTACCTACCCTTCGAGGATGTGAATCAGGTGATCCACCTGCTCAAAAAATTCCGGCGGTATCAGTTCTTCGTCTTCAGCCCGCACATGCCGCACGAGCGCCACGAAAAACCCGACAATGTGCATGTACGGCAACTGTCGCGGGCCGGTTTTCGGCAGGATTTCGCGAGTGCGGCCGGCGTGATCTGCAACTCGGGCTTCGAGTTAACCAGCGAAGCGCTGCAGGCGGGCAAGAAGTTGCTCGTCAAGCCCTTGCATGGCCAACTGGAGCAGCTTTCCAACGCACTCGCTTTGGAACTTTTGCAACTCGGTCAGGTGATGCAATCGCTGGATAGCGCCACCATCGAAACTTGGCTGGAGCAGAGCAGAGCGATTCGGGTGAAATATCCCGATGTGGCCAAGGCGGTGGTCGATTGGCTGCTCGGAAGCGAATTGCAAGTAGATAAATCCTGGATCGATGACATCTGGAGCCAGATCGTTCCAGTACCGGTTTGATCGGGTATAATTTGGGCCCCAACCCTCGCGGAACCCCTCCTTTCAAAGAACAACCCCTAACGCCATGGCAGGTCAGAATCTGACGGGTTTGGCTCGTATTCTCGCGGCTTTCTCCAACTCGATGAAAGGCTTCGCGGCCGCCTGGCGGTGTGAGGAGGCTTTCCGTCAGGAAGTTTGTCTTTTTGTCGTGACCACTCCCCTGGCTTTTTGGCTCGGCGAGAATGGCGTCGAAAAAGCCTTGCTGTTCGGCAGCATGCTGCTGGTGCTCATCGTCGAACTGCTCAATACCGGCATTGAGATAGTGGTCGATCGCATCAGCTTTGAACGCCATGAACTCTCCGGACGCGCCAAGGATGTCGGCTCGGCAGCAGTCCTGTTGTCGCTGGTGCTGGCCGGCGCAGTATGGTTACTGGTCTTGCTGCCCAAAACCGTCTGATCGGCAGCGGAATACTTTGTTGCCCGGTGGGCGACTCGCTCGATCCTTCTCCCGATCCCTTATCGCGGGAACTCGACCACGCCGTCGGGCTCCAATCCGGTTGTGGTCTATACATGTGCCAAAAATCTGGCTACAACATCGACTGACCGGTTAAAATTGTTGTCTTGATAGTTTGTTTGCCCGCCCAGCCAGAGCATATTTCGCCCAAGACATGAAGACTGCCCTAGATAACACCGCCCCGCGGAATGAGTTTAACACCGACGACTTGCGCATCCGCGAGATGCAGGAAGTCATTCCGCCGTGCCAGGTTCACCAGGAATATCCCATCACCCGACCAGCCGCGCTCACGACCTTGCACGCCCGAGGCGGCATACACAGCATCCTCGCCGGCACCGATGACCGCCTGCTGGTCATTATCGGCCCCTGCTCCATTCATGATCCGCTGGCGGCGCTCGACTATGCCGGTCGGTTGCTCGAACTGAAGACCGAACTCAGCCAGGACCTGCTCATCGTCATGCGCGTCTATTTCGAGAAACCGCGCACGACCATCGGCTGGAAAGGCTTGATCAACGACCCCGACCTGGACGAAAGCTTCAATATCAACAAGGGACTGCGGCTGGCGCGCAAACTCCTGCTCGACCTCAACCTGAAGGGCATGCCGGCCGCCACTGAATACCTCGACCTGATCACGCCGCAATACGTGTCCGATCTGATCGCGTGGGGCGCGATCGGCGCGCGTACCACGGAAAGCCAGGTGCACCGGGAACTGGCGTCGGGCCTTTCCTGCCCCGTCGGCTTCAAGAACGCGACCGACGGCACCATCAAGGTCGCCGTCGACGCCATTGCCGCCGCCCGACGACCACACCATTTCCTCTCGCTCACAAAGGAGGGGCATTCGGCGATTTTTTCCACCATCGGCAACGAGGACAGCCACATCATCCTGCGTGGCGGTCAACAACCCAATTACGATGCGGCCGGCGTCGAGGCTGCCGCCCGCGAGCTGGAAAAAGCCGGCCTGCCGCCCCACATCATGATCGACTTCAGCCACGCCAACAGTCAGAAGGACTATCAAAGGCAGATGTTGGTGGGTCAGGACGTGGCGGGGCAGATCGCCGCCGGCGACCTGCGGATTTTCGGCGTCATGATCGAGAGCCACTTGCAAGCTGGCCAGCAAAAGCGTATTCCGGGTCAAGCGCTGATCTACGGACAAAGCATCACCGACGCCTGCATCGGCTGGGACGACAGCCAGAAACTCCTGCGGGAGTTGGCTACAGCCGTATCCCAACGCCGCAAGCGACCTTGCGGCCTTGCCGACGAGCTTCCCCGGGCCCAAATCCAGAAAAATGGTTAATGCCATGCAAATCCTTGTAAATGGCGAGCCGCGTCAAGTCGCCGAGCAGGCCACCCTGGCGGAACTGATCGCCGAACTCAATCTCGCCCGCCAGCGAATCGCCGTCGAACTGAACCGCGAAATCGTGCCCCACGGCCATTACGACCAGTTGAAACTGAACGCCGGCGACCACCTGGAAATCGTCCACGCCATTGGTGGGGGCCAGGGCGACCCGCTGGTGATCGCCGGTCGAGCCTACCGTTCGAGGCTGCTGGTTGGCACCGGAAAATACAAGGATCTGGAAGAAACCCGTTGCGCGGTGGAAGCCAGCGGCGCGGAAATCGTCACCGTGGCCATCCGTCGCAGCAATATCGGCCAGGATCCAAGCCAGCCCAATCTGCTCGATATTCTGTCGCCGGAGCGCTACACCATACTTCCCAATACCGCCGGCTGCTATACCGCGGAAGATGCCGTCCGTACCTGCCGGCTGGCACGTGAACTCCTGGGCGGCCACCGCCTGGTCAAGCTGGAAGTGTTGGGCGATCCCAAGACCCTGTTCCCGGACGTGACCGCCACGTTGGAAGCGGCGAAAATCCTCGTCCCCGAAGGTTTCGAAGTCATGGTTTACGCCAATGATGACCCGATCATCGCCAAACGCCTGGAAGATATCGGTTGCATCGCGGTCATGCCGCTGGCTGCACCCATCGGCTCTGGCTTGGGGATACGCAACCCTTACAACATCCTGACTATCCTCGAAAACGCCAAAGTGCCCATTCTGGTGGACGCTGGCGTGGGTACCGCATCCGACGCTGCTATCGCCATGGAGCTCGGTTGCGACGGCGTTTTGATGAACACCGCGATCGCCGAAGCGAAAAACCCCGTGCTCATGGCCTCCGCGATGAAGAAGGCCATCGAAGCCGGACGCGAAGCGTTCCTTGCCGGACGCATGGCGCGCAGGCGCTACGCCTCGGCTTCATCGTCCGGGGAAGGACTATTTTTTTAATTTTGACCTGAAGCGAATCGGATGTCGTTCTTACGGGACATCCGCTTTTGTCTGTCCGCCGACGTGGATTGGGGCAAGGCCCGCACTGGTTTGGGGGATATGGCCCAACTTGGCCCTGTCATCATTCCTTCATCGTTCCCCGGTAAACTTTGGTTGTCGTCGCCGAGCCACACACGCTTTGAGCATCCGGGCATCGACTTGGACTTCGGGGGCATCTCGGAGCGACTGGCACGATGCTCGCTTAAAAAACGCGAGAGCTGTTTGGCGTTTTCAGAAAATGTTCCACGGAGGTCGAAATGCATACCGAGGCAACCCTCACAGGAAAAACCGGCGCGGAAGCCTTGCTCTTGCATCGCCGGCTGGCCGCTTTCAAGTCCCGACCGGAAACTGCTCGGGACGACAAGACGATGACGGGCAAAGCCTGGGTAACCGCCTTGTCGCTTCAAGAATTTTACGAACGGCTGGTGCTGCTGTCTCAACTCGAACTACCCTGCATCATTTTTATTGCCAACTCGGCGGACAGGCAAGTTTGCAGCGGAGTGATCAGGCACATCGAGCGCACCGATGACCGCTTGGAACTCCTGGGCGATGATTTCGCGCTGCATCTTCACAGGAAAAACATCGGCTCCCTCTGGTTGGTCAACGACCCTGATTCGGAAGAAGGCGCGATGGCGGTGGAGATCTACAACCGGGCCGGCGCACTGATTACCCGCATCTTCGGCATACAGGACCGGGTGGGCAACGCAGTCTGGCAAGACGTCATGGGGAACCCGTCGCTCTGCCTCTCCCGAGAGGCAAGAATCGGCTGAGGTATTTCAGAGTGATTTTGTGTACAATTCGACTCTCCCATTCGAGCAACCCGGTCCGTATCGCCCGGGGCGAGCGTTGGCCGACCGGAATGCCGACAAATCGACCGGTGTCCGGCAGGCCCCGCGAAAGCTTCGTTTTTTAGTTTCTGGAACAATCAAAGGAGACGTTCGATGAGTGTTTTAGTTGGCAAACCGGCCCCCGACTTCAAAGCGGCCGCAGTGCTTAGCTGTGGCTCGATTGTCGACAGCTACTGGTTCTCGAAGGAGACCAAGGGCAAGTATGTAGCGGTGGTTTTCTATCCGCTGGACTTTACTTTCGTCTGCCCGACCGAACTGATCGCCCTGGACCACCGCGTTGATGAACTGAAAAAGCGGGGCGTGGAAGTGGTTGCCGTTTCCGTCGATTCCCAGTTCACCCATAACGCCTGGCGCAACACCCCCGTGGACAAGGGCGGCATTGGCGCGGTGAAATACACCATGGTCGCCGACCTCAATCACGCGATCACCAAAGCCTACGACGTCGAAGTCGAAGGCGCGGCCGTGGCCTATCGCGGCACTTTCCTGATCGACAAGAACGGCGTGGTGCGCCATCAGGTCGTCAACGACCTGCCGCTGGGACGCAACATGGACGAACTCATCCGCATGGTCGACGCCTTGCAATTCTTCGAGGAGCATGGGGAAGTCTGCCCGGCCGGCTGGAACAGAGGCCAGTCCGGCATGTCTCCCAGCCCGGAAGGCGTCGCTTCCTACCTGAGCCGGAACGCCGAGAAGCTCTAAGTCTCCGGCCCCAAAAAAACGCGCTGCGGGCTCCCGCCCCGGCGCGTTTTTTTGTCTCTACGGCTTAATTCCCTTGTTCCGGCGTCTTGAGCTTTCGCAAAAAGCCGTACCAGACCAGGCCGGCGCACAGGGCACCGATAATAACCGACGAATGCCCGATCAGACCCGCCTTGATGGGCGCGCTCTGCGCGTGCAATGTTTGAAGTATCGGCTTTGCCACCGTTAGACTCCAGATGATGTTGGGTACGTAATACGAGATGACTCCCGCCACCGCCCACTGCATTGCAGGCGCGCGTTTCGAATCCGCCGTACGATAAAACCAGAACGCAATTAAGACAGCAACTACTCCGCCTAGCATGTTAGCCTCCTCGTAATTTGTGAATAATGATGTCGGCGCCGGCTTTCGCAAGCGGACTTACAATACAAGACATCGGCGACGAATTCACCGCTGCCGGCAAGCTGCCGGACGAAACATCAAGCGCGCGCTCCGACGGGTCTTCCTGCCCCTTTTTCATATAACCCATGGATTAATCGATATTATATGCAAAAACAGGCCGACTTTGTAGGCATGTAAATAGTGTAGTAACTATTGATATTCAGTGGTCAGGTAATTATATTGTCGCCATGTTTATCGCCCGCATCCCAAACCGCAATTCGAAACCCGCGATTCTGCTTCGGGAGTCGTACCGCGAGGGTGGCAAAGTCCGCACGCGGACGATTGCCAACTTGAGCCGCTGGGCGCCCGAACG
>DATIXD010000186.1:0-2777 GCA_035518875.1 Methylococcaceae bacterium | reverse complement strand
GACGCCGCCATCGAATGCGGCAAGGTCGCGCACCTGAAGTATCCATCCGGCGAGTGCCGCGGCGATCAGGTCGGCTGACCGGTACGTTTTAAGTTGAAGCTTTTGGCTGACTTTTGGGCGGCGCGTCGCCTGAGGATGGCGCTTCGCGAGCGGCATGTGCGGGGCATGAGATCGTGGCGTCGGCTTAAGCGGTCTTCCAGCAGGGAGCTGCCCTGCTGGTGATGAGAGGACGGTGCCGTTCGGCTGACGACGGGCCTCAGTTCGTCCCGTGCGGGTCGTTCGGATCGAAAACCGTAATATCCGTCCAGACGTTGAGGTAGGAAAAGCTGCCGTAGTCGTTCGACCACCATAGAACGAACTCGACGACGCCGTCCTGCGGCGCGATGTTGGCGGCAACCATCGGCTTTGCTAACCCGATGAACCGGCCGGGAATCTCGGCGCTGAGATTTGCCTCCGACACCGTGATCACCACGTATGAATCGCGCCGGATGATCGGCCACGAGAACGAAAAGATGCCGCCTCTCGAGGCGTTTCGCCAGAGATGGCGCCAATGCTGGATAGCCATCGTCAGGACTCCACGTCGCTGAGCGTCGGGTCGATATATTCGTCAGTCCGTGCGGGGCGCATCATGAGCTTGCCATTCACAGGTAGCGCCGTGAGCTGAATGGCATAGCTGCCATCCTCGGACCGGATGGCGGTCCCCACGCGCTGGACAAAGTCCTTGCCGCTGGCCACAGGTGCTTTGACAGGACCTTCGTGGCTGGGATGGGCCGCGAATTGACGCTGCACCGCCGCTTCCGCCATGACGAACACAGGCATCCAATCAGGTTGGGCGGACATAACTAACCTCCAATAATGTTTCTTTGGCAACGTAGGAAAAGGGGTTCTACCTCACGTCATATATAAGTATTATCCTCGCGCTCTTTAAGGGCGCCTAACGGGAGCAGCAGAGTTGCGGCGGCAAGACCCAAGGCACCGCCCAGCAGCGTCTTCCCAGGCGTGGACGCCCAGGATGGCGGCGGAGTGTTCGCTGTCTACAGCAAGCGTAATGATCAACGTAAAGGCGTAAGCGCCACAGGCGATGTAACGCTCGGGCAGCATCATCGCATAAGTCACCATGGCCAGCACCGCGGCCGCTAGAGCGAAGAGTCCCTCAAGGGGATTTAGTACGGCTGCCGCAGGCTCCCGAATGACGCCATCGGCCCCTCCCTGGCTGCGGTAGGCAGATAGGAGATCGAGCTTCCTCACGATCTTCCTTGTCAATGGTTCGATTCGTTGCGAGTCAATAATACAATTGTTCCCAAGGGACATCTAACTTTCTTGTAATGCCGGAAAAACCGTGGGATTTGGCTGCTTCAGGTTGGCTTCTGTGTATCCATCCGGTGAATGACGCGGGTCTTACTTTTTTAGATGTCCTCGTTCTCTGAGTAAGCCTGCGGTGAGCGCCGCGGGTCGCTATTGGTTCAGTTCGTTATTTTGGGTTTGATCTTTGACCGGTCTTTTGGTTTGCGGGACCATTTTCGCGCGAGAGCATCGACCGCCTCTGCGAGGTTTTGTTTTCCGGCATCTCGGGGGTCGAAGGTGGTGCCGAGCCATTCGATCATTTCCGCATATCGTTTATGTTTCGGGCTGACCAATATCTTGAGCACCTCGTCGTAAGCGGGCGGACCGCCGACATCCTCGGGCGGGCATCTGCCCGTGGCATCGATCAATGCGGGATAAGAGAATCCTGGAAGCGCATCTGCAATGCGCTCGATCTTCACGGTGTGCTCCCAACCGTCGCCGAAGTCGTAGAGATATTTCAGCGTCTTCACGCCCATATCTTCAAGCACATCGAGCAGCCGGGATTTGGAGGCATCCATCGGGCCGTCGCCCCAATCTGGATCGACCATGCCCCAACCAACCCCGCCGGCACGGATTTCATACAAATGCGAGTTGCTCCAGCCGATTGCCGCCTGGAAGACCAAGTGCAGGCGGTCAAGCCGGATTTTGAGCGGCACCTCGACCCGACGCTGCACGGCAGGCTCGACATCGTCGAGGGTGATTTTGAGGCGTGCGATGGTGGTGACAGTCATGCCGCTGTTTTGACGAACTGTGCCTTCCAGTGCCAGGGCAGCAGTTCTTCGAGCCGCTGCACCGGATGATCGGCGATGCGGGCGAGGACATCGGCGAGCCATGCCTGGGGATCGATATCGTTCATTTTTGCGGTGACGATGAGGCTGTACATTTTCGCGGCCCTTTGCCCGCCGCGGTCGGAGCCAGCGAACAGCCATGCCTTGCGGCCAAGGGCAATCCCACGGAGCGCGCGCTCGGCCGCGTTATTGGTCAGGCAGATCCGGCCATCATCGAGGAACCGGGTAAACGCTGGCCAGCGGTTGAGCATGTAGTTCATGGCCTTGCCGGCATCATCATGAGGTGAGAGCCTGGCCCGCGCGGCCGTCATCCAGTCGGCCAGTTCCGCGACCAGCGGCACACTCAATTGCTGCCGTACGGCAAGACGCTCGGTGGCAGACTTGCCGTTGATCTCGCGCTCGATATCGAACAGCGCGTCGATCCGGCGCACCGCGTCCAGCGCCATCGGCGAGGCAAAAGCGGGCTTGCCGCCCTGTGCTTTGCGTTTAGAGATTTTTGTTAGGTCGGCGAGTTCGAAGAATTTCCGCCGGGAATGCGCCCAACACGCCGCCTCGGTAATTGGCCCCGGCATTCGGTCTGGTTCGTAGAGTTTGTTGTATCCGCCAAAGGCATCAGCCTGCAAAATACCGGAATATCTGGCCAGG
>DATIXD010000185.1:0-3434 GCA_035518875.1 Methylococcaceae bacterium | reverse complement strand
CGCCGGCAAATCCGTGAGCGAGGTTCGGGACATGTTGACCCAGGGCCTCTCGAAATTCTTCAAGAAGGTCAAGCTGGATGTGCGTGTCATCTCTTTTCTGAGTCACCGAGTCTATGTGGTGGGCGAAGTCAAAAATCCGGGCATCCAATCCATGGTGGACACGCCGTTGACGGTAGCCGAGGCGGTCAGCCGTGCCGGCGGCGCAACCCCAGAGGCCGACCTGAGCAACGTGACCTTGTCCCGCGGCGACAAGATCTATCCGGTCGATCTCCTCGACCTCTACGAGCAGGGTAACAACGCCCAGAACCTGTACCTCAAAGATGGCGATGTGGTCAATGTGCCCGACCGCAGGGAAAACAAGGTTTATGTGATGGGCGAGGTGGGCAGGCAAACCCCGGTTCAGATTAACAAGGGCAAACTGACCCTCCAGCAGGCCGTCCTGGAGAATGGTGTGGATTTCAACACTTCCAAGCCGGAGGATATCTACGTGATTCGCGGGGCCCAGGCCAAACCGGAGATATTCCATCTGAACGCGGGATCGCCCGATGCCCTGATTCTGGCGGATCGGTTTCCGCTGCAGCCCCACGACGTCGTGTTCGTGGGCACGTCCGGCCTCACGCGCTGGTCCAGGGTCATGAACCAACTGCTGCCTTCATCAGTGACCCAGATGATGCAACGCGGCGCGACCTTCGGGATGTAGCTGTGACCGTGAGAGCGAATGAAGGGCGAGCCTTGGTTTTGTTAGCGAATAGAGTTTCGGAGATTGAGGGATAAATATGCGTATTCAGAATGATATTCCCATGCTCCCGGCGTCGAATCTGCCCCGGCTCGAGGAGCAGGGCGTGAGTATTCGCGACTATGTCGACCTGCTTGTCGAGGGTAGAAAGACCATCCTGCTGGCGGTCTTATCGGTCTTGCTGGTGGCGAGTCTCTATTTGATCCTGGCGCCGCGCACCTACAAGGCGGATGGGCTCCTTCGGATCGACAAGAACAAGGCTTTGCTGACCGCCCCCCTGCGCAGCCAGGAATCGAAGTCGCCGGCCGATGCCGAGAACCCCAGGGCGCAGCGGGAGGTGGAAATCATGCGCTCCCGTTCAGTTCTCGGCAAGGTCGTGGAGGACCTGTACCTGGCGGTGGAAACCTCGCCGAAATACTTCCCTATCATTGGTGAAACCCTAGCCCGTTGGCACGATGTCCATGAAGGTCCTGCCGGTGCATGGTGGGGATTCGGTCGGTGGGCCTGGGGCGGTGAGAAGCTCAAGGTCGCCAGTTTCGATGTGCCGGAACGCTTTTTGGGTGAAGAGTTCACCATCATCGCCCTGGATGGGGGCCGTTATCAGTTACTCAGCCCGAAGGATGAGCTACTCGTCGAGGGGAAGGTGGGGGCCTCGTTCAAGGCCGATGTCGGTGAAGGCGCCCCTATCATCATCATGATCTCGGAGCTCAAGGCCCACCCGGGAACTCATTTTGAACTGACCAGAAAAACTCAGCTGACCGCCATCGAGACTTTGAAAAAGGCGATCGGCGTCAAGGAGGCTTCCAAAGATACGGACATTCTCACCGTCGAGCTTAAGGGCCGCGATCCGGAACAGCTCGCCAAATCGGTTAACGATATTGCGACGACCTACGTCAACGCGACGGTCAACTGGGAGTCCGCGGAGGCCGGGCAAAAACTGGCCTTCCTGGAGAGTCAGCTGCCGGTCATTAAGGAGCGACTGGAACGCGCCGAGCAGGCCCTGAGCGCCTTCAGGCAACAGCATGGCGCCGTCGACATATCTACGGAGGCCGAGGTGTTGCTCAAGCAGTCCTCGGAAATGGAGACCCTCGGAATTCAGCTGAAGCAGAAGTATGAAGAGTTGAATCAGCGCCTCGAGGACGCCCATCCGGATATGATTGCCACCAAGGCGCAGATCAAGCGGGTCGACCGCAAGCTGGCGGATCTGAACAAACGGATCAAGGATCTACCGCGCACCCAGCAGAACATGGTCGGGTTGTCGCGGGACGTCCAGGTCAACACGGAACTCTATACCTCGCTGTTGAACAGCGCGCAAGAGCAACGGGTGGCCGCCGCAGGCTCCATCGGCAATTCCCGCATCGTCGACTATGCGGTAACGCCCGAGAAGCCCTATTGGCCGAAGCCGGGCCTGGTCCTCGCCATCGCAACGCTGCTAGGCTTAACCGCCGGCGCGGCCCTGGTATTCCTGCGGAATTCTCTGCAGCGGCACGACAACTATCCAGCGTTGCTGGAGTACCGGGTCGGGCTCCCGTTATTCGCGGCCATACCCCATAGCAAAAAACAGAAGCGTCTCGCGCGACTGACCGACCAAGGCCGAGTCGAACGGGAGGCGCCAGCCGTGCTGGCCAACCAGGATCCCCAGGACATCTCGGTCGAATCGCTGCGCGCCCTCAGGACGACGCTGGAAGCGAACTTTTCGGGTCCGGAGAGCAAGGTCATCATGGTTTGCAGTCCGGCGCCGGGGATGGGCAAGTCCTTCGTCAGCGTCAACTTGGCTACTTTGCTAGCGAGCATCAAGAAACGGGTGCTCGTCATCGATGGCGACCTGCGCAACGGGCGCTTGCACGAAGCGCTGTCGGTTCCGCGCGAACCGGGACTCACCGATCTGATGAGCGGTTCAGCCTCCCTAGGCGAGGTGGTAACCAGTCTGCCCAACGTGGGGGTGGATTTCATCCCGAGAGGACGCAATGTTACGGACCCTGCGGAACTGCTCACCCTCGGGCCGCTGGAGAACACCCTGGAGGATCTGAAGTCTTTTTACAATCACATCGTCATCGATTCGCCGCCGATTCTGGGTGCGACCGATGCCGCCATCATCGGCAAACTAGCGGACGCCACTTTCCTGGTCGTCAAAGAAGGCCGGAATACCGCCCAAGAGCTGGAAGTGAGTTTCCGGCGCTTCCAGCAGGTCGGGGTGAAGCCCCATGGGTTCATCATCAATGACATGAAAGAGGGCTCGTCCTATTACCCCTACTATGGATATGCCTATGCGCGCACACGCACGTAAGTCGGAAAGAAGGCCCGTCCGGTTATCCCTTTCCGAAGCTCCGATTAAGTCTTTCGACAGGCTCAAGACGAACGGTAACGTATTGATTCCGTTCGTGGTGAGCTTGTGTAGAATCATGAACGGAATGAGCTTGTTCAGCGTTTTATTAACACGCAAAGGAGACACTCGATCGTTTGCGATCCGAGGGTCGAACTCATACATTGGATGGCGCTTGATTTCTTTGCCCCTGTTTAGAGGGCTCCGACTTCGCGTTTCATCGCGCTGGGCTTTGGCTTGTACTTTGATTTCAGTGCTTGCCCTCGCGCTTCCCGTTTCGGGTGCCGAGCAAGGAAACGCCTCCGCCAGTCAAGTGCAAGGAAATATCGGCTCGGGCCGAAAGTTCGGCGAAATCATTGGGCTCCAAGCTAAGTT
>DATIXD010000184.1:0-3714 GCA_035518875.1 Methylococcaceae bacterium | reverse complement strand
TGCCGATCCGCGGCGGAATGTCATCGTGCTGTTCCATCCCAAGGGCAGTGACGTCGCCGCGCAATTTTTCTTCGTCGCCGGTGTGCCGGCGGTTGCTGCCGGCCAACTCGCGGCGGAGCGGGACCGGCTGGCGGAGCTAGGCATCCTGCCCGCCCTGGCCAGGTTTTGTGCGGGCGAGGCGCCGCTGACCGGGCGCATCGCAGCGACTGGCAGCGCGGCGGTGATCACCTCGATCACCGGGGTGGACGGCGCGGCGGGGTGCTGGGCCATCGTCGTCGCGGTGAATTCGGAGCAGGTGCGCGCCGGTATTGACGACCGGCCGTTCTGGTCCAGGCGCCCGGTGCAACTCGCGACGCTCGTCTATGTGGCCATGGCGGCGTTGATTCTCCTGATCTTCGCCTCTGTGCGCGCGAATTTGCGGCGCTATCGGCGCCTCGCCCTCGCGCCCATGCCGGATGGCGGCTTCCTGCGGGCGACCGATGTTCCGGAAATGGCGCCGATCGCGCATGCCATCGATACCATGGTGCAGCGCCTGCGCATGACCGCGGAGAACCTGCGTCAGGCTGCGGAGGCGAATGCCCATGCGCTCAAAGGGCCGATCGCGACGATCCGCCAGGCGGTCGAGCCGCTGGCCGGCACGGTGCCGACGCCGGAACAACTCCAGATCGCGTTCGCCGTCGTCTCGGTTTCGCTCGATCGCCTGGACGGGCTCGTCGCGTCGGCGCGCCGCCTGGATACGACGACCGCCGATCTTCTGGAGATCGCCGAAGCCCCAATCAACCTGTCCGAATTGCTGGCGGAGTTGATCGCCGATTGCCGTGCGATGTATGCGGCACAGGATATTACGATCACGGATGCTCTGGCCCCCCGCGTCATGGTGCGCGGCGAGGCCGAGGCCATCGAGAGCAGCATCGAGAATCTGCTCGACAACGCCGTCAGCTTTTCGCCCCTCGGCTGTACGGTGCATGTGACACTGAGCGTTGCGGACGGCAGGGCGTGCGTCTGTGTCGAGGATGAAGGTCCTGGCGTGCCGGAAGCAATGCTCACGCGCATTTTCGATCGCTACTATTCCGATCGGCGGGCCTCGCCCCGGTCCGGATCGGGCGGCAGCCATTTCGGCATCGGGCTGTGGATCGTCCGTCAGAACGTGCAGGCGCTCGGTGGCGAGATCAGCGTGCGCAATCGCTCCCCGCGCGGTTTTTTGGTCGCGCTGCAACTACCGCTCGTTGCATGAGCGGAGAGCTTTGCCTTGCGAGGCCAGTGTGGCGCTTGCCTGGAGCGTGATTGCCTGAGATTGCAGCGCAGAGACTTGGGGCTTTGTCCCAAACCCCACTGGGGGCCTTGAGGCCCCGTATCCCCGATATGTTACTACAACGAATTAAGTATTGGGGTCCGGGGCCGTACGGGAGCTATGGCCGAAACTGGGTGATGGCGGCGTGAGGAAGGCGGCGTATCGAGGTGGGTGGAAGCCTGCCTGAACCTCCCGAAGGAGCGATACGCCCATGACGAGCGATAGCACCGTTGTTCCCCTGCGTCAGCCTGACGTGATTGACGACCCGCTGACAGCGGTTCTGAGGAGCGGCGCCCGCCGGCTTCTGGCCCAGGCGGTGGAGGCGGAAGCCGAAGCCTTTCTGGCCGCGATGCGGGAGGCGCGGCTGCCGGATGGGCGCGAGCGGGTGGTGCGGCATGGGCATGGGCCGGAACGCCTGGTCCAGACTGGGATCGGTCCGGTCGCGGTGCGTCGGGTCAAGCTGCGCGACCGCGGTGGCGCCGCCGATGGCGAACGGATCCGCTTCACCTCGGCGCTCCTGCCGCGCTGGGCCCGGCGAAGCCGGAGCCTGGATGCCTTGCTGCCGATCCTCTATCTGCGCGGGGTCTCGATGGGCGACTTCCAGGAGGCGCTCGCGGCGCTGCTGGGCAAGGATGCCCCGAACCTGTCGCCGTCGGTGATCGCGCGGCTCCGGAACGAGTGGGAGGCGGATTACGCGCGCTGGCAGCGGCGCGACCTGTCGGCCCGGCGCTACGTCTACATCTGGGCGGACGGCGTCTACTTGCAGGCGCGCATGGAGCCGCAGGCCGAGTGCATGCTGGTGCTGATCGGTGCCACGCCGGAGGGCAAGAAGGAACTGGTCGGCTTCCAGGTCGGCATCCGCGAGAGCGCGCAGAGCTGGCGGGAGCTGCTGGTGGATCTCAAGGCCCGCGGTCTCACCATCGCGCCGGAGTTGGCCACCGGAGACGGCGCACTCGGCTTCTGGAAGGCCCTCGAGGAAGTCTCTCCGACCACCCGGCACCAGCGCTGCAGGGCCTATCGGGAATTTCGTGTGCGGAAGGACGTTGCACACATCAGGCCAAGGCTCGTGTGAAGCGCTCGCCGAAGAGGATGGCGAACTGGGCTTTGGCCATACACCATTCACGGGCAGGCATGGTCCACTCTTTTTCGGCGCGGTTCAAGGTCAGGAATAGCAGCTTCAAGGCCGCCTCGTCGGTCGGAAAATGCCCTCTGGCACGCACGGCGCGGCGGAGTTTCGAATTGAGTGATTCGATAGCATTCGTTGTGTATAGAAGTCGCCTGACTTCAGCCGGGAAGGCATAGAACGGGACAACCTCTGGCCACGCTCGCCGCCAGCTCTGCCCGATGGCCTGGTATTTCTGGCCCCATGGCCCGGTTTCAAAGGCGGTTAATGCCTCCTCGGCCGCCTTGGCGTCCACCGCACGATAGATGTCCTTCAGCGCCGCCGCGACCGCCTTGCGGTCCTTGTAGGAGACGAAATCCAGGCTCTGGCGCAGAAGATGGACGATGCAGGTCTGGACCGTCGCCTGCGGAAAGACGGCCAAAATCGCGTCAGGGAAGCCCTTCAGGCCGTCCACCACGGCCACAAGTATATCCTCGACGCCCCGGTTGCGCAGTTCATTCATCACCCGAAGCCAGAACTTGGCGCCCTCATTCTGTTCGAGCCAGAGGCCAAGCACTTCCTTGGTCCCGTCGGCTCGCACGCCCAGCGCGACATGGATGGCCTTGTTGCGAACCAGGCCCTCATCGCGGATCTTCACCCGCAGGGCATCGAAGAAGACCAGCGGGTAAACCGGCTCCAGCGGCCGGGCCTGCCAGGCGGCGATTTCGTCCAGGACGGCGTCCGTCACGGCACTGATCAGGTCGGGGGAAACCTCGACGCCATAGAGTTCGCGAAGATGGCCGACAATCTCACGCGTGCTCATCCCCCGCGCATACATCGAGATGATCTTGTCATCAAAGCCAGGAAAGCGGCGCTGATACTTGGCAATAAGCTGCGGATCAAAGGTCGACTGTCGGTCCCGTGGGATGTCCAGCGTCAATTTGCTGTTCTCGGTGACCACCGTCTTCTTGCCGTAGCCATTGCGGCTATTGCCGCTCTCTCCGGTCGCAAGGTGATGGTCCATCTCCGCGTTGAGCACCCGCTCGGCAAACGCCTTCTTCAACTCGTCAAGCAAGCCGTTGGGGTCAAAGGCTGTTCTCGGATCCGCTCCGCCCAGGAGCTGGTCCAGCACGGCGTCGGGGATACGCGGCTCTTTGCGTCGGGGCATGTGGGGTCTCCTGCTTTCCCATTATGTCCTTCCGCACACGAAATTCCCGATAGGCCCCTGCCCGAGGTTCCGCTCGTCCGCTCGCCCCGCCCGCCTCTGCGCCTCGTCTGGTCGGCAGAGGGTTCCGATGCGCCGGATAACGGCTAACCCAGT
>DATIXD010000183.1:0-2591 GCA_035518875.1 Methylococcaceae bacterium | reverse complement strand
AGGATGGAGGGAAAGCCCGAACTTTGCCAACCGCTCCCGCAATGCTGCAAGGAACCGCTTGGCGTCCCATTCGTGCTGAAATCCAATTACGGCATCGTCAGCGTATCTGACGATGATCACGTCGCCGGTCGCGTGGCGCTTGCGCCACTGATGTACCCATAGATCGAACGCGTAATGAAGGTAGATGTTGGCTATCAGGGGGCTGATCACGCCATGGACACAAAAGGTAACTTTGAGTTTGAGCGACAGGTTGAGTTATGTCGGGCAGACTCATTGGTTGACTTGAGACGCAGAGGGTAATACCGTTATGTCCCATGTCGCGATCCTCCAATCCCGAACGAGCACAACGCCTGAATGCCGCCTTCGATCTGCTGGCACGGGGTTACACCCTGTCGGATGCCGCCGCGGCATTGACCCAAGAGTTCGGGCTGTCACGCCGACAGGCTTACCGATACCTCCAAGAGGCGCAGCGAATCGAAGGTCCGGTGCCGGTTTCCTCACCCGCTATCCCGATCACGATCAAAATTCCCGAGGACGTGGTAATCCAGCTTCGGTCGTACGCACAATCCAGTGGTTTGACCATTGGCGACATTGTGGCGCGCGCCGTCTTAAGTTTTCTCGACAAGCTGCGCCGGCATGGCTAATCGCCACTGGCGAAGTCAGAAAATCGAATTGGAATATAGCTTTGATCGCCTGCTGGCCACGAAACTGGAGCAGGTCTATGCCATTCTGGTTCCGGACCGGGTACGCCGTGCCGGCGAAACCGCCGGGTTAAGAGGAGAAACCCATGAAGACCGCCGCCATCTACGCCCGAGTCTCGTCGGACCAGCAGAAGGAAGAGAAGACGATTGCCAGTCAGACGGCAGCATTGGTGGAGTTTGCCCGCCAGGCAGGTTACCAGGTACCGGATGAATGGATTTTCGAGGATGAAGGTTATAGTGGGGCCTGCCTGGTAAGGCCTGGACTCGAGCAGGTACGGGACTTGGCGGCAGAGGGCCAGATTCAGACGGTTCTGGCGCTCTCGCCGGATCGCTTGAGTCGCAAGTATGCTTACCAGGTCATGCTCATCGAAGAATTGGCCCGCCACGGGGTCGATATGGTCTTCCTCAAAGCCCCACGATCGGAGACGCCGGAAGATCAGTTGTTGTTGCAGTTCCAGGGCATGATCGCCGAATACGAGCGGGCGCAGATCCTGGAGCGCTCGCGGCGGGGAAAGCGGCATCGGGCGAAACAGGGTGAGGTCAGCGTCTTAAGTGGCGCGCCCTATGGTTATCGTTACCGGCGCAAAACCGAAGAAGCGGCGGCTTACTACGAGATTATCGAAACCGAAGCGGACGTGGTGCGCCGGGTGTTCGACCTCTATACGGTGGAAGGGCTGAGCATCGGCGCGATTACGCGCCGCTTGAATGAGCAGGGTTTGCCGACCCGCAAACAGAGGGCTCGTTGGGAACGTTCCACGGTGTGGGCGATGCTGCGCAATCCGGCCTATCGGGGTATGGCCTGTTTTGGCAAAACCGCATTGGCGCCACGCCAGCGCATCACTCGGCCGCTGCGATTGCGCGGAGGCTTGGCGACGCGTAACAGTGCGAGTCACGAGAGGCCGCGCGTGGAATGGATCGAGATTCCGGTGCCTGCACTGGTCAGCGAGGAAACCTTTGCGTTGGCACAGGAAAATCTGGAACAGAACAAACGGCATGCACCGCGCCGGACGATCGAGCCCAGCGTTCTCCAAGGCCTTGTGCATTGTCGCCAGTGCGGCTATGCGCTGTATCGGACCTCGACCCGCAGCAGTGCGCGCAAGATCCACTACTACCGTTGCCTGGGCTCGGACGCCTATCGCCATGCCGGGCAAGCCTTGTGTGATCAAAAACCCATCCGGCAGGATCTGCTCGATCACTTGGTCTGGTCCGAGATTCTCCGCCTGCTAACGGACCCAACGCTCATCCAGAACGAATTGAACCGGCGATTGGAAACAGCCCGCCAATCCAGCCCCACCCAACGCCGATTGGAAATGCTGAATCGTGACCTGGTCCGGGTGCGCAAAAGCATGGAACGCCTGCTGACGGCTTACCAGGAAGAGCTGCTGTCGCTCGACGAATTGCGTTCTCGGATGCCGGCATTACGCAAACGTGAGCAAGCCATGCAGGCAGAACTTGAGGCACTGAATACCCAGGTAGCGGATCGGGCGGCTTACCTCCGGCTCGCGGAAACACTCACGGCCTTTCTGGAGCGCTTGCGCTCGAATGCGCAAACCCTCAACATTGGTGAGCGTCAGCGGATCATGAAGCTTTTGGTCAAGGAGGTCATTGTGGGAAAAGACACGATTACGATCAAACATTCGATTCCTGGACATGCGGGACCATCGGGCGACGGTCCAGGGTCGCCCAAACCGCCTGAGCAATCGAATATTGCACAATCCGCCAAAAGTTATCCTTTGCGTCCATGGCGTGATCAGCCCCTTGATGTCGAATCTGTATCTGCATGGCTTGGATGTGCTGTTGAGCGAAGCGGGATATCGATACGCTCGTTTTGCGGATGACTTCGTGGCTCTGTGTCGCACGCGGCAAGAAGCCGAAGAGGTACTCGTCACG
>DATIXD010000182.1:0-9355 GCA_035518875.1 Methylococcaceae bacterium | reverse complement strand
GGTGGTCAACTTCGCGGCCGATGAACTGATCGACGAGTACGGCCTGACGTGGTTGGCCTCGGCACCGAAGATCAAGCTTCTTCCTGAGCCGGATCTGCGGCCGCCCCGGCCCTTGTCTTGGGACGAGCAGGGACGTTTTTTCAAGAAGCTGCCGGATCATCTGGCAACCATGGCCTTGTTTATCGTCAACACAGGCCTCCGGGATGCGGAAATCTGCGGATTGCGCTGGGAGTGGGAAGTAAGGCTTCAAGGCCTGGAAGGAACGGGATTCATTTTACCGGCCGGCCGATTCAAGAGCCGTTACGAAGGGTTGGTGCTCCTAAATCGGGTTGCTCAGAACATTGTGGAGTCCCAAAGGGGTAAACATTCAGAGTTCGTCTTCACCTACCGTGGTGAACCGTTAAGCCGTATGCTCAACACCGGATGGCGGCAAGCCAGAAAGGAAACGGAGATCGATGTTCGCGTGCATGATCTGCGGCATACTTTCGGGATGCGACTGAGAGCGGCAGGGGTTGGCTTCGAGGATCGGCAGGATCTGCTCAGACATAAGTCGAACAGAATCACGACGCATTACAGTAAAGCCGAAATCAGGAATCTGCTGGATGCGTTGGATTCCCTATGCGGTCGGGATCAAAAACCGGAAATTGTGCTCATACGTCGCGCCTGACCGTGGCAGATTCCGGCAAAATTACGGCAGAGGGAAATTTTCATATCGGGTTAATCAAGCTAAGTGCTTGATTTAATGGTGGCCAGGGACGGAATCGAACCGCCGACACGGGGATTTTCAGTCCCCTGCTCTACCAACTGAGCTACCTGGCCTAGAAGTTTGGAGCGCGTATTAAACCCGCAACCCGGAGTTCAGTCAAGCCGCCGCTTCCCAGCCGCCTCCCAGGCCCGATGACAAATGGGTCTGAAGAGGGCGCGTATCTCCAGCGTGAAATGAGTCTGAGAGGAAACGGGAGTCTAGTCCGTTGCTTTTCATTTCCAGCGTAAGCACATAGAGCCAGCGACACGTGTTCGCGGGAAAGGCCCCGTGGGCATGCGCACTGCGGTTTCCGTCTTTCATGTCTCGTTTACCCGATACAGAACGTCTGGCAAGTGAACACAGGTATTTTTCACCCTCACCCTGCCCTCTCCAAAAGGGCGAGGGCTGAGTGTGTGACTTTACTTTTCGAGACAATCGGTAAGTCTCGATTTGTGCCAACGTGGCCATGGAGTCTCGGATGTTTCCGGGACTGGGCGCAGAGAACGCTTCTATACGATCAGTCTTGATCGGCAATCTTGAGGCAGCTACTCCCGCTGCAGGTACAACACGAATACGTTGAGGATGTACAGGCTGAACATGAACAGACTGGCCCAGCCTGCCAACTTGAACAACCGCTTCTGCGGTCGGTAGAGCAGGCCAATGATGGCGACGCCGGTCATCATGATGGCCGACTGCACCGACACCACGTGCACGGGCGAAACCTGGGAAAGCAAGGGGCCTTTCTGGTAAGCCAGATCGTCCACGGCGATAAT
The DNA here is from genome assembly GCA_035518875.1 of Methylococcaceae bacterium. Taxonomy (GTDB): domain Bacteria; phylum Pseudomonadota; class Gammaproteobacteria; order Methylococcales; family Methylococcaceae; genus DATIXD01. Next base: position 7,837 of record DATIXD010000182.1, on the reverse strand, counting down.
GAACAGGTCGAACAGATTGCTGCCGAAAAGATTGCTGATGGCCATGTCCAGAGCACCGATTCTCAGGGCCGAAACAGTCACCGCCACCTCGGGCAAAGACGTGGTGAAAGCGACGAAAATAGTACCCACGAAACTGCGGTGCCAACCCATGGCTTCGGCCAGATGTTCGGCCGTGATCGGAAGCCTCATGCCCGCCAACACCACTACGGAAGCCGCTAGAACGTAAAACGTCAGCGCCCGTGTCAAACTGGTTTCGGGGTAGCGCTCGGCGATCTCGCCGGCGACCTCCTTCCTCTGTGATTTTTCGTAGCGAAAAACCGTGTGCACCGCGATGGCGTAAAACAGTACGATGATTGGGGTATACAGCCCCACGTGACCCCAAGCGATGACGATGCCATTGCGAGACAGGACAATGTTGAATGCCACGAAACCTAGGAGTACCACGCTGAATCCCGCTGAGAGAATATGCCCCTGGCTAACTCGCGTGTAGACCGACGCCTCGCGGTGCAGGAAATCCAGCATCACGATCAGCAGCAAATTGAAAACGCAGCTACCTACGGCATCGCCCAGTGCAATGTTCGGCGCATCAGCAATCGTCACCGCGCTGACGCCGGTAGCCAGTTCGGGCAGCGAGGTAACTGTCGCAAGCATGGCGAATCCGATCCAGGTCCCGCCAAGGCCGGTCTTTTCTGCAATCACGTCCCCATAAAGACAGAGATAGAAGCCCGAAACCCCGATAATCAGGGACAAAGCAGAAAACTCAACGAAGATCGGCCAATGCGTCATGCGAAACTCCACCTTTTTGCCGAGGAAATCTCACTATTGGGAAGGGCTGCAAATTCAGGTTAACCGCTATCGCGGGCCCTTGGCCAGATTCAGCCTTTTCCAATGACCAATGAATCTCATGGTTGGCAGGTAGTGTCATCGGGAAACAAGTCAGTCGCACGGCCATGCCGACAGCTGAGCGGCCGAAAGCGACACTGGTATTCAAAATTCGACATCCCTCTGCGAAACTTGCGTCACGACAGGGTGACTAATGAGACGTGACGGCGGCAGCCGGAACGAAGCCGTGGACCTCGAATCATTCAACCACCACATATCCTGGGAGCGAACGTGTTCAAATTTCATCTGATTCCGGACGTGTCCGAAAATGGCGGGCTCCTGCCGGCGGTGCATGGCGGGGGTGACGGCTCGACGGGCGGCGGTTGGGTCGGGCTCCTCGACGGCTTTCTGGAAAAGATCACGGGCATTCTCGAATCGGGCGCATCATTTGAATTCTTTCCGGGCGTCAAAGCGCTAGCTTCGAATGTACACCCGCTCATCGTGCACTTCCCGATCGGCTTTCTCACCGCTTTCTTTCTCTTCGAATTGGCCGGTGTTGCGCTGCGCAAGGAAGAACTCCGCCGCACCGCCAGCTGGTTGCTTTACCTAGGCGTGTTGGGAGCGCTCATGGCGGTAGCGGCCGGCTTGGTCGCCGAAGACACGGTTCCGCACGGCGAAGAGGTGCACGCCATCATGGGATGGCATGGCCGATTGGGCATCACGGTAGCGAGCTTGTCACTGGTCCTGGCAGCGTGGCGGATCGCGGCGAAGGCGAATTTTTCGCCGATGGCGAAATCCTTACATCTGTCCCTAGCGGCGATCATGGTGATCTGCCTGTTTCTCGGCGCCGATCTGGGCGGGCTCATGGTTTACCAGTATGGTGTGGGGGTGAAGAGCCTGCAGCAGCCTGACGAACACCATCACCCTGCCGACACGGCGTCCGAACAGAATGTCGAAGACGGGCAGTTGCACGAGCACGAGGATGAGGATGCGCACGAACATGAGCATGAGCATGAGCATGAGCACGAACCGAACACCGCGCCTTAACCAAAGCCCATGCGATCTAGTCGGTACCCACTGGAATTACCGCTCGTCTCGAAAGTAAAGGCCTTTGGATAAGGTTCCTGTAATGGAACTTGCATTGTACGGGGCGCTTTACCAACGCCATACCATTCACTCGTCAATGGCAGTTTCCGGCTTGCGGCCCTGAGTGATTGATCACTAGGCCGAGCTTCACATGGATCGAGAGGAAATCGGTTTGTATAAGGAACCAGCGATGCTTCCGGAAGATCCGCGATCCAAAGCCCCTTTATCGAATTGGCGCCGCTACGGATCATCTCGGTGTTGGTCCGGTAAGGCTTCCGTTCGGCTTCGCCCGCCGGTGCTGGTCGCCAACATCGTGGTCGGTATCCTGGTCGGCCGCGCGGCTTTCGGTCTGGTCAAGAGCTACGGTCAATTCGATCTGCCGGCGGTTCCTCTGAACGTAAAATCGCCGAAACTGCAGGCTCGGAACCTCTCTGGTGGGCAACTCGAGCCGCGCTTATCCGGGATGCCCTTATAATTGGGTTACCGAATGGGCGGATGATATACCGCCCAGGCCGGCAGCATCGTTTGAATCCTAGCGAAAGTGAGAAAGAGGTCATGAAGAAAACGGTTTTGAATGTGAAGGGCATGAAGTGCAGTGGCTGTTCGAACACGATCGAGGAGGCGGTCAAGGCTTGCGCGGGCGTGCTGTCGGTCAAAGCGGAGCACCAGCAAGGCATTGTCGAGATCGAGTATGAGGAAGGTGCGGTCGACTTGGGTGCAATTAGGAAGGTCATCGCCGAGAAAGGCTTCACGCCGGCATAGCGGTCCTCGGCTCGAGCCGGTTCCCCGCCGACTCGCTGCGGTGGCCGAATGCCTTGATTTCCGGCCCGTTGCAACCATGACCGAGGTTGATTTTCATGGCCGGATGCCGTCCAATAGCCGAGTTTCAATTGCAGCCGGGATATTAAGCCCGAGCCCGCGCGGGTTCAGGTAACGCGGCCTACCGAGAGCCGGTTTGCCAGGTAGGAACCGCTCGCCTGCGGCGATTGCGGGGCGGGAAGGAGCGCTGAATCGACAAGCAATGTGACAGGTCAGCTAGTGATCGATGGGGATTCACCCTGAAATGGTCAGAACATAAGGTAATTTGATGAAAACGCCGGTGCAAATCGCCGTTACGGGCGCCGCGGGACAAATCAGCTATGCCCTGCTTTTTCGCCTCATCGCGGGCGATCTGGCAGGCGCGGATCAACCGGTCGTTCTGCGTCTTTTGGAGGTGCCCGAGGCCATGACGGCCGTACAAGGCGTGGTGATGGAATTGACCGATTGTGCGTCGCCGCTGCTGGCCGGCGTCATCGTATCGTCCGATCCGTACGAAGTATTCGAAAACGCGGACCTAGCCTTTCTGATCGGCGCCAAACCGCGGGGCCCCGGAATGGAACGCCGTGATCTCCTGCAGGTAAACGCAGAGATCTTTTCGCGCCAAGGCCAGGCGCTCAATGAGGCGGCCAAACGTAGCGTGAAAGTGCTGGTCATCGGCAACCCCGCCAACACCAATGCGCTCATCGCCTTGAGAAACGCGCCTGATCTTCCTCCTAAGAGCTTTTCGGCTATGACCCGGCTGGACCACAACCGCGCCGTGAGCCTTTTGGCGAATCGGTGCAATTGCTCGGTCGAGGAGATCAGGAAAGTCATCATCTGGGGCAATCACTCTAGCACCCAGTATCCCGATTTGCATCATGCCCTGGTGCGGGGGCGGTTTGCGCTGGAACAGGTGGAACAGAGTTGGTTCCGCGACGATTTCATTCCCACCGTGCAGAAGCGCGGCGCGGTGGTCATCGAGGTACGGGGCAAATCGAGCGCCGCCTCCGCCGCCCATGCCGCAATCGGTCAAATGCGCAACTGGATCAAGGGGACGCCCGAAGATGATTGGGTAAGCATGGCCATCCTCAGCGACGGCAGCTATGGCATAGCGGAAGGCTTGGTCTATTCGTTTCCCGTCACCGTTCGCGACGGTGAATACCAGATCGTACAGGGCTTAGCCATCGACGACTTCAGCCGTGAGCGGATGCATCTGTCCGAGGCCGAATTGCAGGCCGAGCAGGAGACGGTGAAACACCTCTTGTAAGGCGGGTTGCAGCCCGCTAAGCGGCAGTCGCGCATCGCCCACCCAATTCGGTGGGCAAAGATCAGTCATGTCCTACCGACCGATTTGGGCCATATCGATAACATTCAACTCATGGATTCCAGTTCGTTCCATCGATCATAGGCTTCTTCCAGTCTTCCCTGCAGTTCCCGGGTCTCATCCAGAACCCGCTTCACATCGGTTTGTTCCTGTTTATAAAAATCTGCCGAGTTGATCCGCGCGTTGAGCGCCGCTTGCCGGTTCTCCAACTCCTCGATTTGCGCCGGCAGGGCTTCTAGTTCCCGCTGCTCTTTGTAACCGAGCTTTGTTCTTGCCCTTTGCGCTTTCGCCGGTTCAGACTTAGGTTGAGCGGGCGCCGCAGCCTTCGGGGTTTCGGCTTGTTTGACCTGCGCCAGCCAGTCCGAATAACCGCCCACGTATTCGCCTATCCTGCCTTCACCCTCGAACACCAAAATGTGGGTGACGACGTTGTCGATGAAAGCGCGGTCATGGCTGACCAGGATTAGCGTGCCCTCGAAGTCGGCCAGCAATTCTTCCAGCAATTCCAGGGTCTCCACGTCCAGATCGTTGGTCGGCTCGTCCATCACCAACAGGTTGCATGGCTGACTGAACAATCGCGCCAAGAATGCGCGGTTTCGCTCGCCGCCGGAAAGGCTGCGCACGGGCGATCGGGCGCGCGCGGGCGGAAACAGAAAATTGCCCAGATAGGACATGATGTGCACCCGTTGGCCGTTGATGTCCACATAATCCTTGCCATCGCCTACTGCATCGGCCAGGGTCTGGTCTGGGTCCAACTCGGCGCGGAGCTGGTCGAAATAGGCGATGTTCAGGCGGGTGCCGTGACGCACCGATCCGGACTGTGGCTCCAATTGTTTCAGCAGGATTTTCAGCAGCGTGGATTTGCCTGCCCCGTTCGGTCCGATCAGGCCGATCCGATCACCCCGCATGATCGTGGTGGAAAAATCCCTCACGACCGTTTTGTCTTCATAAGCGAAGCCGACGTTCTCGGCCTCGATCACCAGCTTGCCCGAGCGCTGGGATTGTTCCATCTCGATTTTCGCCCGTCCCGGCTTGAGCCGGCGCTCGGCCCTTTCGGCCCGCAGCTTTTTCAGCGCGCGTACCCGACCCTCGTTGCGGGTGCGGCGTGCCTTGATGCCTTGGCGTATCCAGGCTTCCTCCTGGGCGAGCTTTTTGTCGAACAGTGCGTTGTGCCTCTCCTCCTCTTCCAGGGCAGCGGCTTTTTTTACCAGGAAATCGGCGTACTCACCCGGCCAGGAGGTGAGCTTGCCACGATCCAGGTCGACGATTCGGGTGGCGATCTTTTGCAGGAAGGCCCGGTCGTGGGTAATCAACAGGATCGCGCCCGAGAACCCTTGCAAATGCTCTTCCAACCAGAGAATGGCCTCCAGGTCGAGGTGGTTGGTCGGTTCGTCCAGCAACAGGACGTCGGGTTCGATCGCCAAGGCCCTCGCCAGAGCGAGCCGACGCTGCCAGCCGCCGGAAAGACCGGCAACAGGTTGGTCACCCGGCAGGTCGAGACGGCTCAGAATGGTTTCGACCCGTTGTTGTAAACGCCAACCGTCCTGGCTTTCGAGGCGGTGTTGCAGGCGTCCCAGTGCTTCCAAATCGCAATCGGCCGAGGCAGCAAGCCGGTGGTATTCGGCGATCCAGTGGCCGATGTCGCCCAGCGCGTCCGCGACGGCTTCGTAAATCGTCGCTTGTTCCGGCAGGGCGGGCGCCTGTTCGAGCATGGCGATCTTGATCCCCGGTTGCCGCCAGATCTCGCCGCTGTCCGCAGGAATCAGGCCGGCGATTGCCTTCATCAGCGTGGATTTGCCCTCGCCGTTGCGGCCGATAAGGCCAACCCGCTCGCCGGGGTCGAGCTGGAAATCGACGTGGTCGAGCACGGGATGAATACCGAAGGCGATGGAAACATCAGCGAGGCGGATAAATGGCATGGGTCGTCGCTAGGGTTGAGCTGGAACAGAATAGTCTACCGGAAATGCGCGGATGGCATGGCGAATACCATGCCGACGTCAGTGAGGAACCGCCTAATCGATTGGCATTTACTTATTTCCCAATCAAGAAGTTAAAATTGATCAGGAAGGTCTTATGGGCATTTGGAAATCGGTGTCCTGCTATGACTTACGGCCATCGCGAGGTATTTCTGAGCAGCCTCACCCCCTAGACATTTCGTGATTTTGTTGTAGAACTTTTCACGACGGGGATCGTTCCGGCCGAAGCCTGACTGGTCGATTCCCGAGTTTTCATCCATGAACAACAAGGAACTCTAATGCGAACGAAAAAAGAACTGATCGACGTACTGGCTGAACGGACCGGGCAATCCAAAAAAGTCACGGAGGATTTCATCGACGCTCTGGGGGACAGCCTCCGCGAATCGCTGGCCCAGGGTAACGAAGCGATTCTGCCGGGTGTCGGTAAAATCACGGTCAAGGAAAAATCGGCAAGGACGGGCAGAAACCCGGCGACAGGTGAGACCATTCAGATTGCCGCACGCAAGGCACCTGCCTTCACCGCAGCGAAAGTGCTGAAAGACGCCGTCGGCGGACGCTGAGCGAATACGCAGGTGACTCGACAAAACTTTCAGCCCGGCATTCTATCTCCGACGCCGCTCTGCGGCCGGTCTCTCGCCTTCCGACTAGTCCCTGAAACGGATCCTCGTTCGACGCTCACGCGGCTTCGGGATGGATTCAGCCCGGACTGCGGTGTTGTTGGCATCGGCGAGCCCCTGGTCAAGTTGCTCGGTGCCACGATACCCGGGTTACGAAGTTTTCCCGCGCTGTCGGGTCCGGGTTTTGCGGTTCCCTCGACTCAGCAGGCATTATGGGTTTTGTTGCGCGGGCAGGATCCCGGTGCGCTGTTCGGTCTCACCGAATGGTTCAAGTCCGTGACTGATGGGAGCTTTATTCTCGACGATGCAGTGGATACCTTTACCTACGCCGGCGGCCGGGATCTCACCGGCTACGTCGACGGCACCGCCAATCCGGGGCCTGAAGGAAGTCCGGAGATCGCCCTGGTCGGAACCGGCGAAGGGCTGGCGGGTTCCAGCTTCGTTGCCGTTCAGCGCTGGGTTCATGATCTGGCTCATTTTCGTACCCACAGCACGGCTCAGCGCGATGCCATCATCGGCCGCAGTCTGGAAACCAACGAGGAACTGGAAGACGCACCGGAGTCGGCTCACGTGAAACGCACTGCTCAGGAAGAGTTCGAGCCGACCGCATTCATGGTCCGCCGGTCCATGCCGTGGTCGACCACAGATCAACAGGGCTTGGAATTCATCGCCTACGGCAAATCCCTGAATGCCTTCGAGCAGGTGCTTCGCCGCATGGTCGGCCTCGACGACGGGATCACCGACGCACTGTTCACCTTCTCGCGGCCGGTAACCGGTGGTTATTACTGGTGTCCGCCGCTGCGCTCAAACCGTCTCGACCTCGCATTCATCGGATTGTGAGCACAACAGCGCGCTTTTTTCGGGGACTGAATGCCCGGAGGCCGGCATTTGGCAAAGCCGCGAGGCAGTTCGCCGCAGCCTCGGCTGAATCACTCGATGCCTGCCAGAAGGAAATCTACCCCAGTACGATATGCCGGATCGTCGATCGTCAGGCGCCTGGGAGAAATAACTTTTGAAGGAGCGGCAATTTATGTTTTCACTGGGGTGACAGAACCGGCCATTCTTTCCAAGGAATTGAGCTGATTGTTACGTTTCATGGATCGGGCCAGGATCGCGAGGGTCATGCCGTTGTGGAGCAATGCCGCGACCACCGGGGGGAGCCAACCGAAGGTGGCCGCGAACAGCAAAGCGGAATTGACGGCGATGTCCAGGTT
>DATIXD010000181.1:0-9900 GCA_035518875.1 Methylococcaceae bacterium | reverse complement strand
TGGACCAACTGGCCGGCGCGCTGCGCAAGGGTTTGGTGCCGGCTTACCTGATTTGCGGCGATGAGCCCCTGCAATTGGGCGAGGCGGCCGACGCCATTCGCCAGGCTGCCGCTGAGGTTGGATTCACCCAGCGCGAGTTGTTTTATGCGGACCAGGGCTTTGTTTGGGGCGCGCTTTTGGAAGCGGGCGATTCCTTTTCGCTGTTCGGGGATAAGCGCATCATCGACCTGCGCTTGCCGGCCAAGCCCGAAAAGGAGGGCGCGGCGGCGCTCATGCATTACCTGGAGCGCCCGCCCGAGGATGCCGTGCTGGTTGTCAGTATGCCGAAGCTGACGGCGGCTGAGCAGAAAAGCCGTTGGTTCCAAATGATCGAGCAAGGCGGCGTGGTCGTTCAGGTGTGGCCGCTGGAAGGTCAGAAACTGATCGAATGGCTCGACCGACGCATGAGCGCCAAAAAGATGTTGGCCGATCAATCGGGGCTGCGCATCCTCGCCGCGCGGGTGGAGGGCAATCTCCTGGCTGCGGCGCAGGAAATCGAAAAACTGCACATTCTTTACGGTTCCGTGCGGATCGAGGACGAGATGATTCGTAAAGCCGTCGCCGACAGTGCGCGCTACGATGTCTTCGAGCTGGCAGAGGCGGCCTTGCACGGCCAGACCGCACGCGCCTGGCGTATACTGTTCGGCCTGCGGGCGGAAGGCGTCGCGCCGGCGGTCGCCCTATGGGCGCTGTCTCGGGAGTTGCGCATACTTGCCGGCGTGAAGGCCTTGACCGAGAAAGGCGAAACCCAGGAAGCGGCGTTCGCCAAGCAGAAGGAGAGGGTTTGGGAGCCGCGCAAGACCAGTCTCGTCAAAGCCCTGCAAAGGCTGGGGCGGGAGGACGCGCATCAGGCGCTGCTGTTGTGTGCCCGGGCGGACCGGACGATCAAGGGCATGGAGGCCGGAGAGCCCTGGGACGCCCTGCTCGATGTTTGCCTGAGCCTGACCGGCAAGCCGACCCGGTCGCCGCGTACGGCTTTTACTATGGTGTAATTCGCTTCGGGCAGCGGACGGTTCGCAGGTCGATGGACGCTCTCCTGGCTAACGCCATTCACAACCTTCGGTGTGTATTCCCATGAGCAAGCTTTCAGTCATGTCTGCCACTTCTTCACCGGATGATATTCACGCTTATATCCTCGCCATTGGCGAGCGCGCCCGGCAGGCGTCGCGCCTGATGGGGCGTGCCGAGACCGCTGCCAAAAACCGTGCCTTGATCGCCACGGCGGAAGCCTTCGAGGCGCGCGCGAGCGAATTGATCGCCGAAAACCGCCTGGATCTGGAGGCGGGAAAGCAGAAAGGCCTCGATGACGCCTTGGTGGATCGATTGGACATGACGGAAAAAAGGATTCACGCCATGGCGCAGGGTCTGCGGGAAGTCGCGGCCCTGCCCGACCCGGTCGGCGAAATCTCGCAGCTGACCTATCGACCATCGGGAATCCAGGTCGGGCGGATGCGCGTACCCTTGGGCGTCATCGGTATCATTTACGAATCCCGCCCCAATGTGACGGCGGATGCGGCGGCGCTCTGCCTGAAATCAGGCAACGCCTGCATACTTCGGGGCGGATCCGAAGCGATCCACACCAATAAGGCGATCGCCGGCTGCATTCGAACCGGACTGTCCAAGGCCGGTTTGCCGCAGGAAGCCGTGCAATTGATCGAAACCACCGATCGCGCGGCGGTGGGGGAGCTGATTCGTCTGGAAAAACACGTGGACGTGATCGTGCCGCGCGGGGGTAAGGGCCTGATTGAGCGCATCGCGGCGGAATCGCGCATTCCCATCATCAAGCATCTGGACGGCATCTGCCATGTCTACATCGACGATAAGGCCAACCGGGAAAAGGCGATTCGCGTGGCCATGAACGCCAAGACCCAACGCTACGGCGTCTGTAATGCCATGGAAACGCTGTTGATTGCCGAAGGCATCGCCGTCTCGATTCTGCCCGAATTGGCGGGATTGCTGCGCGAGAAAGGCGTGGAGCTGCGCGGCTGTCCCAGGACGCAGGAATTGGTGGCCGATTGCAAACTGGCGAGCGAAAAAGACTGGGACACCGAATATCTGGCCCCGATCCTGTCTATCCGGATTGTCGCCGGTCTGGATGAGGCGCTGGAGCATATTCACCGGCATAGCTCCCAGCATACCGAGGCCATCGTCACCGAAGATTACACCCGCGCCCGCCGCTTTCTGCGGGAGGTCGATTCCAGTTCGGTGATGGTCAACGCCTCCACCCGTTTCGCCGACGGCTTCGAGTACGGCCTGGGGGCGGAAATCGGGATCAGCACCGACAAGCTGCATGCCCGGGGACCGGTGGGGCTGGAAGGACTGACCACGCAAAAATTCATTGTGCTGGGCGATGGCCATATTCGCTCGTAGGTCGGGTTAGGGGCTTTGGTCCGTAACGCGACGGAATGGATCTTCCATGATCGGCATTTACGGCGGCACCTTCGACCCGGTGCATTACGGCCATCTGCGCAGCGCGTTGGAAGTGAAGGAGGCGCTTGATCTGGACGAGGTGCGGTTTCTGCCTTGCGGCGTGCCGCCCCACCGGAGGTCGCCGGAAGCGCCGGCGCATCTACGGCTACGGATGTTGGAACTGGCCTTGCAAGATGCCGAGCCGGGGTTTCGGATCGACGCGAGGGAGTTGGAGCGGGAAGGGCCGTCCTACATGATGGACACCCTGGTTTCTTTGCGCGAGGAGCTCGCCGATCGGCCCTTGTGTCTGATCCTGGGAAAGGACGCGTTCGCAGGGCTGCCGTCCTGGCATCGGTGGCGGGAGCTGTTCGATCAAGCCCACATGATCGTCATGAAGCGTCCGGATGCGCCCGAGCCCGTTACCGACGAGGTCTTGGCCGAATTGGTGCGGGGCCGTCGTGTCGATGACGCGGGCGCATTGCAATCAAGACCGGCCGGTCTCGTGCATGAAGTGGAAGTCACCCGGCTCGCCATTGCGGCCACGCGGATCAGGCAGCTGCTCCGCGCCGGTAAGAGTCCGCGCTATCTCTTGCCCGATCCGGTGCTGGATTTGATTCGCGAGCAGAAGCTTTATGGCGACGGCTGAGGCGCGTTGATGAGGGGTGGCCCGAAGGCCGCCCTACACTGCTTCAACGGTCGATACGACCATGACCGGCTTCTTCGTCCGCGCTTGCGCTTGTTGACCTTAGCCTAGTCCGTTGAAGGGTTGAAATCGACGCCGAGAACGGACCAGTTGTTGGAATCGGTGACGTCGCCCCCGCTGAACTTGATCTTGCATGCGTACTTCTTGTCGACCGCCCCCTGGTCCTCGTTCGTCATTATGAGGTGGGAGCGGACCAGATAGGTCCTGCCGCCCAGCGCCCAGGCTTCGTAATCGGCGTCGGCGAACTGTGCGTTTTCGGGGGCGTGATTTTCTTCCTTCATGGCGTTCTTGCATTGCACGAAGGCGAAGCTGGCGCGCTCGTTGTTAATCTTGCCCAGTTGCTCTTCCTCATCCTCCTTTTCGAAAAAGAGATCGGACTGGACCACTTTCATGACCAAGGGGGTGATGACCTTGATCTGGAGGGCGTACAGTCCGATGACGGCGAATATCAATAACGGAATCGAATACTTCTTGGGGAGGTTTGACAGTCGTTTTAGCATGTTGTTTCTCTGGATAGTCGTAATTATGTTCGCGCCGTTGAGGATGGCGGCTTGCTTGATGGCAATCGTAGCGGGACTTGAACGGGGTCGTCGGTCAGGGCGAGCGGATTTTGGGCTGATTGTCGAGGCGAATTGTGCGGCAGCCGCCGGAAAATGTATAGACCGCTTTGCAACGGTGTTTATGACCTCTGTGGTGGTGATCCTTTCCGGTTCGCGGATTGAAAAAATACGCCCAGCCGATATATTGTTTGGGTCCTCGAAAAGTTGCGGAGAACGTTGTGAAAAATCCCGTTTCAATCATTTTGGTCGTTCTGTCGATATGGTTCCTGTCGGGTTGCAATATGTGGTCCGGTCTCGGCAAGGATGTGCAGCAGGTAGGCAAGCGCATGGAAGAGGCGGGAGAAAGGCACCGCTAACCCCCTGTCCCCTCTTACCCCATGGCGCAGCCTTTTTTCCCGGTTCTGGGCGAAAGATTCTGTCTCGAGCCGGCCGGGAATTTGTTCCTCCTCTAAGATTGCAAAACTGTACATAGGTTCAACTGCAAGCGAGTGGACGCGGTATAATGTTTACTTTGCTTGCAAACGATCCATGTCCGAATTGCTCACCGAGTTGAACCGCCGGCGCACCTTCGCCATCATTTCCCACCCCGACGCCGGTAAAACGACCCTCACCGAGAAGCTGCTGCTGTTCGGCGGCGCCATCCAGCTGGCGGGCTCGGTCAAGAGCCGCAAAGCCGCTCGCCACGCGACTTCGGACTGGATGGAAATGGAAAAGCAGCGCGGCATTTCCGTCACCACCTCGGTCATGCAGTTCGAGCACAAGGACTGCATCCTGAATCTGCTCGACACCCCGGGGCACGAGGATTTTTCCGAAGACACCTACCGCACCCTCACCGCCGTCGATTCGGCCCTGATGGTGATCGACAGCGCCAAGGGCGTCGAAGAGCGCACCATCAAGCTGATGGAGGTCTGCCGCCTGCGCGACACACCTATCCTGACGTTCATCAACAAGCTGGACCGCGAGGGGCGCGAACCGATCGAACTGTTGGACGAGATCGAGAGCGTCCTGAAGATCCAGTGCGCGCCCATGACCTGGCCCATCGGCATGGGTAAGCGGTTCAAGGGTGTTTACAACCTGATCGAGGATTCAGTGCATCTGTTCAGTCCTTCCCATGGCGACAAGATCGTCAAGGGTGAGGTCATCGAGGGGCTCAACAATCCCAAGCTGGACGAGGTGTTGGGCGATCAGGCGAAGGAGCTGCGCACCGAGATTGAACTGGTCAAGGGCGCCAGCCACGAATTCAACCTCGATGCTTATTTGGCCGGCAAACAGACGCCGGTGTTCTTCGGCTCGGCCATCAACAACTTCGGCGTTTTGGAACTCTTGGACGCCTTTGCCGATTTCGCGCCCAAACCCAAGCCGCGCCAAGCCACCGAGCGCAGGGTCGATTCGGAGGAAGAAAAGTTCACCGGTTTCATCTTCAAGATTCAGGCAAATATGGACCCGGCCCACCGTGACCGCATCGCCTTCCTGCGCATCTGCTCCGGCAAGTACGAAAAGGGCATGAAGATGTACCACGTCCGCATCGGTAAACAGGTGCAGATCGCCAATGCCATCACCTTCCAGGCCGATAGCCGCAGAAACGTGGAGGAAGCCTACGCCGGCGACATCATCGGTCTGCACAACCACGGCACCATCCAGGTCGGCGACACCTTCAGCCAGGGCGAAATTCTTAAATATGGAGGCGTGCCCTATTTCGCACCGGAACTCTTTCGCCGCGTCGTGCTCAAGGACCCCCTGCGTGCCAAAGCCCTGCAAAAAGGCTTGCAGCAATTGACCGAGGAGGGCGCGACCCAGCTGTTCAAGCCCCTGAAAAACAACGACCTGATCCTGGGCGCGGTAGGCATCCTCCAGTTCGACGTGACCGCCTTCCGGCTCAAGTCGGAATACAATGTCGAATGTGTCTATGACAACGTACCCGTCACCACCGCCCGCTGGGTGAACTGCGACGATTCCAAAAAGCTGGATGAGTTCAGGAAGAAGGCTTTCGACAACCTGGCCGAGGATGGCAACGGTTATCTGGTGTATCTGGCCTCCAGCCGCGTCAATCTGGCTCTGACCGAGGAGCGCTGGCCGGGCATCCGTTTCAGCGCGACGCGGGAACTGTAAGGCCGTTAGAGTTCAGTCCATGTCTGCTTCGGTCGAGGAAGAACGCGGTCAACTGCTCGAGCGTTATCACCAATGTTCGGCGATGGAGCAGGCCGCAGTCAATCTGTTGGCGGTCGCTTGGGGCGGGCTCAACAAATCGCAGATCACGACGCCCTTGCGCAAGATCCTGGGCACGGGCGAGGCAGCCAAAATCAAGCTGGAGGTGCTGCAGCGCAATGGTCTGATCGAAGTCGAGAAAACCTGGAGCGGTCAGCGGCTAAGGTGCAACAGGCTTATCGTCGAATTGGTTACGCGCGAACTCGTCGCAAGCGGCGCTTTCGAAACCTATGTCGATCTGGTGCGTCTCGCCGCGCCCTTGCAGATGGGCTATCTGAAGACCGCCAAGGACGACATCCAGTTTCGCGACGACGATGAACTGATCCGGGAAGCGCGCATCGGCATTTACCGGGCGGACGAGCGTTACATCGAGCGTTTGTTCGGGATGCTGGAACGGCTGAAGTATTCATACTGGAACGGTCTGCCGCAACGCTGGCCAGATCCCGCGCCGATTTACGCGATGGTTTGCGACAATCCCTTCGAGCGTGAATGGTTCGTGCGCCTGCCTGCGAAAATCAGAGAACCCGCCCTGCCTTTGATCCTGTTGCAGCAGGCGGGGGGCTGGGGGTTGGATGCAGCGGCCTTCGATCTATTGCGCGAAGCATGCGAGGAGCCAGCCACGCTCGTACCGGAAGACTGGCAACTCTGTATGGTCCTGATCTCGATTTTCAGGGGCGAAATGCAGGCCGCTCAGTCCGCGCTGTCCCGCTGTCGGGTCGGTTACCGGGAGCGTGCCTATCGGGGATTGCTCTTACTGCTGGAAGGGGATCAGGACAACGCCCTGCGGCATTATCGGGAAGGACTGAGCCTGTTGCGCAAGGAGCAGGGCAGGCGCAAGGTTTTCTTTCCGGGTGTCGTGGGATTTTTCTTCGTGCTGGGTCTGTTCCAGCGCAACCAAACGGGCGATCTGGAAGAGGCCCAAAAACTGCTGGAAACGATTCCCGAAGGTCATCCCTTTAGCTCCGTTTACCTGCTGCTTGAGTTCGTTCCGCCGCTGGAGCGCAATCAGCCCGGCGCCCTGGAACAATTGAACACGCTCCTGGCGCAAATCTCGCGAACCGGCCTCATGGGGCCTTGGCCTTTCTGGATCGCCTTGTGGCTGCTCCACCAATACGGATCGGCCGCGCAATTATCCCACTATCTGTCGCAGGCGAAGGCTTATCAGCAACAGGCCGCGTATTGCGGATACGGCTGGCTGGCGGCGGAGCTGGCAGCGCTCATCGCTCGTATCGATCCCAAGCAGAGCGATATGAAAAGCGCGGCCGAGGCTTTCGAACAAGCCAAGGGTATCAGGCTTCTGGTCAGTCGTAGCCATTACGAAGAGCCCTGGGAACGTGCCCTGAACGCCATCAAAAATACGGTGGTACGTGGGTCGACTGCGGGCAAGGACGAAACAGGGGAATATCGTCTAGCCTGGTTGCTGTCGCGCGAGCGCGGATCGTATCTGGGGTTCGCGTTGGAGGCGCGGGAACAGAAACGCAATGCCAGCGGCGGCTGGAACAAGGGCAAAACCTTGTCGATGAAGAAGGTCTCCGAAATGGCGGAATCGGCGGCCTATTTTTCCGAGCAGGATCGCCGCGTGGCCGCGCATATCGCCCCCGACCGGTACACCGGTGGCTATTCCCTGTCCAACCGGGGTTGGCTGGCGATGGTGGGTGCGCCCACCGTGTCCTGGAAGGATAGCGGCGTCGCCGTGGAACTGGTCGCCGCCGAGCCGGAACTGCGGGTCAGGAAAAAGGCCAAGGGCGGGCAGGTCAGGATCGAGTTCTGGCCGCTGTGCGATGAGGAGGAGAGCGTGGTGTTGGCCGAAGATGGTCTGACCCGTCTCAAAATTGTCGAACTCAAACCGGAGCACCATCGCCTCGCGCAAATCATCGGCAAGGGAATCGAGGCTCCGGCATCCGCCCAGGAGCGTATTCTCGCCAGCCTGGGTTCGGTGTCCGCCCTGGTGACCATCCATTCCGATATCGGCGGCGGAGAGCTTGCCGCCGCCGAGACGGTCGAGGCCGACGCCCGTCCCCATGTGCAGCTGATTCCGGAAGGAGAAGGCTTGCGCGTCGCCATCCTGATCCGCCCCTTCGGCGACCAGGGTTCTTATTACGTCCCCGGTTCCGGCGGCGCCAGCTTGATCGCGGAAATCGGCGGCAAGCGCCTGCAAACCCGGCGCGATCTCAAGCTCGAGCGCAAACAGGCGAACGAGCTCATCGCTCTTTGCCCCAGTCTCGCTAATCAAGCGGAAGAGGTAGCAGCTTTTCAATGGCTGTTGGGGGATGCCGAGAGCAGTCTGGAATTCTTATTGGAACTGCATGAGGCGGGCGACAAGGCCCAGGTCGAATGGCCGCAGGGCGAAAAACTCAAGGTGCTGGGGCAGGCCGGTTTGAGTCAGTTCAGCATCAAGATCAAGCAGCAGCGCGACTGGTTCAGCATCAGCGGCGAACTCAAGCTGGATGACGGCCAGGTGCTGAACATGCAGCGCCTGCTCGAATTGACGGAAGGCGCCAAGGGCAAGTTCATCCGCCTCGATGAAGGCCGCTTTTTGGCTTTGACCGAGGCGTTCAAGAAGCGTCTGGACGATCTGCGCGCTTACTCCGAAAAACACGGCAAGGATCAGCGCCTCCATGCGCTGGCCTTGCCGGTCATGGATGAAATCGCCGAGGAAGTGGGCGAGTTCAAGGGCGATTCCGCCTGGCGGGCGCAACTGGAGCGGCTGCGTCAGGCCGAGCAGGTTCAGCCGAAGCTGCCGTCCACTCTGCAGGCGGAGCTTCGCGATTATCAGCGCGACGGCTTCGAGTGGCTTTCGCGGCTGGCCGCCTGGGGCGTGGGCGCGTGCCTGGCTGACGACATGGGGCTGGGGAAGACCCTGCAAGCCTTGGCCCTGATCCTGAGCCGGGCCGCCGAGGGACCGACCCTGGTGGTTGCGCCAACCTCGGTTTGCATGAACTGGCAGAGTGAGGCCCAACGGTTCGCGCCGACCCTCAACGTTCAAATCCTTGGGGGCGGCGATCGGCAAAAGCTGATCGAGAGCCTGCGCCCGATGGACCTTCTGGTTTGTAGTTATGCCTTGTTGCAGCAGGAGTCCGTTGGCGAGCTTCTGGCCGCCCCCGCCTGGCAAACCATCGTGCTGGACGAGGCGCAACTCATCAAGAACCCGGCGACCAAGCGTTCCCAGCAGGCCATGGCCCTGCAGGGCCGGTTCAAGATCATCACCACCGGCACGCCGGTGGAAAACCATCTGGGCGAGTTGTGGAATCTGTTCCGGTTCATCAATCCGGGCCTGCTGGGTTCCCTGGAAAGCTTCAACCGCCGCTTCGCCGGACCCATCGAGCGCAACCAGGATCGTGAGGTACGCCAGCGCCTGAAACGCATGATCCAGCCTTTCATCTTGCGGCGAACCAAGGCCCAGGTGCTGGACGAACTGCCGCCGCGCACCGAGATCGAGCTGCAAGTCGAGCTCAGCGAGCAGGAGGCCCTATTTTACGAAGCCTTGCGACGCAAACTGTTGAGCGAGTTGAGCGAGACCCAGGGGCCCCAAGAAGACAAACGCTTCAAGGTATTGGCCGCGATCACCAAGCTGCGCCGGGCCTGCTGCAATGCGCAATTGGTGGCGCCTGATCTGGGTGTTTCCAGCAGCAAGCTGGCGCTGTTCGGCGAAGTTTTGGAAGAGCTCCTGGATAATCGCCACAAGACCTTGGTGTTCAGTCAGTTCGTCGACCACCTGAGCCTCATTCGCGCGTATCTGGACGAAAAGGCCATTGCCTACCAATACCTGGACGGCCAAACCCCGCCTGCGGAACGTAAAAAGCGGGTGGACGCCTTTCAGGCAGGACAGGGCGAGGTGTTTCTCATCAGCCTGAAAGCCGGCGGGGTCGGCCTGAACCTCACAGCGGCGGACTACGTCATCCACATGGATCCCTGGTGGAACCCGGCCGTCGAAGATCAGGCCTCAGACCGCGCCCACCGCATCGGCCAACAGCGCCCCGTCAC
>DATIXD010000180.1:0-3910 GCA_035518875.1 Methylococcaceae bacterium | reverse complement strand
CTTGTTGGCAATCGCGGTATCGATGATGGGAGCAATGCCAGTCTGTACCACTTTACGGATGTCGATGCCAACCGGAGCCCCCTGAAAACCGAGCACAGGCATTCGGTAGTTGGGACTGGTGGTCACTGTGATCTGGCGCATTTCCCGGTTATACGCCATCGCTTGATCGGGCGTGCCGCCGACCAGACTCAGGATTCCTGTGGCGCCGCAGAGGACAAACCCGCCCCAGCCTACCGTCTCCGTGATTGCGGAGTCTCCCATATCCGCGCCTGCGTCTTTTTCACTATAGCCGGGGAGGTACAATCCGTCTACCTTCGGCGACGGCGCCGTGAACCATTCATCGCCAAGGCCGCTGGCACGAATTCCAAACTCCGTCCCATTCCGTGCCATGGTCACAACGACTGTGCTGTGCTCGATATTCATTGCCGGGTCCACGGAGGCCTTGCCGGAGGCCATCGATAGGCCAAGAAAAATGAGTTCATGGTGCGTGACGTAATTGATCGTATTGACCAGGTGATCTGTTGCAACGCCCGCTTGAATCATCGGAGCCGTCACCGCATTTGCGAAGAGACTTGAGGCAGCCATGGATCGATTGTGCAACTCATCTCCCATTTGCAGCGCTTTAGCGATCATAGGCTTAAGCGGAAGACCTCCCGTATGAAGGAGACCTTTTCGGAGTGAAGGGGCCCAGATATCTCGCCAAAGGCGCAACCCTTCGAGGGCTGAGTCGCTGTAATCGCCAAACTGCTGACGTCCTTCCACCTGGCGACAGAAAGCCCGATTCCCGAAGGCTTTATTCTCGACGACCCACACGGGCATCGATGAAGAGATCGTGCCCGCCATTGGACCGACGGCGTGGTGGTGATGATTGGGCTCAATCTTGATGGCTCCGCTCTCAAGGAGCTTCATCGCCTCCTCTGCGTTTTTGCCCCAACCTTCGAAAAGAACCACGCCGATCATAGCGCCCCTCTGAGCGCCGCACATGTGATGCCAATCGATAGGCGGTCCGGAGTGCAGGATCATTCGACCTTCAAGACCCGGGATGACTTCTCCTGCGGGAGCGATATCTACCAGGACAGGATCGGCGGCATTGATCCGTTTCACTGTCTCTAAGTTGGCGGCTTCAATCTTCTGTTTGATGTCTTCGGCAGGTGTCAATGGTCTCCTCCATTCGTAATTCTCGACCGTCCTTTCTCAAAAAGGAGAAATGGGGTAGGGCTGTATTCAGCTTTCCTTCGACAAAGAGCATGCCGGTCAGCATTCCCGCCAGGATGTCCCATCCGGACGTGTCACCCATCCCGATCAAACGCTTGACTCCTTCGAGGGTGCGATCCGGATCCTGCCCCTTCAATAACGACACAACCAATTCGTGCAGCGGTTCCGGACCGTGGCCCGAGGCATGATCTCTGAGAATCGTATGACTGATGGGATGGGTCTGGGTGGACGCCCAATCAATCAGGGCATCCACAGGTTTCTCTCCCCAGTTAAAGTCTTGAGGATAGGCTGTCTTCAGCGAATGAGCCGCGAAGAGCAGACCTCCAAGAAAGTCATCTCCCGAGGGCGTCAGCCCTGGGCCCAGGCCAATCAGTTCCCGGCCTCTCTGTGTCACCTCCGTCATGTCGAATTTAGAACACGCCGTTGCAAGATTAAGAATCGAATTGCGAGCCACGGCAAGCAGGGGGTCTGCGATGGAGATCGGCTGCTTATTTCCATCAGCGAGCGATGAAATGAGGGGAATCATCTGGCCGAAACCTTTTGCATCCCCGATCTTCGTGACAGCCTCGACCAACCGGCGGGTGCATGCATTAACGACAACCAGTGGCTCCGCGTCCTTAGGTCCGATGAGGGAGGGCTTCCATTCGGTAGCGGGATCCAAATCAATGGTCACCCCCCCAAAAAATTGCAGAAATGGATCATCAACAAGAAAGTTTTGGCCGACGCAGATAGACCTCGGCTGGAACGAAGCCAGAACGCAGCGCCTGTGCATGGCCAGCCCATTCTGTGACAGCCACAAGATCTCTCCATCTCTACTCACTAAGTAGATCGTCGTAGAAAGGACGGCCAGCACTTTCCCGGAAAAACCGGGTCGAGTAAGCAAAGCCTTGGCGCTGGAGCCAATTAACGTTGCGAGACAGAGAAGCGGCCTCTCTTTTTGGCATTGATCCAAGAATTTCGCAGTGGCCTGCATTTTACTTCGGCTGACCCACAACGCCCTCGACCAGCCAGTCCATTTTCCCCAGGGCCGCGGTGGGAAACGCCTCGCCGGCCTTTACCCGCTCAACACCCTTGTTATCCTTAATCGGACCCTGAAAGACATTCAGCTTGCCGCTGATGAAGTCCTGTTTTTTTGTGTTTACCAGCTTTATGGCATCCGGCGGGACCCCGGGGCCGAAAGGTGCAATGGTGAGATAGTCACTCGCAAGGTCGCCCAAGAGGGCCTCGCTTTTCCACGTACCGTCCATCACCTGCTTGGCAAAACGAGTGTAGAGTTCACCCCACGTGAAGGCAACACCGCTGATCCAGCCCTTGGGAGCAAACTTTTGCACGCCGATATAGTGGTAGCCGACGGAGAAGGCCCCGCGCTTTTCGGCAGCCTGCACCACCGTGATCGGAGAGTCCACAATCACGCCGAGGACATCCACGCCTTGATCCAAGAGGGCGTTCGCGGCGGTCGCTTCCTTTCCCGGATCCATAAAGGTTCCGGTAAAGACCACGCGTGTCTCCACCTTCGGATTGACGGATTGTGCCCCAAGATGAAAGGCGTTTACGTTCGCCAGAAAAAAACTGATGGGAAGGGCGACCACATAGCCCAGCTTATTTGTCTTCGTGGTTTTAGCGGCAGCGATGCCCATCAGATAAAAGGCCTCCGGCGTGCTCGCCCAGTAGGTGCCTAAGTTCGGGGCGAGTTTGTATCCCCCGGGGTGTTCAAACTTGACGTCCGGGTATTTCTTGGCCACTTTCAAGGCTGGGTCCAAATAGCCAAAACTCGCGGGGATGACGAGTTGGGCTCCTTGCCTGATCATGTTCTCCATCACGCGCTCTGCGTCGGCGCCTTCCGGGACATTCTCGACCTCAATCAGTTCGACGTTCGGAAGATTTTTCTTCATGATCTGTACACCTTCGGCATGGGCCTGGTTGTAACCCGCGTCTGCGATAGAGCCAATATGCAAGATGCCCACCTTCAATTTGGGTTGTGCGGATGTCGCTCCGGCAAAGTTAAAGACGATAACCATGACGAGGCCGGTTAAAAGAGCCAGAAGCGCAATCCCTTTGCGTGACCTTTTTTTGTCCATTTTTCTCCTCCCCTTTCTTGATGTCTGGATATCCCCAGCTTTTTTTGATCCTAATCAGAAATAGTTGAAATGTTTTGCCGTAAATTCGAAGTTGGTAACCATTTCTTAACAAACCCTGAATTCAAAACCCCTGCCTTCGCCGAAGCGGCTTCGCGCAGACAGGCCAAACTCTAAATAAACTCAAAATCCAAAACAACCTAAAATCAAAAATGGTTAAATCCAAGCAACGTTTTCAACATTTGATAATCTCGTAAAAAGTCGTCTCGCCGGTGAAAACCGGTGTCCAGTGTTCTTATCGTTATTCGAAATTACTGGATTCCGGCTTTCGCCGGAATGACGATCATTAGGTCTTTTCGGCTTTTTACGACTTTATCACATTTGATTTTGGGGTTATTTAGGGTTTGTTGTCTAGCGTTTTGAATCTGAGCCCCCTTATATAAAAGATAAGTTCCAAACTTAAACAAGTTAGTGTCCAAGTGACGGCTCATATTCTGTGTCTATTCCGTCCCTCGGAAAATCTGACCTAAGCTGGCCGGTGCTACATGCCGTCGCGCACCGCCCCAGACCGCGAGGACTCCCAGGCTCAAAAGGTATGGAAGCATGTCAAGCAAGAAGGG
>DATIXD010000179.1:0-2291 GCA_035518875.1 Methylococcaceae bacterium | reverse complement strand
GCCCCGATCCAACCCAGGCATTCGAGCATCATGACGCCGGAGAGGATGACCGACCCGGGATTGACCTTATCAAGGTTAGCGTAGCGGGGCGCCGTACCGTGGGTCGCTTCGAAGACGGCGTAACCGGTGAGATAGTTGATGTTCCCGCCTGGTGCGATGCCTATGCCGCCGACCTGGGCGGCCAGCGCGTCGGAGAGATAGTCGCCGTTCAGGTTCAAAGTCGCAATCACGTCGAATTCTTCCGGCCGCGTGAGTACCTGCTGCAGCGTTATGTCTGCGATCGAATCCTTGAGCAGGATCTGCCCCGGCGCGGGCTTGCCTTCGCAGTCATCCCAACTGACGACTCGGCCGCCGTACTCGCGCTTGGCGAGGACGTATCCCCAGTCGCGAAAGGCACCTTCGGTGAATTTCATGATGTTGCCCTTGTGGACCAGCGTGACGCTCTTCCTCCGGTGGCGGATCGCGTAGTCGAAGGCAGCCCTGATCAGCCGCTCCGAGCCTTCGCGCGAGACCGGCTTGACACCGATGCCGGAGGTCTTCGGAAAGCGGATATTGTCGACCCCCATTTCCTGTTGCAAAAAATCGATGAGCTTCCGCGCCTCGGGCGACTCGGCTGGCCACTCAACGCCCGCGTAGATGTCCTCGGTGTTCTCCCGAAAGATCACCATGTCCACCTTCTCGGGCTGCTTTACCGGCGATGGCACGCCCTTGAAATAGCGCACCGGCCGCAGGCAGACGTAGAGATCGAGCAACTGGCGGATGGCTACGTTCAGCGAGCGGATGCCGCCGCCCACCGGCGTGGTCAGCGGCCCCTTGATGCCGACGAGGTAGGTCTTGAACGCCTCCAAGGTCTTATCGGGAAGCCAGGTATCGAAGAGCTGTTTCGCCTTCTCCCCGGCGTACACCTCGGTCCAGGCGATCTTCTTTCTGCTACCGAACTCCTTCTCCACTGCCGCATCGAGCACGCGCACCGCAGCTCGCCAGATATCGGGACCGGTGCCGTCGCCCTCAATGAACGGGATGATCGGTCGGTCAGGCACTTCCAGAGTACCATCGGGTTTCATGCGGATCGACTCACCCCCGATGGGGATTACCGGCTCAGGTGATGTCATGGTTCTCTGCCTATCAAACTCACTTGTATATGGGTTGCAAGAAAACGGCCGAATCCGTTGGATTCCAAAGTTACCGCTTAAAAAATCCACGCAAAAGTCGGACCAAGAGATCGAATTAAGCCTTCCCGGAAAGGCACTCCGCCCAGTCCCAGCCGTGCGGCCAGCCACTGCACCAACTCGGCAACTTCCGCCCGCGCCGCCTGGGATAGCCTATCGTCATGCGGCTTTTGCTCACGGCGGAGATGGAACTCGATCAGGATTGCCCGGAAAAAGTGCAGACTGTGCATCAGGTGGGTGTTCATGTCGCTGATGAGATAATGGAACTGATCCAGAAACATCGGATCTCCCCGGTATTTCTCGATCAGGCCCCGGTCGATCACCTCCTGAAGCACGGCAAAGAATCTTCGTTGCCCCGCGTGGAGTTCCGGATCGTGGAAGAACCGGTAGGCGTGTTCGAGGTCGTGAACCATGAACGCGAAGCCGTTTGGCTTGTGCAATACCGGGCGCAGCATACGTGAAGAATCCGAAAAGATGGTCACCGGTCGCCTCCCCTCGATCTGCATGCGCAGCACCTCTTCGGGAGTTGGAATGCGCTCGCACAGAATCAGCGGCCACTGCCCCCTCAGCCAGGCGCAAAGCGCGGCCGAAACGTTCGGGCTCACGCCGAGAAACTGATAACGCTCGAAGTAGCGGATCAGGATCGGCGATAGGCACCCTACCGGCGCCTGCTCGATCTCGCGGAACCAGCCCGGCCCATCCGGACGCGGATCGCCCTTGAACTTGCGCGAGGCAAAACGTCTTCCGCAAGTCGCCGCCTGCCAGTGCAAGAAATACAGCGCAGCATACGTCCCGTCGCCGAAATTTCCACCACGCCAACGGCAGACCAGGTCGGATAGCCGCGCCAACCATTCCAAATCCGGCTTCATCCCTCGGCGACCCGGAAAATGAATGAAGTTGTGCCCGCCGTTCGCAACCATGTCCTCGGGGCGCTTATCCCAACCGTTCGATGCTGTATCGCGCCCACAGCTGCGCATTGCCTCATTGAAAAAGGTAACCGACGGGTCATGGTCGGTGCCTCACATTGGGGGTAACCAAAATGCCTGAGAAGATGAGGCGTAATTGTTGCTCGATTATCGCTTTGAGCTCAAATGGAATGATTTAGTTGTGTGGCCGACGCAG
>DATIXD010000178.1:0-6233 GCA_035518875.1 Methylococcaceae bacterium | reverse complement strand
TCGAGGGGAGGGCGATGATTCCGGCGGGATTCGTCTGTCGCGCATATGGGAGGGATAGTACCATTGCGTCATCCATCCTTGAATCAATCGGTAAACACCACACCATGAACCTGACTTCGCCAAGCACCCAAACGAGTTGCGTCGATGATAGCGAGATCGGCAGTCTGCGTGTCGACGCGGCACTGGCCGCGATGCTCGAGACAGTGTGCCCGATTTGCGGATTTGAGCAGATCGATATCGGGGATGCGGTCGGGCGGGCTTTGCACGAGGCCATCGTCGCGCCCTTCGACGTGCCGGCCCATAGCAATTCGGCGGTCGACGGTTATGCGGTGCGCGCCGCGGATTTGCCCGATCCCGGCGGGATCGCCGAACTGCCCGTGGTCGGTCTGACACTGGCGGGCAGGCCTTATCCGGCGGTTCTGCAAGGCGGCCAAGCCCTGCGCATCATGACCGGCGCGGCCTTGCCGGAAGGAGCCGACACGGTGTTGATGCAGGAACACGTCGAAACGCTAGGGTCTTTCATCCGCATAAGCGATCGTTACCAGCCCGGCGACAACGTGCGCCACGCCGGCGAGGACATTCGGCGCGGCGAGACCATCCTCAGGGCGGGGCGTTATTTGACGCCCGCCGATATCGGCCTGATCGCCTCCCTGGGCAGGGGAGAGGTTCGGGTCAAGCGAAGGCTGCGGGTCGCGCTGCTATCCACCGGAGATGAAATCCGCGGCATCGGCCAAGCGCTGGATGCAGGTTGTGTGTACGACAGCAATCGCTACACCCTGACCGCCGCGTTCAAGCGCCTCGGCGTTCGGGTATCCGACCTGGGCATATGCCCCGATCAGCCGGAGCGGCTGAAGACTGCGCTGATCGGAGCAGCCGATCAGGCCGATGTCGTCATCACCTCGGGCGGTGTTTCGGTCGGCGAGGCCGACTATGTCAAGCAGATTTTGGCGGAAATCGGCGAGGTTCGGTTCTGGAAAGTGGCCATCAAGCCGGGACGCCCCATCGCCTTCGGCCAAATCGGCGAAAGCACCGTGTTCGGCCTGCCGGGCAATCCGGTGGCGGTGATGGTCACGTTTTACCACTTCGTCCTGCCGGTACTGGAAAGGCGCATGGGGTTATCGGAGCGTCCCATCGTGCCGACCTTCAAGGCCAGAACCACGGCGCGTCTGCGCAAGAAGCCCGGACGCACGGAATTCCAGCGCGGCATCATCGAACCGGGCGAAGCGGGGGAGTGGTGCGTACGACCGGCGGGCAAGCAGGGTTCGGGCATCTTGCGGTCGATGAGCCTCGCCAACGCCTTCATCATCCTCCCGCACGAAAGCGGTCCGGTCGAGCCCGGCGAGGAAGTGACCGTGCTGCCCTTCGCGGCGCTGATGTAAGGAGGTCGCAGCGCGCGCCGCTGCCGGGGTCGGCTCTCTTAGCCGGCCTGTGCCTCCGATGCGCGAATGACTTCCTTGATTTCCTCTCCGCTGACCACCTCTTTTTCCTGCAGCAGTCTCGCGAGCGCATCCAAGGTCAGGCGTTTTTGCGTCAGGATCTCCCTCGCCCGGCTCTGGCCTTCCTCCACCAGCTCCTTCACTTCCGCATCGATCAGCCTGGCGGTGTCCTCACTGAAATTGCGCTCTTCCGTGCCCTCGATGTTCAGATAGGCCAGACGCTGCCTCTTGCCGTAAGTGAGAGGGCCCAGTTTTTTACTCATGCCGAGCTGGCAGATCATGGCCCGTGCGATTTCCGAGGCTTTTTCCAGGTCGTTTTGTGCGCCGCTGGAGACGTCGCCGAACACGATCTCCTCGGCGGTGCGTCCGCCCAGTAGAATGGCGATCTGGTCCTTGAGTTCGGGTTCCGTCGACAGGAACTTTTCTTCCACCGGCAACTGCAATGTGAAGCCCAGGGCAGCGGCTCCGCGGGGGATGATCGACACTTTGTGCACCGGTTCGGCTGTGGGTACGGTTTCGGCTACCAGGGCATGGCCTGACTCGTGATAGGCCACCCGTCGTTTCTCCGCCTCGCTCAGCGCCCGGCTCTTCTTTTCCGGGCCTGCCAATACGCGGTCGATGGCGGCCTCGAAATGCTGCATGCCGACGCTGTCCTGGTTGTCGCGCACTGCGATGATGGCCGCTTCATTGGCGACGTTGGCCAGGTCTGCGCCAACCAAGCCGGGGGTGCGCTGGGCGACGACGCGCAGATTGACATCCTTGCCCAGCTTCATAGCCTTGGTGTGCAGCGCGAGAATCGCCACCCGGTCGTCCAGACTCGGCTTGTCCACCACGATCTGGCGGTCGAAGCGGCCCGAGCGCAGCAAGGCCTTGTCTAGGATTTCCGGCCGGTTGGTGGCGGCCATGACGACCACGCCCACGGAGGGATCGAAGCCGTCCATTTCGGTGAGCAGCTGATTCAGTGTTTGCTCGCGTTCGTCATGCCCGCCCATGACCACGGGCCCGCCGCGCGAGCGGCCGATGGCGTCCAGTTCGTCGATGAAGATGATGCAGGGCGCTTTTTGCCGGGCCTGATCGAATAAATCTCGCACCCGCGCCGCGCCCACGCCGACGAACATCTCGATGAACTCTGCGGCGCTGATATTGAAGAAGGGCACACCCGCTTCCCCGGCCACCGCCCGTGCCATCAAGGTCTTGCCGGTTCCCGGCAGTCCCATCAGCAAAACGCCTTTCGGCATCCGTCCGCCCAAGCGCTGAATCCTAGTGGGGTCTTTCAGGAATTCGATCGTTTCCTTCAGATCCTGCTTGGCTTCCTCCGCGCCGGCCACATCCTGAAAGGTGATTTTCGGCATGGTATCGGCATGAATGCGCGCCTTTTTCCCGAGACTGAGAAACCCGCGCCCGCCGGTCATCCGCCGGGCCATCCAGCCCCAAACCACGAACAGGATGCCGATGGGAAGCAGCCAATTGAAGATGAAGTTGCCCAACCAGTTACCGCCATAGCGGACCGTGTATTTGACCCCCTGTTTCTCCAGCGTCTGCGCCAGTTCCTGGTTCCACAAAGGGACGGTGATGAAAGGTCGTGGTTCTTTGCCGGGGGATTCCGGTTTCAGCGTGCCCGAAATCATTTGTTCGGTGACGACCGCTTGCTCGATACGCTGTTCCTGCACGTATTTAAGGAACTCGCTGTAGGGAATTTCATTCTGTCGCACCGCCTGATAGCTTTGCCACAGGTACACGGTGGCGAAGGCGAGGATGACATAAAAGATGAGGTTGCGCCTGCGCCGGGTTTGGTTCTCGTCGGGCGGGTTGATTTCCACCGGGGATTTTCCTGCTAGCCCCGAGGCTTTCAGGCTTTCCGTGAGTTTGCGCCACATTCCGCCGGCGGCCTCGCGGATCGTATCAAAGAGCGAATTTTTATTCATGGGTCCTCTAACTGCGTACGGGAGTGATCGGTCGCTGGATGAACAAGAGCTCCAGCCGGGGACACTAAAGCCAACTTAAGACTCTTTGGAGGAATTTTCAACGGTGTTGGGTCGGACAAAAAAATACAGGATATGAGAGACACCGATGTAGGCCAAGGCGAATGGTAGCCAGTCATGTAACGGCAGTGCGTTGATGTGGGCATAGAATTTCATTCCCGCGGCCACCAGAAGGACGATCAAGCCCATGAGCAGCGCTTCCAGACGCCCGGTTTTGCGGGTATAACGCAAAAACCAGCACGCCAGTTGGCTGATTACCAGATAGATCATGACGATCAGCAGGTTGTTTTTGATTGGCCCATAGAGATTCTCCGGGTCGTCGAGAAACCAGTTTGGATCGTTGAATAGCCATATGCCACCGATGATGGTGAGCCAAACGGAAAAGTGGAAATTGATCGAAACCAATAGATTCACGGCTCGTATCTCTGCCGATTGCAAACCCGCTACAGCCTGCTTTGGACTTCCTGGTGGATCTCTTTGACGGCGATATCCATGCCGGTCATAATCGCGTTCAATTGGCTAAGGCGTTCGGCGACGAAAGCCTCGTCCTTGATCGCGCCGACATTGACGTAGACGTTCAATGCGGCGCTTTTCAGGGCTGCGTAACCGGCCAGTACCGCGACGCCGGCGTCGCTGATGACGTTCTTGTTGCCCTTCTCGGCGACGCCTCGGCTCAGGGTGATCACTTCGGCGCAGGCGCGCGCGCAGGCCAAAGGCACGTCGGTCGCGGCTTTCAGGGCGGCTTGAATCGCCTGGCTACGCGCCTGCTTCTCCGTCTCGGTTTCCTTCGGCAGGCCATAGGCGCCCATGACCTGATCGAAGACGTCCACATCCGCGCGAATCATGTCGATCAAGCGGGTCCTAAGACTCTCCGCCGCCTGGAGCGTCTCTTTCATCTCCGCTTCCACCGCTTCGTAATTCTTCTTTCCGACCGTGAGATTGCACACCATGCTGACCAACGCCGCACCCATCGCACCCATGATCGCCGCGGCGCTGCCGCCCCCCGGGGTCGGCTCCTTGCTCGCCAACTCATCGAGAAATTGTTGGATCGACTTGTCTTTGATCATGCGAAGGCTCTCCAAATTTAACCATTGAATGCGTAAACTAAGCGGCCGATTATAAGGCACCGGTGAGAAGAGGCGTAACAACATTCCACCCAGCCCATCTTGCCGCCTTCACCCAAACAGCCGGGCCCGGCCGATGGATTGCCCAAGGACGGACACGAATCCCCAATTATCCCGATTTCGGTTCTTTTACAGGAAAAACAATGAAAAAACTCTTGTTCCAGTTCGATACCGATAGCCATCCCGCCGTTTTCGATACCGTGGTCGCCTACGACGGCGGCGCGGATCACGTCATCGGCCACGGCGGCCTGACGCCGGAAAACGTGGGCGCCCTGGTGGAGGGCACGATCTTCACAAGAGCGCCCAAGGACAAGAAGAATACCGCGATCTTCATTGGCGGCAGCGATCTGATCGCCGGCCAGGAGCTGCTGAAAGCGGTCAAGAAGAAATTCTTCGCCGATTTCCGGGTCTCGGTCATGCTTGACAGCAACGGCAGCAACACCACGGCGGCGGCGGCTGTGGCCAAACTGGCGGTCAGCGGAACCCTCGCTGGCAAGAAAGCCGTGGTCTTGGCAGGCACCGGTCCGGTCGGCCAACGCGCAGCCGTCATGCTCGCGAACGAAGGCGCTGTGGTATCTCTGACCTCCCGTCAACGGGCCCGGGCCGAGCGAGCCTGCCACGACATGAAGGAACGGTTCGGCGTCGATCTGACTCCCGTGGAAGCGTGCGACAATGACGCACGCGGTGCGGCAATCAGCGACGCGCAAATCGTCTTCGCCACCGGGGCGGTGGGCGTAAATCTTTTGGACCTCCACCATTGGCAGGCTAATCCCAACATCGAAATGATGGCGGACGCCAATGCGACGCCGCCTCTGGGGATCGGCGGCACCGACATGATGGATAAGGGCATCGATCGTCACGGTAAGATCATTTGGGGGGCGATCGGCTTCGGCACCCTTAAGCTCGCCCTGCATCGGGCCTGTATCGCCAGACTGTTCGAACAGAACAACCAGATTCTGGACGCGGAGGAAATTTTCGCGACCGCCAAGACAATGGCCTGAAGGAAGCTCCGATCAAGTCAGAGCTTCAGCGGTGCAGGGATGTACTGCGAAGATCAATCGCTGCAAGCGATTGATCTCGTGAGTCACCGGGAAACCGCGCTTTCCGGTGACGGCCTGCGACAAGTCCCGGATGGACTTGTTCAGAGTTTCCTGAAGAGAGAAAAGCCATGAGCGAATACAAGAAATACGTCTGCGTTATCTGCGGTTATATCTACGACGAGGAAGCGGGCGATCCAGACTCCGGTATCAACCCGGGGACCCGTTGGGAAGACGTGCCCGAAGACTGGACTTGCCCCGATTGTGGATCGAGCAAGCAGGATTTCGATTTGCTCGAAGAGTAGACGCGGGAAGCCGTTTTCAAACCAGTCGACCGGGGAGTTCTGCCTATGCGCGTGGTCGTCATCGGATCGGGTATTGCCGGCGTCAGCTTCGGCGAGGAGATGTTGAAGCTGCAGCCAACTACCTCCATCATCCTACTGACCCGGGAAACCCATGGCTATTATTCCAGGCCGTTGCTGTCGCACGGTTTCAGCCGCGAGGACATCGAGGGCAAGATCATCCTGCGTTCGTTCGAATCGCTTGCGCAGGCCGGAATCCGGGTGGAAAGCGGGGTGCAAGTCTCTTCCTTCGATTGCGAGGCAAGGACGGTCTGTTATGGGAAAAACGGACAGGACTTCGCCTTGGATTACG
>DATIXD010000177.1:0-13597 GCA_035518875.1 Methylococcaceae bacterium | reverse complement strand
GCTGCGGCAATCAGCCCGAGTGCGAGCCGCCGTCCCACCCTACGAACCGTATCCTCAAGGGAGTTCGCCCGAAAGTTCACCTCGAGTTTCTGTCCGGGACGGGCACCGATTAATCGCTCGAACGTTTCGATCGCCCGCACGACTCGAACTTTCAGCTTCTGCGATTGGTAAAGGAGCGTCTTCGGGTTGAGCTTGGACCTCATGCCTTTCAGCAACGATCGCGTCAGGAACTGCCCGGCAACTTCGAAAGGGTCAATCGTTGGGTCGAGCTGCACCGTAGCGAGTTGCACCTGCGCGAGCGCTTTGCCGATGAGTGCGAATGACACCGGCAGCGGGACGCCATGCCGAAGCGCAATCTCACTCATTTCCTGCAATATAGGCCCAACCTGCATTTCGGCGAGTCCCGAAGTCCGATATTTGGCCATGAGCTCGCCGATCTCGGCCTGATACTGGTTCACGTCCAGATCGGATCGGTCGGCGGCGCGGGACAACATGAGGGTGACGTCGGTTAGGAACTCGGCGTCTTCGTGCCAGAAAGACAGCAGCAGGAGCATCAAATGCTCGCGCATCTCGGTTTCCAAATTCCCGACCATCCCAAAGTCGAGGAAGTAGACCCGGTCCTTCCACCACATCAGATTACCGGGATGCGGGTCGGCGTGGAAGAATCCGTCCATCATGATCTGTTTGTAATAGCTTTCCAGGAGCTGGCGGGCTGCCTGGGTTCGTGCCGGACCCTCCGGAGCTTTCATGATGGGTATGCCCTGAATCTCCTCCATCACCAGGAGCCGCGAGGTTGACAAGTCTCGGTGCACGCCGGGAACGTCGAGGCGATCGTAGCCTTGGAGGACGTCACGCATGCGCTCGATGTTCGAGGCTTCTTCGCGGAAGTCGAGTTCGCGGTGCAAGGACATGGAGAGCTGTTTGAACACGGCTTCCATGTCGATGACCTTTTGCAGTGCGGCCCGGTCGCGGACTTTCTCGGCGAAGACCTCGAGCAAGGCGAGATCCTGCTCGATCTCCTCGCGGGCCGTCGGCCTCTGCACCTTGATGACCACACGGTCGCCGTTGGCAAGCATCGCCCGGTGGACCTGACCGATCGTGCCGGCGGCCAAGGGACTCGGATCGATCGACTCGAAAACATCCTCCCAAGGCACCCCCAGTTCCTGCTCCGAGACCCGGACCACGTCCCGTTCGGGCATCGGCGGCACGCTGTCCTGCAGCATCGCGAGTTCCTCGACGTACTCGGCCGGCAGGAGGTCGGGGCGCGTTGACAGGATTTGCCCGAGTTTGCAGAACGTGGGGCCTAGTTCCTCAAGGGCGGCGCGCAGCCGCTTGGCCTGCCGGCGCCGGCCGGTCGCACCCTGCTCGTCGGGCCGGCCGAACAGCTCTTTCAGGCCATGCTTGGCCATCACCGCTGCGATTTTCGCACCCCGGGACGCAAGCCGAGGCTCGATGGGCTGCGACTCAGCGCCGCGGATGGCGGCCCGCGCCTGGCCCGGCGCGCCCTCGCCGGACGCCAACGTGTTCACGATGATAACGCTGCAGCGGGCGTTGTGACTGATACGGTTGGGGACGTTGCCGAGCAGGAACTCCTTCCGCCCCGCCATTCCGGAGTTGCCGACCACCAGGACATCGACGGCCTCTTGCTCGGCGGCGCGCACGATCGCCATCGCCGGGTCGTCATCGACGACGACGGAGGCATGACCGCGTTCCCCGGCAAGCTGCCGGACGTGAACCGCGAGCTCCTCGCCGGCCGCGGCTGCACGCGTGCGTTCCGCCGCCCCGAACTCGGTAGATGCGGGGTTGTGCGGTACGATCACCTGCACAACGAAGAGCTCTGCGCCGTACCGTTCCGCGAACGAGACAGCCCATCGGACCGCCTGCTCGGCGGTTTCGGACCGATCGGTCCCGACCATCACGCGCCGGACCTCAGTGTGCTCAAGGTGGCTTGTCATACGTTCGTTTTTCCTGATGGAGAGTGATAAGAGTCCAACACCTCATTCCAAAAAACGATGCGCCGACAGCGGTAAGACCTTCGCCCGCGCGGTTCGCAGCGCCTCATAACACGGCAGCAAAAAGATGCCATTCACCGGGTACACCCTTTAACACGTGAAGACCGCGGTCTGTAAATTCAATTCCCGAACCGACCACGAGATCCTTCACCGTACTGGACACCAGGATTTCGCCAGGCCCGGCCAATGCTGCAACTCGGGCACCGATGTTGACCGCCATTCCCGCGATGTCATTTTCCATCATCTCAATCTCCCCGGTATGCAGCCCGCTGCGGATTTCCAATCCGAGCGAACGCACGGATTTGCGGATCGCGTCAGCGCAAAGGACAGCTCGTCCCGGACCGTCAAGCGTCGCCAAAAAACCATCTCCAATCGTCTTGATTTCCTTGCCACGATGACGAGCGAGCTCCATGCGAACATGACTATCGTGGATGGCGATCAGTTTTTTCCACTTTTCGTCTCCCAAAGCAGCTGCGCGCTCGGTGGACCCAACGATATCGGTGAAAAGCACCGTCGCCAGCACCCGGTCCGTGCGGGGGCCCCGCCGCACTCCAATGAGATCGGACAGAAAATTTTCAATTTGCTGATCTACCGCGTTCAAGTCACCGCCAAGGGGAAAGTGATCCCCGCCTTCCAGTTCGACGTATCGCGCGCCAGGGATGTGCTCGGCAATGTACCGGCCATGTCGGACATCGACAAGCGCATCATGAGAGCGATGAAGAACCAGAGTGGGAACAGAGATCGCCGGCAACACATGACGAACGTCGCCCTCAAAGGCCATCCGAAGTAGACCTACGGCGGCACCGGGGCTCGCGGCCATTCGTTCGTAGCGACCCCACCAGGCGCAAAATTGCGCATCATGCGCCAAACTCGGCGCAACGACGTTCACGGCCGCTCCCTCACCCCAGCGGGGTTCGAGGGTAGTCAAAAATCTTTCGAATTCAAGTGGATCAAAACCCCATTCGTAATCCGGTGCCTTAAAGGCGCGCGCCCATGAGCCGTACACCACTAAAGCTGCGGTCCGTTCCGGATAGGTCGCGGCAAACAGCATGCACAAGGGCCCGCCCTCGGAAATCCCGTACAGAACCGTGCGGCTAGCCCCAACCGCGTCGAGGACCGCATGAAGGTCTTCCATGCGATCTTCCAGTGTCGGTAGGCTCTTCGGTGAAACCCGGTCCGACAGACCGGTCCCGCGCTTGTCGATCAAGATGAGCCGACTGAACGATGCAAGCCGACGAAACGAGTGAGCCAACCGCGGCTGCTCCCAGGCCACTTCAAGATGGCTGATCCAGCCGGGTACCAATACGAGATCGATCGGTCCGTCGCCGAGCACCTGGTAGGCAATATGAAATTCACCGCTCTTGGCGTAGTTAACAGACGGAACATCCATAGCTTTGCCCTGTAGGATTTGGCAAATCGGCTTAGTCGTCTTGCGTCTCGGTTTCGAGCGTGTAATTCTAACATCTTAGCCACTGGCGAAGATCATCCGTGAGCAGATTCAACGGGCGGTGAATAGCCGTATTCCGATGATTTGATTTCTGAATCGGGGGTTCCCAAACGACAACGACAGGCCCGTGGTTTCCGATCTCCGATTGGGTTGCCGTCCTGTGGGCGCGCGTTCGACACTATCGAATTCATAAGGGGAGGCGCTTGTGAAAAAACTCTTTCAAAACTGGGAACCGCTATGAAGACAGAAAATCAGGATTCGTCTCTACCCCACGAACAACCGTCATTAGACTCGAACACAAAGGAACCGGATGCCGCGACAGACACTACAAGCGAAGCACAGGCTTCCGCCTCGTCAGCGAGCGAACCGACTCCAAAGCGAAAGACCTTCGGTTTTATGAAGGAAAAAAATGAAACCGTTCAGGCACCACTCAAAAGCTCCGGTAATAGTGCAGACATCGCTTCCGGCACGCCTGACCCGGCACCCACCAGCGACGAACGCCGACCAGATACAACCCAGAACTCAGCCAAACCGACCAAGCCCAACCTCCTGCCTGGATCGGATGGCGAACACCGGCTGCAGGAAAAATATGGCAGCAAAGACCGGGCGCTTGCCTTTTATGACCGGCAGGTTTTGGATTATCTGGCGCCGGTTATGCGCGATTACATCGCCCGGCAGGAGTTCCTGTTCGTGGCGACGGCCGACCGCCATGGCGAATGCGATTGCACCTCGAAATTCGGCGAACCCGGCTTCATCCGGGTACTGAGCGATAAGTATCTGATGTATCCCGAATACCGCGGCAATGGTGTGTATGCCAATTCCGGCAACATTTCGGAAAATCCCCATATCGCCATGCTGATTATCGATTTCTACAGGGACACGGTGGGGTTGCACGTCAACGGCAAAGCACGGGTCGTGGAACACGACGAGTTGCTGGCCTATTCCGAAAAACTACCCGAAAGCGTCATCGAGGAAATTAACCGGGAAGGCAAAAGGCGCCCGGAGCGTTGGGTGATGGTGGAAGTGGAAGAAGCCTATATTCAATGCTCCAAGCATATTCCTTTGCTGAAAAAACTCGACCGGAAAATCGATTGGGGCACGGACAGCGTGGCCGCGAAAAAAGGCGACTATTTCCAGTTGCAGGACATTCCGCTGTACAACCGGGTCGGTGGCGACAAGGCCATGGAAATCGCCGTGGATGTGTTCTACCGCAAGGTGCTCCAGGACGATCTGGTCAGCCGGTTTTTCGAGGACGTGGACATGGAAGGCCAGCGGCTCAAGCAGAAATCGTTTCTCGCCATGGCCTTCGGGGGTCCTTATCAATACTCGGGGCTGGACCTGCGCAAGACTCATGGGCGGCTGGTGGAGCAGATGGGATTGACCGACGAACACTTCGACCGCGTGGCGGCCATTTTCAGGGAAACTTTGGAGGAGATACAGGTATCGAGCAAGGAAATCGACGAAATGATGGCCGTCATCGAGAGCACCCGCGACGACATCTTGAACCGGTAGGGAGGCAAGTGCATGAGAAGGTACCCGATGCCGGCATAGCCATTGAACGGACATGACCATGGAGAATAGAAAACTCCTCCTGGGCGGGAAAATCTACGACTGCCGGCCGGAAGAGACGGTGTTGGAAGCCCTGCTGCGTCAAAAAGTCGAAGTACCCCATGTCTGCCAGCGTCAGGTATGCCTGAGTTGCATGATGCGCTCTCTGGGTGGCCCGCCGCCCACCCACGCGCAAACCAATCTCAAGGATGCCTTCAAGCTGCAACACCTATTCCTGGCCTGCGGCTGCTTCCCCGAACGGGACATGGAGATTGCTCTGGCGGAGGAAGCAATCACCGTCCAGGCGACGGCCGAGGTCGCTGAGCTGAACCCCCTGAATCCTCATGTCCTGGAACTGGTCCTGCGTTGCGATCCCCCATTGCACTACCGGGGCGGCCAATCCATGACGCTGTTCAATGGGGAGAACATCGGCAAAGGTTTCCCCGTTGCCTCCCCAAGCAGCGCGCGATTGAGCGGTAGAATCGAACTCCATGTCGAGCGCATCCGGGGCGCCTTTTTCTCCGAATGGATTCACGACAGCCTCAGGGTGGGCGATGTGCTCACCGCCTGTGGCGCGACGGGAGAACTCTTCTATGGGATGGGGCATCCGAACAGACCCTTGCTGATGGCGGGCTGGAACGGCGGGTTGGGAGCCTTGATCGGCGTGATGCAGGACGCGTTCGAGAATGACCACTCGGGTCCTGTGTATCTATTCCACGGTGCGAGCCGCGACGACCATCTGTATTTCGTCGACGAATTGCGAGAAATCGGCGAACAGTTTCCGAACTTTCATTATATCCCCTGCGTGGAACACGGTGCCGCGCCCGATGGCATCGCGCGCGGCACTGTGCATTCTCTTGCTGCGCAGCTGCTGCCGAATGATCTTTCCGGTTGGACCGTATTCCTCTGCGGCGCCAGAAACGAAGTGCACGCCTTGCAAAGACAGGTGTATCTGGCGGGGGCCGCGATGAACGACATGCATATCGAAGTTATGAGCATATAGAGGGGATCCTGCGATGGCGACGACCAGCGAACACGAAAACAGCGACGACGACTTCTGGCGCCGGATGTTTTTCTCTGAGGATGGGCCGATTTTCTCGCCGCCGGAAGGAAGCCGGGAAAAATCGGCGCATCACACCGCCAAAGTCGGAGCCGCGGGCGAACTCTGGCTCACCCGCTTGTTCCAGGGCGACCAGTTCTACGACAATCCTGATGACAAAATGGCCATCCTCAAAAACGGAGTCGAGGTTCACGAAATCACCATCGATCAGTTGGGCCGGGAAACCGTCATCGGCCGGCATCCCACCGCCCACCTGCAACTGGAAGCCTACAAGCTCGGCCTGTTCCATGCCGTACTCCGGAAAAAAGACCAAAAGCTTTATATCGAAGGACTCGACCTGGAAAACGGCACGCTGCTTAACCGCAAAAAGCTGAAACCGAAAGTGCCGGTGCAGCTCTGCGACGGCGATCTGGTAGACCTGCCGGGCTATCAACTCCGCTTCTCCTTGGCCGACGCCCCGCCCCTGGAAGGGCATGAAGACGTCGCGGCCGAGGAACTGGAGGAGATACCCTCCTATTTCTACACCCCACCGCCGCCGCCCGCCTGTCCGCTGCTGAGCCATCTGGTGGCACAGCACAGCCAAATCGGGATGTGGAGCGAAGGAGTCACCACGCTCAGGGTGGCGGATATCATCGAGGAAACCCACGATGTGAAGACCTTCCGCCTGGTCGGAGAAATGCCGCTATTGTTTTCCTACAAGCCGGGGCAGTTCGTGACCTTCCTGCTGAACATCGACGGCCGCGAAGTGCAGCGGTCCTACAGCATGTCCTCCAGCCCCTCCCGTCCCCACGTGCTGGAATTAACCGTCAAGCGCGTACCGGGCGGGTTGGTGTCGAACTGGTTTTGTGATCACGTGAAATTCGGACAGGTGTTGACCGTCCGGGGTCCTGCCGGGAAGTTCAGTTGCTTCAATTATCCGTCCTCCAAAATGTTGTTCATTGGCGCCGGCAGCGGAGTGACGCCGATCATGTCCATGAGCCGCTGGATCGTGGATACCACGTCAGACGTAGACGTGAAGATGCTGGTGTCCTTCAAGTCACCCGCGGAGATCATTTTCCGCAAGGAACTGGAGCTGATGTCCGCGCGCCACAGCCGGTTCCAGGTGGCGGTAACCGTGACCTCAGGCTGGCGCGGCACGGAGTCATGGACAGGCTTTACCGGGCGGATCAGCCCGCAGATGATCGATATACTCGTACCCGATCTGGCGGAACGCCACGTGTTCATGTGCGGACCGGAACCCTTCGCCCAAGGAGTGACTGACATTCTGCGGGACATGGGCTTCGATCTGGCGAAACTGCACACCGAAAGTTTCGGTACGGGACGCGTGGCACAAGGGGCCAAGGGCGATGTTCCAGCCTTGAAACTAACGGAACCTCGCCATAAGGTGACGTTCGGAAAATCCGGCGTGACCGTGGACACCGATGAAAAACTCACGCTCCTGGAATTGGCGGAAGCCCACGGCATCGAGATCGATTACGCCTGCCGGATGGGAAGCTGCGGTGCATGCGAGGTGAAATGTCGCGGCGAGGTGCATGTAAGCAAAGATTGCGAGATTGACCAGAGGACCAGAGACGCCGGCTTCGTATATGCCTGTTGCAGCACGGCACTAGCCGATCTGGACATCGAGGCTTGATGCGCGGTCGGGCTGCAGCGCGCCGGACCGTTCGCTGCACCTTCCTTAGTGCGGCGAAGCGTTTCAGGACATCAGGGCGATCATCGCCTTGACGACTACCGCGCTCACAGTCTGCTCAAAGAACAGAGCGCTATCGTCTTGGATCAAGAATCGAGTCGAAAACGAAAAATACCGGAATCTATAGTAATCTCGATTTGATCTGACAATAGTTGTTAGGTAGAAACTTCAGCTTCCGGCCAACTCCTGCCTGTGAGGAAACGTTTATGTATGGCGGTTGTGGACTCATTGCCGCCATACGTCTGGAACAACGGCACGGAGCAAATCTCGAGCGTATTGACACGCGAGATCGGTCGGGAAGTGCTGTCGATTTAGGGCTGGTCACCAGCTCTCGCTTCATCATGTCGCAAAACCCAAGGGCATCCTCTCGCGCCCTCGCGCACAATCTGCCCGACGGTTGTGAAATGCAGGCCAAAAAAACGCCCCGATCTTTTGGTAGGAATACTGCCCCGTCCGATAAGCCGCAAGAATCGCTTGATTGCGGTCTACGTGTTGACTGGCGAGATGTTCGAGGGAAGGTGCTGGGGGTCTGCGTTGTCGCTTGGGGTTATTGACGTCTGTTTGAACAGTTTGGATCTTCGCCTGCATCCGTCTTACAAATTCCTCATCCCCCAGAGCCTGGCGTACAACAAAAATGGACATAACGTCCAGAGATTATGCAATCCAATATCCAATTAAGTTACGACACTGTGATCCAGAGATCTCGTACAAAACATGGCATCGTATTGTATTTCATAGACTTTTATCACCATCCAGGCTAGCAATGCGAATCCGTGGCACAAACGTTGCGCTACCGAATCTATCGCGTTTTTCGATGATGAAGTAGTAAACATTCACTCAGCAATCCGGATGGAAATAGTATGTAGATTGACTTTGATCCTGGGCGAAAAGCTAAAGGGAAAGACGCTCAGCCAGATAGGTCTCGGATCTTCCCCTTGTCAAGGTGTCGACCAATGTGTTGATGACGGTCGTTTAGTGGGTGACCAGACGGGCGAAGATGGCGGCGGTGGTACTGTGTCAGACCCCGGCGTTCTTATGTACGCTGAAGCAGGTGAAAGGGCTACTCCAATGTGAAAATCCACCCGACAAGCAGGTTGCCCAGCGCCTCCTTGCGGCAACCTGCTGCGTTTCTAACTCAATATCAACACCACACAGAGTCAATTTAGACCGCGTTTCCATTTCCAATGAGACGACTCTTTTTAGTAATCGTATTATTTTCCTTGGCAGGATGCGCAGGTCTCGCGGGTCCAGAATTCAAACAACCCGTATCACCTGTTAAGGAAGGTTGGTCTCTTAATGCGGGCGATCCTTCCAAAGGAGAGCAAGTTATTAAGATTGATTGGTGGAAAGAATTCAAAAATCCTTACTTGGATGGGTTAATTGAAAAAGCGATAAGTAATAGCATTACTATCCAGATAGCCGCCGCACGAACTGCCGAAGCAAAAGCAGGAATAACACGAGAAAATGCCGGACGACTTCCCATCTTATCCCTAGGCACGTCCGTTACCGGTGGTGTGCAAGGACAGTTTGGTGGTCCGCTACCAGCAACTTCTGATACGTTTATGATAGACCACGCATCTGCTTCATTATCTTGGGAACTTGATTTTTGGGGTAAATTAAAAAAAGGGGTTTTGGCACAAACTGCCGTATATAAAGCCAGTGAAGCCGATTGGAGAAGTGTCTGGCTTTCCATAGTATCAGAAGTCGCCTCTAAATATTTCTTAATCCGTCAGTTCGATGAACAAATCAAAGCGCAACAGCAAGCATTGGCGACCGCAAAAGAAATACTGGCGATATATGTACGACAGCTAGAAGCAGGGCTACGAACGCGAAGCGAGCTTATGTTGCAACAAGCAGAAATCAACTTTCTGCAATCTCAATTATTGGAGTTTGAGCGAAAACGTGCCGTCACACAAAATGAATTGGCAAGTTTACTGGGTATTCCAGCGGGGGATCTCAAAGTCCCCGTGGCAGATCTCCAACAAATCATATCCCTTCCTGATGTGCCGGTTGGTTTGCCCTCTGATTTGTTATCACGAAGACCGGACATTGTTGCAGCAGAATATAATGTATTGGCGCAATACGAACTATTGGGCAAGGCGCGATTAGAAAAACTGCCTACTATTTCTCTTACCGCTGATGGTGGTATGAATAACTTATTGTCAGCCGCCTTGTCAAATGCAATCAAAACTTGGACATTTGGTATTGGGCCATCTGTTAATATTCCTATTTTTGATCCATCCATTGCAGCAAATATTAAAGTTAGAGAAGCACAACAACTAACTGCGGAAGCTATTTATAGACAGACTGTCGTTACTGCTTTTCAAGAAGTGGAGAATGCGCTTGTCAATCTGTTTAATCATAAAGAGCAACGCAAAGAACTTGAGTCCAGGGCACAACAAATCAGAGCAGTGGCTGAAATTACTCTTACCGGATTAAGCGAAGGAGAAGTGACACAATTACAGGTTTTTGAAGTCCAACGAACATTATTACAAGCCTCATTGCTTTTATTGGAAAACCATCAACAACTCTTATTTGATACGATTACACTGTATAAGGCATTAGGAGGCGGTTGGCCTGTTGAAGACGTTTCTCCCCAAGAACTAGAAGAAAGATAAAAAATTCAATGAGCTTAATTGCCTATTTCGAGCAAATGGCGCTTCGGGTCAGGCGCCGTCAGCGCTGAGCACCGAGAACGCGAGGTGGTCGAGGATGTTCAGAGGA
Source organism: Methylococcaceae bacterium (assembly GCA_035518875.1). Lineage (GTDB taxonomy): Bacteria > Pseudomonadota > Gammaproteobacteria > Methylococcales > Methylococcaceae > DATIXD01. The sequence continues at coordinate 3,116 of DATIXD010000177.1, read as the reverse complement.
AATTCGCGGGCACTCGAGGCGTTAAAAGGGCTTGCGGTGATGGCCGATCCGGGTTTTCGGCCATGCGCATCCCATCCCTGCCAGGCTCGAAGGGCCGAGTCGGGAACGGGGTGATCAGTGAAAGGGCGGGCTACCAACTCACCGTTTGGTCGAATTCATGGCGCACCTTCCGGTGCGCCACCCTTCGGGTCGCTTCGCGGTGCAAATCGTCCATCCTGACGATTTGTCGAATTCCGGCATCGGGTCACCCCTTTCCGGATCGTAGGCGGAGGTTGACTCCCGGTCGAACCCAGTCTGTTCCGGCGGCAAGCGAGCAGGGGAAATCGGTGGCGGCCTGACCGGCTCGTCCAGATGGGCCAAGATGCGCCATACCGGCTCGGCGTCGGTGACGAAGGCGATCAGCCGCATTTCGCCGCCACATTCCGGGCAGATCAAGGGCAGGATCTCGTAAACCCGCGCGATCAGGACGGCGCAGAGAGTGCGCGCGTGCGAAGCGGGTGCGGACTCAGTCGGGGCGGAGTCGGCCGATGTCGGAGATACCGGTACAGCGGATGGATGGGCCGGCGTGTGGATCGGCAAACGGGCATACGCCGTCACGGCAAGACGCAAGGGAGAATTGGGGGCCAGCACCCCGTGATAGCGATGGCGGTGCTTTCGGGGCCGCGGAATCGGGGCAGCGAGACGATCCAGGAATTCCAGGGGCGTAAGGTAAAGCTCCGTTTGCCCGTCCGGTCTGGGCTTGGGCAGCTGGTAGGCTAGGCGCTGATCCGGTTCGAGCCAGTTCAGTCGCTCGCCAGCGAAGACTAGGCGGGCACAGTACCGCAGCAATCGTTCCAGTCCGGCGCAGTCCCAGAAGGGCAACCAGACCACGGCGTTCAGGGAAAGCCATCGTCATGCTCCCAGGCCTGCATCGCCTCGACCGCCTCCAGTGACAACCACTCACGGCGATGGAACAGCTTCAGCACCCGCCGGCGAGTCTGCTGATGCACCTGTGCTATCGCGGCGTCGGTCAAGTACGCCGGGTGGAACCGTATCCCCTCCTCCGCCGCGCTGAACAAACCGTCGATGACGCAGCAGTGGAAGTGCACGTTGGCGCTCAGCGCAGAGCCAAAGCTATGGACAACGGTGACGGCCCCAAAGCGTGCGTCCCCGGGACATGCGGACTGCAGGACCGGAGCGCCACCTCGACCTCAGCGCACGCGTTGCCCAGATCGGACTCTGGCTGGTCATCATCGGCGGGGTCGCCTTGGCCCTCGCTCCGGTCGGATACAGGATGAGTTGGTGGTCGCTGCGTATTTCCCTGTTCTAACTGCCCGGCGCGGCGATCGTGATCGGCGCGCTCGCCGTGATCGTTTCCCTCGTCGGGGCGTTCCTGACGCGGGGTGTCTCGGGCGCACAGGGTTTCGGCGCTGCGCTCGTGGGGGGGCTGCTCGGTGCGGTGGTTGGTGGATATCCTGCGGCGCAGCTTGTGAAGGCACGCCGTGTGCCGCCGATCCACGACATCACCACGGACACGGCCAATCCACCCACCTTTGTCGCGCTCGCGCAGGCGCGTCGCACTGCGCCCGACGGGCTCGACTATGCGGACGACAAGATCGCCGAACAGCAGAAGCAGGCCTATCCCGACGTCACGACGTTCAGGTCGGCGCTCGCGCCCGCGGACCTGTTTTCGCATGCGGCAAAACTGGCGGCCGATGACGGCTGGCAGGTTGTCGATGCGGTGCCGCAGGATGGACGGATCGAGGCGACCGCCACCACCAGGATGTTCGGCTTCAAGGACGACATCGTGCTGCGCGTGCGCGCGGCGGACAAAGGCAGCGAGCTGGACATGCGTTCGATGTCGCGCATTGGACAAAGCGACGTCGGCGCCAACGCGGCGCGCATCCGCGGCTTCATGGAGCAACTGCGCGCGGCGGGGGCGTAGCGAATTTCGGCTCCACTACTGGCGCATCGCCCGGCTCCCGCTCACGAACGGATTTCCCCTCTCGTAGAACCGCAGCAGCCGCTGCGTTTCCTTCGTGATCCCGATGCGCACCGATCGTCCAATTCGGCCAACAGGCCGCAGCGCGGTGCCGAGCCAAAGCGGCCCCTTGCCACAGAGGTCGACTCCATCGAGGCGGCGATCAATTGCGAGCGCCGCTGCCAGTCTTCCCGGCCCGCGCGCCAAGTCGATGAGCCGGTCTGTGCCGCGCCGCACGCGCATCAACTCGACGCCGTCGAGCGGTTCCAGCGCCCTTACCAGTACCCCGGCGCCGACACACTCTGTCTCGGCGGAAATATTGAAACACCAGTGCACGCCGTAGCTGAAGTAGACGTAGGCGTGGCCACGTTCGAGAAACAGCGAGCGGTTGCGCGGGGTTTCCCCGACGAAGGCGTGCCCGGCGGCGTCGCCGACGACATACGCCTCGGTCTCGACGATGCGACCGCTGGTTCGTCCCTGCGCCGTCTCGTGCACGAGCGTCTTTCCGAGCAGGTAGCGCGCAAGCGCGCGCGTGTCGCGCGGTAGTTCCGCACGGCCCAGCCGGCGCGGGGCAGTTGCTGCCGCATCGCTCGAGGTCTTCGGCATGGTGTGCTGATTTTCGGCAAATGTTGCGCGGCGCGGTACAGGTGCTTCGTTTGCGGTCTATTGCGCGTCGCTGCTGGGTGGCGCGCTCGCTTGGTGGAATGTGTCGGGCGCACCCGCGAAGCCCAGAACGTTCGCACGGGCAGCGTCGCGATTTCCATCGTCACTTCCCGCGTAAAGGATAGGAGTTTCAATGGGCGTTTTCGCCCATTCACGCTAAATTACACGCTCCGGTTGAAACGCTGTCAAGCAACGGAAAGCGTGGAAACGCGTTTGTCAAGGGTTGACGCAGGAAAATGCAGGATGCAAAGGGTCGCACACGGCCACTGGAACGTGGTCAACCCGTACTCTTGGCAAAGTGCCTCCCTGCAGGCTCGAAGGGCCGAGTCGGCAACGGGGTGATTTCACGCGCGTGCTGGCTCCCCGTCGACGGTTTGATCAAACTGAAATTCCGGCGCCGGTTCGCCCGGTTCCGGATCGTTGGCGTAAGTTTGATCCCAGTCGAAGGACTCTCCACCGGGCGGGGAGCGGGCCGGTGAAATCGGCGGGGGTG
>DATIXD010000176.1:0-2025 GCA_035518875.1 Methylococcaceae bacterium | reverse complement strand
CCGTCCGCGAGGGGCAGAACCCCATTCGTCCGCGGCTGAGGCCGGCCAATAGAGCCCAACCGATAGAGTTTCGCGGGCCGGGCCAAGAAGCCCCCGTGGATAGCGGTGATCAATCCGGACGATTCAGGAGACGGGAGCTTGCACCGCCAGAGGCTTCGGGCCGCCAGAGGGAACTTCAGGATCAGCGGCAGTTCGAGATGCGACGCAGGCAGTCCGAGCAGGTCCAGCGCGCCCGCGAGGAAGCGCAAGTTCGGCAGCTGATGCAGGAGCAGCAGGCCCGTCAGCAGGAAATACGACAGCAGATCGAAGCCCGCCGCCGGCAGGCCGAACAGAACCAACGTGGCCGCGCGGAAGCCCAAGCTCGGCAGCTGAGGCAGGAGCAGCAGGCCCGCCAGCAGGAATTCCAGCGCAAACCCCGGATGGAGATTCGACGTCAACAGTCAGGGCCGACCCCGGAAACAAGACAGCCACTCAAGTGAGGTTTCCGATCCGGATAGCGGTTCCGCGAGGTGTGGAAAAGGGAGACAAGATAAGGCCGAATTTACCCTTGTCTGTGGCCTCCTTTGCCGGAGACACGATTCGGTTTAGCGCCACCCGACAGATCAGCCGCAGCCGCCAACAACCACCTTCACTTTTTTCCGCGCGCTGAAAAATTCGCCACCAGCTTTAACTACCACGATCACATCGCAACTCTCGTTCATCTTGATGTGCAGGGATGCGAAAGCGTCCATACTCCGATCGAAACGGAAATGCGCGGCCAGGGGCGTCGGGTTTTTCTCAACAAAGATCAGGATAGATTCGACATGCGCCAGCCGACTTTCCACGCTGATCGGAACCACCGCGCCGTCCTCCGCGATTTGAGGGATTTCCAGCGAGATGTCGTCGCTTTCCACCGGTTTTCGATCGCCGATCTCCTGGGCTATCGCCTGTTCCAGGCTGTCGGTGCCGGAATCCTTCGCCATCGCGACATTCTTCGCCCACACCCGGACCGGCAGGCCGAGCGCCGAGCTTAGCCCGGCCGCCGAAAGCGCAAGCAAGGTACGCACAAAGGATCTTCGGGATTGTATCATCGTCGCCTGCGCCTTATCTTGTCTCCGCCGGTCAAAATCAATACCCTATGAGACCCATTCACCCTCGTCGGGTTTCGTTCGAAGAGCATGTTGCCGAAGCGTCATGTCGACCATCAAAATCCGCGCAAAACGCCTGGACGGTAAAACCCTCATCCGATTGCTGATCGCTCACCCGATGGAAACCGGGCGCAAGCGCGATAAAGCGACCGGGGAACTGGTGCCGGCGCATTTCATTCGGGAAGTCAAAATAGAGCACAACGCTCGAATCATCGCAAGCTGCCTGCTGAGCACTGCGGTATCGCGCGACCCGTACCTTTCGGTACGCCTTCGCGGTGGGCAGACCGGCGACATCATCAAGGTCAGCTGGCTCGACAATCTCGGCCAGAGTGACAGCGCCGAGACTGTGATTCCATGAGTCCAGCCTCGGAAAGGCTCATACTATTCGGCTAATCCGCCCTTAGAGCCGACGCGTTAAGCGCAATGGCATCGAAGGCGCGATCGAAATGGCCGGGGCAGTTCGTATGCCAGAGATGAGCTTTCAACACGCGGGTCAACCGCGGCGCTCCATTCTTGCGTACCTTTTGCGCCCGCCTCGCCCCGCTTTGCTCTGATTGGGGACGACAACCCGCCTCCTGCGCATCAAAGTCGAGCAACGGTTTGGCGGATAACCGAAGTTTACGCTCTTGTCGCAGGGACATCGCACTAAATGCGGTGCACACGCTGGACGTCTGCGACAGATTTTTCACATGGATGGACGACTGCAATGCGCGCTGCGGGAAAACGCGATCCGACGGATACTGGCAATGCAACAGCATTGGCCTGCCGCGGGGAGGTAAGCGTTCTTACAGCTTCTTTGGTGATATCCGCCTATCGATCCCTTCCTGCCGGCGCGGATGCAATCCGATAGTCATCGACCGGCACGCCGCCGATCAGATGTTCCCGGATGATACGTTCG
>DATIXD010000175.1:0-2256 GCA_035518875.1 Methylococcaceae bacterium | reverse complement strand
GACGAGGCAATGCAGCTCACCTGGATCCAGTTCGAAGAACGGTCAACAATGGAGCACTACCGCAAGCTGCATGATGTGGCCGATAAACTGGGGCGATGGCCGGATCAGCGGCAACGGGCGCTAGCCCTGATCGAGACCGTCGTCCTGCGGGAGGCCAATGAAATCACGCGCTGGAAACCGAAACCTTCGCTGCCCGACTGGTCGCTGCGGGTGGAAATCGCCCTGTGGGAAAACGACCTCGACACAGCCTGGCAAATGATCCAACAGGGCAAGTGCCGCCGGCAATTGTTGCTGTCCCTGGCGGGCAAACTGGAAAATCCGCGTCCCGGCGATGCCGTGACCCTGTATCGCCGCATCATTCCCGGCATTATCGAGGAAACCAACAATCGTGCTTACGAAGAGGCTGTCCGTTACCTCGGGAAGGTCGGCGGATTGATGCAGACTTCGGGAAACGCTGCCGACTTCGCAACCTATCTCGCTGGCCTTAGGGCGCAGTACAAGGCCAAGCGAAACTTTATCAAGTTGCTGGATGGAATTTCTCGCCAAGTCGTCGGGCACTGATCGATTGCCTAAAGGCACCGAGATTAGTCTCGGTGTCAAAAAAGATGAATGCGCTATACATTCGATCAGAATCTCGCCACCGGCGACATATGCTGTCCCACGTGTCGCAAAAACCGATTTTTTGGAAACATGGGCTCGTTATTCCCGGGCCATAGCGGCACTGCGGAGCATGGAACCCGGACAAATAAAACGCTTTGCTGCAATCCATAGGGGCATGTTCAGCCGGTTACCCTGGCCACGCTAGCGCCTTCTCGCAACCGACCTATTTGTCTGGCGTAGTCGAAGCCTTGCTGATGAAACAACGCCAGGACTTCATCCGCGCTGCCAGGATCGCAAGCGACCAATAAGCCGCCGCTGGTTTGAGGATCGCAGAGCAGCTTGCGTTGCCATTCGGGCAACCCTTCCTCGAGTTCGACCGCCAGACCGTAGCTGTCCCAGTTGCGGGCGGCGGCGCCGGTGGCCAGACCCTTACTCGCCAGGTCCGCGGCGATCTCGATGAGGGGAATGTCGCGAAACGCGAGGTCTGCGCCCAGACCCGATCCCCGGCAGACTTCCAAAAGATGGCCAAGCAGACCGAAGCCCGTAACGTCGGTCATGGCATGCACGCCGTTCAGTTCCCCCAGCATCGGGCCGACGCTGTTCAGGCGAGTGGTGTGCGCGATCATTTGACGGTAACCCGCATCATCCAGCTGGCCCTTCTTCAAAGCCGCGCTCAGAACGCCCACGCCTAATGGCTTTCCGAGTATCAAAACGTCTCCGGGTTGCGCCCGGTCATTGCGCTTCACCTTTTCCGGATGCACCAGCCCCAGTGCCACCAAGCCGTAGATCGGTTCGGGGGCATCGATGGAATGGCCGCCGGCCAAGGGAATGCCCACTGCTTCGCAAACCGAGGCACCCCCGGCCAATATCTCGCGGACCGTTGACAACGGCAGCTTGTCGACCGGCATACCGACCACGGCCAGGGCCATGATCGGCCTTCCGCCCATGGCATAGACGTCCGATAGCGCATTGGTTGCGGCGATGCGGCCGAAATCGAAAGGATCGTCGACAATGGGCATGAAGAAATCGGTGGTGGCGATGATGGCCTGATGCTCGTTGAGGCGGTAGACCGCCGCGTCGTCGCTGGTCTCGGCGCCCACCAGCAGCTCCGGAAATCGGCCCGCCAAGGGCAGTTCCGCCAGCATCTTGGAGAGAACGGCGGGGGCGATCTTGCAGCCGCAGCCGCCGCCGTGGGAAAGACTGGTCAAACGGATTTCGTTCATGGATGACTCCGCAATGATGAAGGTGACGGCAAGCCGTCCTACATGAAATTCCGCGTGTGCAGGCTGGACAGCCGCGCCGCGACGGACTCCTCGAACCCCAGCTTGCCCAGGCGCAAACGCCTGCCTTCGGCCATTTCCGCTTTCAGCATCCGTACCCGTTCGAAGCCGACCGCGATGGCCTTTGGCGACCACCCGCCCGCCGCCAGCAGCACCAGGGCGTCGAAAACCTCCTCGTTGAGTCCGGAGGTGGCGGACAGCTTGTCGTAGCGGATCTCAACGGCATTGGCGAGGCGCACGCGCAGCTCCGGTTCCTGTTGCAGGCGATAGAGCAGATGCCCCACACCGAAGGCGACATGACGCGCCTCGTCGCGGGCTGCCAGCCGGGCGATTTGCCGAGTCACCCGATCGGGGGCATGGGCATGGAGAAAATTCA
>DATIXD010000174.1:0-6375 GCA_035518875.1 Methylococcaceae bacterium | reverse complement strand
GACCTACGAAGACCGCAAGACCTGGCGCGCGGTACTGAAATGGTCGGATGACTGCGAGCAAGCCTTCGATTATCCGGATAAGAGTTATGGCGGGCTGGAGTTTTATCGGCTGGCGGAAAAACGATATCTGGTGGAAGTTGTCTGCACCGGCGGTGCTTATCAAGGCTATCAGGTTTACTTCTTCTACGACGAGGCCAAACGGCCGCCCACCGCAAAGGCGCTGACTTTCGAGTCTTTCGAATCTCAGGATGAGAAATCTTTGACCAAAATACAGACCAGCGAACTTTGGGGTTTGCCGACGTTTGACGAAAACACGAAAGAGTTGACGGTATTGAACAAGTTCAGAGGTATGGGCGACTGCGGGATATTGGCGAGCTATGAGTTTCGCGATGGGCAGCCGAAATTGAAAGAATTGCGGGCAAAACTGGTTTGTGACGGGGAGGGCGCCGATGCCCCGGAGAAATGGGAAAGGATCGGCTTGCAGTGATATTTTCTTGAGCTTTTACAGGAGATCAGTCATGAAATTCGATCATGAGAAATTCTTCGACGGTTACCGAGCAGCCTATGGCAGCCTCAACCAGGAGCAGGTCCGTGGCCTCGAAAGCGTGCTTGATACCATTGAGGGCGATGAAGAGATCAAGGACTTGCGCTGGGCCGCCTATATGCTCGCCACCATCAAGCATGAGTGTGCGGATACTTATCAACCCATTACCGAGCGTGGTCCCAGATCATACTTCGACAAGTACGAAACCGGGACGCCCATCGGCAGAAGACTGGGCAATACCCACGCAGGTGACGGCTACTTATATCGGGGTCGTGGTTATGTGCAGATTACCGGCAGGGCCAACTACCAGAAAATGACCACTGCGCTCGGGTTAGCGGGCGATCGGGATTTAGTGGCCCATCCGGATATGGCTCTGCAACCGGATATAGCCGGCCCCATTATGTCCTACGGCATGCGTAAAGGCGCATTCACCGGAAAAAAACTCGGCGATTATATTAATGAATTAGGGTGTGATTACTACAATTCGCGCCGAATCATCAACGCCGTCGATCGGGCGGATAAGATCAAAGCCTACGCCGAGGCCTTCCAAACTATGCTGGAAAACAGCGTGCAGGACTAACAAGTCAATGCTGGCGGGTTAAGCCGTCTACCGGAAGCCTGGACAAAAGGACGCCTATAATTGGGTCCATGATCCAGGAAAATGCCGAAGAGAAACCGGAGGCGCAGCCGTCCGCCGACCTTTTCTTGAGTTACAACCGTGCGGATACCGAAGCGGTGCAAACCCTTCGCACCCTGATTCAGGGACGTGGTGTCGGCACGTTTTTCGATCGGGACCAACTGCTCGTCGGCATGCCCTGGCCCCAAGCTTTGGAGAAGGCGCTGTGCAGTGCGAGGGGCGTGGCGGTTTTCATCGGTCCCGGCGGGCTGGGGCTGTGGCAAAAGCGCGAGATGGCGTACGCCCTCGATCGCCAGGTCTCGGAGGAAAAATTCGATCGCCCGTTCCCGGTGATCCCCGTGCTGCTTCCCGGCGCGGACATCACGCCCGGTTTCCTGTTTCTCAATACCTGGGTGGATCTGCGCGAGGACTTGGCCGACAGCGAAGCGCTGGACACCCTTGTCGCCGTGGTCCGGGGAGAAAAATCGGAGCGGCGTCAGGAGGCCGCGGGCGCGCTTTGCCCATACCAGGGATTGCGACCTTTCGACGAGGAAAGCGCGGCCTTTTTTTTCGGCCGGGAGAGCCTGTCGAATCGCCTCATGGAGGCGCTCCTGAGCCGCAACCTGGTTGCGGTCATCGGGCCTTCGGGTAGCGGCAAGTCGTCCATCGTCCAGGCGGGGGTATTGCCCCTGCTGCGCCGCCAGCGTCCACCCGCAGCCACTTGGGACGCCATCGGCTTCATTCCCGGAGATCGGCCCTTTCACCATCTGGCGGCCGCCTTGATGCCCCTGCTCGAGCCTGCGCTCAGCGAAACGGAGCGGCTGTCCGAGTCGCAAAAGCTGGCAGACCTTCTGGCCAAAAAAGAAGCGCCGCTGCAAGACGTCGTCGAACGGGTGCTGGCCAAATCGGAGGGTACCGACCGCCTGCTGCTGGTGGCGGATCAGTTCGAAGAGCTGTTTACCCTGACATCAGAACAGGATCGGCTGAAATTCCTGGCCGTCCTGGTCGAGGCCCTGGATCGCTCGCGCCTGAACATCGTGCTCACCATGCGCGGTTCTTTCTATGATCGCCTGATCGGCGCGAATCGGGGAATCAGCGACCGTCTGGAGCATGCCACGGTCAATCTCGGGCCGATGACGCGGGAGGAATTGCATCAGGCGATCGTCGGCCCTGCGCGGCGGATCGGTCTGAATTTTGAGCCGGGCCTGGCCAAGAGGATCCTTGACGATGTGGGGAACGAGCCGGGAAATCTGCCCTTGCTCGAGTTCGCCTTGACCGAGTTGTGGGCGCGGCGCGAGGGCCGCTTGCTGACGCATGCGGCCTACGAACAAATCGACGGGGTGACCGGAGCGATCGTGCAGCGGGCGGAGGGGGTGTTCCAGGGCTTTACCGCCGCCCAGCGGGACCTTGCCAAACGCTTGTTGATTCGCCTGGTGTGGGTCGGCGTGGCGACGGAAACACCGCAAGAAACCCGGCAGCGCCTTCGTCTCGCCGAGCTGGATCAGGATTCGTTGACCGTGATCCAGAGCCTGGCGAACGCCCGCTTGCTGGTGTTGGCACAGCACGACGGGCAAAGCGAGCATACCGCCGAGGTCGCCCACGAAGCGCTGATTCGCAGGTGGGCGCGGTTGCGCGAGTGGCTGGACGAAGACCGGGAGTTTCTGCTTTGGCGACGCCGGCTCAGAGCCGCCCAGGAAATATGGGATCGCAACGGGGACGAAGAAGCCGGACTGATGCGCGGGACGCCGCTGCGCGAGGCCGAAGCCTGGCTGATGCGGCGGGAGGAAGATCTAGCCGCCGACGAGCGTGAATTCATTCGCGCCAGCCTGGCGCTGGGTTTGCGTGAGCGGATCGCTCGCGAACGCCGAAAGAAGCGAGTCATTCTAGCGTCAACCGGTTTGGCTTTGACGTTTCTGGTCTTGGCCACCGTGGCGGTCATGAAATCCTTGGCGTCCATCTCCCAGGAGTTTGCGGCGCACGCCCGTTCGCAACTGGATATCGACCCGGAACAAGCCGTGCTGCTGGGCATCGAGGCGGTAAAGATGCATTTTACCGACGAGGCCGAGGATATCCTGAAAGTGGCCCTTCAGCGGCTGTTGTTGGTTTCCCGCAGCGAAAACCGCGCCTTTCTTTCCTGCGCGACCTTCAGCCCGGACGGGAAAACGATCGCGGCGATAGGCGACGACAAGATCGCTCGTGCCTGGAGCTGGGACGGCAAACGATTCGGAGACTCCCGGTTGCCGCAAAAACTGCCGAATTCGATTCACGCTCTGGCCTTCAGTCCCGATGGTTCAAGAATCGCCGTAGCTAAAACCGACACCACGGCCGGCGTCGTCGACACGAAATCCGGCCGGGTACTCAGCGAACTGAGGGGACACACCGGCCAAGTGGTTGGCGTGGCGTTCAGCCCCGCCGATAACGGCAAACTCGTTGCGACCGCCGGCCAGGACGCCACCGCCCGCTTGTGGGATGCGGAAACGGGCCGTGCGTTGAATACGCTGAAGGGGCACCAGGACAAGCTGACGAGCGTGGCTTTCGGTCCCGATGGCCGGACGATCGTAACGGCCAGCCTGGACACGTCGGCGATCATCTGGGACACCGACACGGGCAGGCAGCTGCACCGCCTCTTCGGGCACACGGCGCCGGTGACCAGCGCGGAATTCAGCCCGGACGGAAAGCTCATCGTGACGGCGAGCCACGACAACACGGCGATCGTCTGGGATGCGCGCACGGGAAAGTACCTGGCGCAGCTGACCGGACACGTGGACTCCCTCACCGATGCGGCTTTCAGCCCGACCGACCCCGGCCTGCTCGTGACGGCGAGCCGGGATCAGACGGCACGGGTATGGAAACGGATCGGCGCGACGCAAAGCTGGCAAAACGTCACCGAGTTGCGGGGTCACACGCATATACTCACCAGCGCGGCGTTCAGCCCCGACGGCAAGCACGTGGTCACAGCGAGCCGAGACCGGACGGTCCGGGTTTGGGACGCGATGAGCGAGCAAGCGTGGCTGGGCCTGTTCGGGCATACGGGATCGGTGGATTACGCGGCATTCAGCCCCGACGGCCGACGGCTGATTTCTTCCAGCAGCGACAACACGGCGCGGCTGTGGAGCGCCAACGGTGGAAGCGATTCCCGGGCGTTGAACGGGCACAAAAGTTCGTTGAACAGCGTCTCGTTCAGCCCGGACGGAGAGCTCGCAGTGAGCGGCAGCGATGACAACACGGCGCTGATTTGGGACACGAGCAGCGGTAAAATCCTGCAACGGCTGATCGGCCATGACGACACCGTAAACGGCGCGGCCTTCGACCCCGGCGGCACGCTCGTCGTCACGGCCAGCGACGACGCCACGGCGCGAATCTGGGACGCAAAAACCGGCAAGACCTTGAGGGTGCTGGACGGCGGCGCAAGTCGGCAGGTCGGGCGGCCTCGCGAAACTACCCCGGACATCGCCTTCAGCCCGGACGGTGCCCGGGTCGCCACGATCGGACACGATCCTGTGGCGCGCCTGCAGGAGGTGGGCTCCGGCAGAATTCTGGCCGAACTGCGGGGTCACCGGGATCTGCTGACTGGCGTCTCGTTCAGCCCGCGCGGCGATAGGCTGGCGACGACCAGCCGGGACGGGACGGTGCGCTTGTGGGACGCCCGGACGGGCGAAGGCGTGGCCGAACTGTCCGGCCATGGCGCGGCTGTGACCGGCGCTTCGTTCAGTCCCGACGGCGCCTTGCTGGTGACCGCGAGCGACGACCGCACCGCCCGCCTCTGGGCAACCGCCACGGGCGCCGTCCTGGGATCGCCGTTGTTGCATGCCGCCCCGGTCACCAAGGCGGAGTTCACCGCAGACGGCAACTCCGTGGCGACCACCACGTTCAACCATGAGGTGCGCTTGTGGGATCTGGCCTCCGGCCGGATGATCGGCAAACTGTGCGCCGATTGCAGCCCGCTGAGCGGCCACAGCCTGCGTCTGAACAGCGCGTCGTTCAGTCCGGACGGCAAACTGGTCGTCACAGCGAGCCGGGATGGCACGGCGCGGGTATGGGATGGGGAATCCGGGCGGGTATTGAGCATACTGGAAGGGCACACCGGCCCGGTCATGAGCGCGGTGTTCAGTCCCGACGGAAACTACATCCTGACCGCAAGCCGTGACCAAACGGCGCGTTTATGGCGTCGGGAGATTGAAACATTCGAACCCCTGTTCGTCCTCAAAGGACACGACGACGAGTTGACCGGCGCGGTTTTCAGCCCCGACGGCCAGCTCATCGCCACGGCAAGCAGGGACGCTACGGCCAGGGTTTGGGAAACCGCGACGGGCAAGCCGATTCACGTCCTGAGAGCTCACCGGGAGTGGTTATACAACGCCGAATTCAGTCCCGATAGCCGACTGCTGGTCACCTCGAGCCGCGACACCACGGCAATCATTTGGAATGTGCAGGACGGGACCGAGAAATTCGAACTTCGCGGTCACCTCGACGCGGTCAAATGGGCCGGATTCAACCGGGATGGCGATGCAGTGGTGACGGCCAGCCAGGATCAGACGCTGAGAATTTGGAACTTGAAGGATATTGAAGAAAAAAAGGTGTGCCCGATTTGCAGTGGTTCCATCGAGGAAATATGCAAACTGGCGCACCAACGCACCCAGCGAACCCTGACTCCGGATGAGCGGGAACAATATCACGTGCCTTGGTTCACCAGCCTCTTCTCGTTTCGCTGCCCGAAATAGGTCGAAACGGAGTATGCCGAAGATCAGTATGGTGGACTTTTTCTCCTTGGTATCCTCGCGGCGGTAGCTCTTGATCTCGACGACCAGATTCAACAGGTCGCCATCGCCGTGACCATCGTCGATGCGCACGATGAAATCGGGGAGGTAGCGGCGGATTTCGGAACCATAGCGGTAGGGTAATTCCAGGCAGAGGCTGTGGTTTTGGTTACTGATGGGCCGACCAGAACCGGAGTCAGCTCCAGCATGGAATCGTCGTTGAACTCGGCGATGAGCCGTTCCTCGGGCAACTCGACCCGATAACCTTGAGCGCCGGGGAAGCGGATTTCCAGGGTATAGAGTTTTTCACCCGACCTCGGAGACGCCTTTTTGCCACGCTACAAACTGTTCCTATAGTTCAAGGTTTTCCCCTCTGCGATCAGTCGTTTTTTCATTCCAGGTGCGCGATACGCTCGGGCGCAAGCCTAATTGGAATTGATCGCTATCAGAATTTGCGG
>DATIXD010000173.1:0-48330 GCA_035518875.1 Methylococcaceae bacterium | reverse complement strand
TCCTGAGCCGGCTCGACATCGTTCCAGGTCACCAATTTGCCGTCCGTGTAAAGGAAGGGTTCGATGGAAAACGCGCCCTTGTCCACTTCCAACGCGCCATCCGTATTGAGCAGCCCTTCCTTTTCCGCCCCGGCATTCGAGCCCACCACCGTGAAATAGCTCTGCTCGCCCCAGAAGTATCGGGGATAAATGCCACGCGGCGCGTCCCGGGCTATGCCTTCGAAAAAACGGTTGGAGGAGGAAGAAAACTCGAACGGCTTCACCGTCACGCCGCTGATGCCATAACCCTGCCCGCGGCTGCTTTTCTGCAAATCCAGCCGCAAATAGCGGGAGTCGGCGTCGGGCATGTAGATATAATCGCGTCGACCGTTGCCCGACGTGACCGCGTAAACCGGCAGCCATTCCGTACCGTCACGGGAAATCTGCACCTGGTAGGCCTTGGCGTAATCCTCCTTGTCCCATTCGATCACCAGCCCGCCATATTCGCGCGTTTTCAAAAAATCGATCCGCAGCCATTGACTCTCGGCCAAGACCCCGCTTTTCCATGAGGTTTGCGTGTCGTCGTCAATGACGGCTTCCGGGCCATGCCCTTGGATCGAAGTCGAAGCGGTCACTTTCGGCTTGAGATCATAGGCGGCGATGGGTTCGCGCGTCTCGAAGCGAAAATCGTCGATCCATACCGACCCCTTGCCGCCGGTCGATGAGGTGATCGCGAATTCGACCGCGCCCACCTGCTTGAGCGGCGCCCCGCCGGAAGTCCCCCAGGCGAATTCCAGCATGCGTTTCTTGATGCGGTATTGTTGCCATTCGATGGGAAATTTGAGGTCGTCGAACTTGCGCCACCAGAGGTTCTGCCCGGAAGGATCGAGCAGTTTGAACTCCAAATTGTTGGCCGGCGCTTCGGCCCGCAGGTGGAAGGTGAAGGCATAATTTTCCGGCAGAGGAACGGAAAATTTCTTGCGGACGATGAGATAACCCGCCCCGCCCCGAAAATCGAAGTCCAGGCGCATCCCTAGGCCATTGCGGCCGGTGTCCTGCGCCAGCTCGAAATGCGTGCCCTGGGAACTGGCGGTGCTCCAGCCGGAAAGCGTTTCGAAATCGTCCAGGACCAAGCTTTCCCCCGCCTTCGCCGCAGCCGGGACCGGCAGCGACAGGATCGAAAAGGCGAAGAGGACGAGAGGAAAGACGTGCTCTGTCAATTTCAACATTTCGGGCAAGCCCCCAAAACGCAAAAAGCGCCGGGCTTGGGCCTGGCGCTTTTTGCTTCCGCATCCTTGGCGCTCAGAATGCAATCAGCCGTTGATCAGGTAGTGCGCGAAGATACTCGCGGCATAACCGGCCGCTACCGCAGGCGTCCATTTCAGATGGCTGAAGAAGGTGTACATGCCGCGGGAAGTGCCCATCAGCGCCACGCCGGCGGCCGAACCGACGGAAAGCATGGAGCCACCCACCCCGGCGGTCAGGGTAACCAGCATCCATTGATACAGATCCATGTCCGGATTCATTTGCAACACGGCGAACATCACCGGGATATTGTCGACGATGGCGGACAAGATACCGATCAGGACGTTGGCGGTCGTCGCGCCAAGGCCCTCGTACATCGCCACCGAAGCGAGCTGCAGATAGCCGATATAGCCCAAACCGCCCACCGCGAACACCACGCCAAAGAAGAATAACAGGGTATCCCATTCGGAATCGCGGACATGCTGGAAGATGTCGAACTTGTTCTCGTCACCGCCGAAGTTGAAAACTAGCTTCAGGCGGTAGCCGTAGAACATGAGGAAGGACAGACCGACCATCATGCCCATGAACGGCGGCAGGTGCAGGAACTGCTTGAAGCTGACCGCCGTGACGATGGTGAGTGCGAACAGGCCGCAAATCGCCACGGCGCCGGGCTTCAATTCGACCTTCTCGTCCTCGCTGCTGACAGTCGGCGCTTCGTCGGGAATAGCGAAATGCATGAAGGCCGCGGGCACCGCGAAGTTTACGACCGACGGGATGAACAACTCGAAAAAGTCGAAGAATTCCGCCTTGCCGTCCTGCCAAACCATCAGCGTCGTGATGTCGCCGAAGGGGCTGAAAGCACCGCCCGCGTTGGCCGCGATCACCAAGTTGATGAAACCCAGGGCGACGAATCTGGGACTGTTGGCGCCCACCGCCATCACCACCGCGCCGACCAGAAGGGCCGAGGTCAGATTGTCTGCGACCGAGGACAGGAAGAAGGTGATGACGCCGGTGATCCAGAACAGCTTGCGATAACCGAAACGGCGGTTGATCAACCAGGCCCTGAGCGCCTCAAACACGTTGCGCTCGGCCATGGCGTTGATATAGGTCATCGCAACCAGCAGGAACAGCATCAGCTCGGCGAATTCGGCAAGATTATTCTCGAAGACCTTATGCACCTTCTCGGCGGGAATGCCGCCGGAGCTCGCCATGTAGGCGACCTCTGCCCAGATGATGCCAGCCGCGAGAATGACCGGCTTGGATTTCCGCAGATGCGTGAACTCCTCGGTCATCACGAAGGCATACGAAACGATGAAGATCAGGACGCAATAAAGTCCGCGGTGCGTGCCGGTCAACCCTAAAACCTCCGCCCCCTCGGCGAACGCAATGCCGGGCAGAACCAGGAGCAGTGAGAAAAAAGCAAGTGCGCGTAACAAGGCTAAGCCCTCTTTCTTTTTGTGTATGGAAAACGCCCGCTCGATTGCCCGGAAAACCTGCCCCGGCCCTACCGCTTGCCGAACAAGCCCCACCAATCGGTTGGCGGTTATTATAAAAGAACGTCTTGATGTGATGAATCGCCAAATCGGCATTCACCGCGCGGAGCGGGCGATAGGCAGCCCGGACGTATAACCCCTCCCCCGCGAATTGATTTACAATTGCCGGCCTTTGTCTTTATAAAGTAAATTCATAACCATAGCAATTTTTATTGTTTTTTATGTGTGCCCCCCTGTGGTAGATTTTTCCTAGCGTTTTACTAGGGCTTTATGACGACACGGCCCTCCACAACCTAAAACCGGCCATGTACCAATACGACGAATTCGACCAAACCATCGTGAACGAGCGGGTTGCCCAATTTCGCGACCAGACCCTTCGTTTCCTCTCGGGGCAACTCACGGAGGACCAGTTCCGGCCTTTGCGTTTGATGAACGGCCTTTACATCCAGCGCCACGCGCCCATGCTGCGGGTCGCCATACCCTATGGACTGCTATCCTCGCGGCAACTGCGCATGCTCGCGCACATTGCCCGCAAATACGACAGGGGCTACGGTCACTTCACCACGCGCCAGAATATCCAGTTCAACTGGCCCAAGCTGGAAGAAGTGCCGGAGATACTTGCCGATCTGGCGACGGTTCAGATGCATGCCATTCAAACCAGCGGCAACTGCATCCGCAACGTGACCAGCGACCATCTTGCCGGCGTCTGCGTCGACGAATTGGAAGACCCCCGCACCTATTGCGAAATCATCCGCCAGTGGTCGACCTTCCACCCGGAATTCACCTTCCTGCCACGCAAATTCAAAATCGCCGTCAGCGGCGCCGCCAAGGACCGCGCCGCTACTCAGGTGCATGACATCGGCTTGCAGTTGGTCAGGAACGATCATGGCGAAATCGGCTTTGAAGTCCTGGTGGGCGGCGGCCTGGGCAGAACGCCAATTATTGGCCAGACCATCCGGCCTTTCCTGGAGAAAAAACACCTGCTGTCCTACCTGGAGGCCATCCTGCGCATTTACAACCGCTTTGGCCGGCGAGACAACAAGTACAAGGCGCGGATCAAAATCCTGCTCAAGGACACCGGACTAGAGGAATTTACGGCCATGGTCGAAGCCGAGTGGAGACAGATCAAAGACGGGATGCTGCTCGATCAGATGGAAATCGAGCGGGTGAATGCACATTTCACCCCCCCGGCTTACGATCCAAACGCGGCGGCCGATGAAACCTTCGCGCACCTGAAAAGCCAGGATATCCGTTTCTCCAACTGGCTACGTCACAATACGGCCGCTCATAAAGTTGCCGGCTACCGCGCCGTTTTTCTCTCTCTGAAGACGATCGATGCGCCGCCCGGCGATATGACCGATCAGCAAATGGACGTAGTGGCCGATCTCGCCGAGCGCCACAGCTTCGGTGAAATCAGGGTGACCCACACCCAGAACTTGGTGTTCGCGGATGTCCGAGAGGGCGATTTGTTTAGCCTCTGGCAGGCGTTGACCGCGCTCGATCTCGCTACGCCCAACATCGGCACGGCCACGGACATCATCTGCTGTCCGGGGCTGGATTATTGCGCCTTGGCCAACGCCACTTCGATTCCCATCGCCCGGGATATTTATTCCCGGCTTGAAGATCTGGATTACCTCTACGACCTGGGCGATATCCGCATCAACATTTCCGGCTGCATGAACGGCTGCGGGCATCACTCCGTGGGCCACATCGGCATCCTCGGGGTCGACAAGAAGGGAGAGGAATGGTACCAGCTGACCCTAGGCGGCTCTTCTTCCAACGACGCGTCCCTAGGAGAGCGCTTGGGGCCCGCGCTGGCAAAAGATGAAGTCGCCCATGCGGTGGAAACCATTCTCAAGACCTACAGGGAATTGCGCTTGGACGACGAATCGTTTCTCGAAACCGTCAGACGAACGGGCGTCGAGCCTTTTCAGGAGAATGTCTATGCAAATCATTAAAGACGGAAAAATCGTCCAGGACGACTGGCGGCATATCGCCGATGACGAAAGTCTGCCAACGGGGCGGTTCACGGTTTCGTTCGCCCGCTGGCAGGCAGAAGGGGACATCTTGAAATCGGCAGGCGGCGAAATCGGCTTGAGAATCCGCGGCGAAGACGCCGTTGAAACCATCGCCGGCGATCTCAATCACTTTACGTTGATCTGCATCGACTTCCCGACCATGGCCGACGGGCGCGGCTTCTCCCTGGCGCGGCTGTTGCGGGAACGTTACGGATTCCACGAAGAGATACGCGCCAGAGGCGATTTCATCCGCGACCAGATGTTTTTTCTCTCCAGGGTGGGCGTGAACGCCTTCGAATGTCCGCCAGAACAGAGTCTCGAAGCCCTATTGCCGGCGCTGCAAGAGTTCACCGTCAAATACCAGGCTGCCGTCGACGAAAAGGAGCCCCTCTATCGCCGCCGCTAGCCAAACACGATTCAAGAACGCAAAAGGGGCATCTTCGGATGCCCCTTTCATTGTACTCCGTCACCATCTCCCGCCTGGTGCGATGAATCGCTCGCCAAACGGGGACGGCTTCCAGGTTAGTCCCGCTTTCCCTGCTTCATGATATTGATACCCTTGAGCAGATTGAGCGCCTCGTTCAATGGATAGTCCTGAAGGGCGAGCGCCTCCTCGGTACTCTCGCCGGGCTTTTGTTCTTCCTTCTTCGGTGCTTTCTCGTTGTTCAGATGGTTCACCAGATCGGCCTCCTTGATTGGCATGAATTCCGTCTGTTGGGCCATTTCCAGCTTCACTTTCGAAATCGGCACATCCGGTGTAATCCCTTCCGCCTGAATGGAGCGGCCAGACGGGGTGTAGTAGCGCGCCGTGGTCAGCTTGACCGCACCACCATTGCTGGTCGGCAGAATGGTTTGCACCGAGCCCTTGCCGAAGGTTTTCTCCCCCATGATGATTGCGCGTCTGTGATCCTGCAAGGCGCCCGCCACGATCTCCGAGGCCGAGGCCGAACCGCCATTGATCAACACCACGATGGGTGCGCCCTTCAGAACATCGCCCGCCGTTGCGTTGAACTTCATCTTGGAGTCCTCGATGCGGCCGTCGGTATAAACCACCAGGCCACTATCCAGAAAGGCGTCGCCAACCGCTACAGCCGCGTTCAAAACGCCGCCCGGATTATTGCGCAAATCGAGCACCAGTCCTTTGAGGTCACCCCCCTTTTTCAACTCGTTGACCGCATCGACCACATTGTCACCGGTTTTCGACTGGAAACTGGTGATGCGGATATAGCCGTACCCCTCTTCGAGCGTGCGATTCTTGACGCTCTTGACCTTGATGATATCGCGGACGATCTTGATCTTGATGGGCTGCTCGACCCCTTCCCTCACCACGGTGAGCACGATTTCGCTGCCCGGCTCGCCCCGCATCAGCTTGACGGCGTCGTTCAGATTCATGCCCTTGACCGGCTTGTCGTCCAACCGGATGATCAGATCGCCGGCCTTGATACCGGCCTTTTGCGCCGGGGTATCATCGATCGGGGAAATCACCTTCACGAAGCCGTTCTCCATGCCCACCTCGATACCGAGACCGCCGAACTGGCCGGTGGTGCCGACTTTCAGCTCGTTGTACTGCTCCTGATCCAGATAGGCCGAATGCGGGTCGAGACCGGCCAACATACCCCGGATAGCATCTTCCAGCAGTTTGGTGTCGGTCACCGGCTCGACGTAATCCTGACGGATACGCCCATAAACCTCCGAGAACGTTTTCAACTCATCGAAAGGAATGGTGTTTGACTCTCCGGCCTTGCGCTCGGCAAGAGCGTTCCCGCCTACGCCGACGACTACGCCCAGCATCATGCCCAGAGCGATCAGGAGAAGATTTCTATGATTCAGCATTAGTGTTTCCCGTCATGAAAAAATGAATTTCGAACCGGCCGCCATCCCTATCCCGGCCAAAGCGCTTACTGCGCGCGTGCGCACCACAGCAGCGGATTGATCGGCCTACCTTTCTCCCGTATCCCGAAATACAAGCCGGGCTCGGCCTGCCCCCCGCTGGCGCCCACGCTCGCGATCACATCGCCCGCTTCGACCCACTCGCCGACGCTCTTGTATAAGCTTTGATTGAAAGCATAGAGGCTCATGTAACCATCGCCATGAT
Source organism: Methylococcaceae bacterium (assembly GCA_035518875.1). Classification (GTDB taxonomy): domain Bacteria; phylum Pseudomonadota; class Gammaproteobacteria; order Methylococcales; family Methylococcaceae; genus DATIXD01. The sequence continues at coordinate 41,500 of DATIXD010000173.1, read as the reverse complement.
CGATGATCGTCAGCAGGCCATATCCCCGTAGCCAATCCGAAAAAGCCACTCGCCCTTGCGACACTGCGCGCACCGCCGTGCCTTCTTGCGCCCGAATGAGAACGCCGTCCCATCGTCCGGACATTCTGGGCGCGCCGAAACTCTCCTGTACTTCGCCCTTGACCGGCCATCCCAGCTGTCCACGCAAGGCGGCAAAAGAGCGCCTGCCCGCAGGGACTGCGACCGGAAGGTCTTCGACGGCTTGCTGTAGCGAGGCAATCAATCCCTGTAAGCGATGTGCGTCCTCGAGAAGCTGTTTCAGCTGCGTATTCTTGTCCTTGAATTCGCGCTCGAGTTGGTTCAACACGTCCTTGCGCTGACGTCTGGCTTCTTCCAGCCCTGCCTGCTCATTCCGCAGCTCTGTCCGTGTGGCATTAAGACGTTCCGACTCGGCCAGAAGTTCATCTCCCAAGGCTTGCGCCCGCGACAAATCGCCCCGAATCGCTTGCAATTGGGAAAACCGGGCACGGTTCAAATAACCATAATAGGTTAACACGCGACTGAAAGTAGCGGGGTCTTCCTGATTCAACAACAGCTTCAACCATTCCCGGCGGCCGGCGGCATAGGCGGCCCGGATTTGCCCTGCCAATGCCCGGTTCTGTTTCAGAACCCTATTTCGCAATTGCTGCTTGCGCTGTTTGAGTTCCCCCATTTGCCCGGCTTGGACCCGAACCTTGCTTTCCAAATCCCGCAACGATTTCGCCAACTGCCCGTATTTCAGCTCGATCCTGCCCAGTTGCCCCGCCAACGAGTTTTTCTGCGTCTCCAGGCTCCCCAGCGAATGCTGTACCGATTTGATGCGCTCTTGAACCTCGTTCAGTTCCCTATTCTTGTCAACGAGCTCGTCGGAAGCCGCGAACCCGTGCGGCGTTACCAGCGCAAGCAGTAGTCCAAAACAGGCGATTGACAGTGGAACGCGAGGAATCGAGACCATCAAACCAGCAGCGAACGTCCCGTCATTTCCGCCGGCTTCTGGATACCCATCATCGCCAGCAAGGTAGGCGCCGCGTCTGCGAGGTTGCCGCCATCGGCCAGCCGCCCCACTGCGCCCAGATAGACCAAGGGCACCGGATTAACGGTATGCGCCGTCTGCGCCTCGCCCGTTGCGGGATCGACCATTTGCTCCGCGTTGCCGTGATCAGCCGTCACTAGCAACTCGCCGCCGGCCTTGCGCAACGATTCGACCACGCGGCCCAGAGAGTGGTCGATGGCTTCCAGCGCCCGGATGGCGGCCTTCAGGTTACCGGTATGTCCTACCATGTCGAAATTGGCGTAATTACAGATGATGACGTCGTAATGCTTGCCTTCGATGGCGGCCACCAATTGATCGGTCACCTCGGGCGCGCTCACCTCGGGCTGCATGTCGTAGGTTTTCACTTTGGGAGACGGCACCAGGAACCTGGACTCTCCTGGGAAAGGCGTTTCGATGCCACCGTTGAAAAAGAACGTGACATGGGCATATTTTTCCGTCTCCGCCAATCGCAACTGCTGTAAGCCCTCCCTAGATAAAACTTCGCCCAGACCGTTGGCGACCGATTCCGGCGGATAGGGGATCGGGAACTTGAAATCCTCGTGATATTCGGTCAGCGTCACGAACGCACCGAGCTTGGGAACCCACTCGCGCGTAAAGTTGGAAAAATCATCTTCGGTCAGGCTACGCGTCAACTCCCGCGTCCGACCGGCGCGGAAATTCATGAACACGACCACATCGCCGTCCGCCATCGCCACGTGGCTTTCGCCCTCCCGAACGATAGCGGTCGCCTGAACGAATTCATCGGTCTCGCCGCGCTGGTAGGCCAACTCCAGAGCGTCTCCGGCGCTGGCGGCAACAAACGCGGCCCTGCCTTGCACGATCAGCTCATAGGCCGGCCTGACCCGCTCCCAACGGTTGTCCCGATCCATCGCGTAGAAACGGCCGATCAGGGAAGCGATCTTGCCCGCCCCGAGTTCGGCCAGCTTGGCCTCGGTGGATCTGATCGACTCGCCTGCGCTTTTCGGCGGCATGTCGCGTCCGTCCAGAAATGCGTGGATATAGACCTTGTCCAAACCTTTTTTAACCGCCAGCTCGGCCATAGCCTGAATGTGCAGCTCGTGGCTATGAACGCCGCCGGGCGACAGCAAACCGAGGATGTGCAAGGCTTTGCCGCTGCTCAGCGCGATATCGACCGCGCCGCAGAGCACCGGATTCTCGAAAAACGAGCGATTCGAGACAGCCTGGCTGATGCGGGTGAAATCCTGGGCCAGCAAGCGGCCCGCCCCCAGATGCAAATGCCCCACCTCGGAATTTCCCATCTGCTCGTCCGGCAAGCCGACTACGCCGCCGGAGCAATCCAGCAAGGTGTGGCTGCAAGCTGCCCACAGGCGGTTCCAATAAGGCGTTTCAGCCAGTGCGATCGCGTTGCCGGTTTCCGTTTCCCGGTAACCAAATCCGTCAAAAATAAGAAGCACGATGGGTTTAGGACAGTTCGACTTCACAGTATAATCCCCAACTTAGTTCCTTAGATTGGCTCGCTGCAAGATAACCCGCTGGCGATATCTCTCCACAAAGCGCAAACTTACAAATTATTCTAACGTTTTTTCGACCGTTCGTCGTGCGCGCCCGAACCGCGGTGTAGCCGTAACCGGATGGCATCAACCCAGCCGGCATGACCAAACCGACCCATGACCACATCGAACGACAAGATCATCGCGGAATACTCGGAAATCGTAAGGGCGGCCCAGTGTTTGAAAGCCATGTCGCATCCTTTGCGATTGAAAATACTCTGCACCCTGGGCAACGACAAAGTCAGCGTCCAGGACATCGTGGAGCAGGTCGGCACTACGCAAAGCAATATTTCGCAGCATCTGGGAATTTTGCGCGACAAGGGTATCCTCGCTTGTCATAAAAACGCCAACCGGGTGTATTACTACGTCGACGATGAACGCACCTTGCAGCTCATCCGCATGCTCAAGGAAATTTTTTGCAGCCGTTGAGGCATTCCGCCGGCTGTTCTTCCACCTCCTGAATTCCTCAAAACCAAGACGTCACAAAAGGTATCTGCATGGATATGGGTCGGCTCATTGAATTTGTCAGCAATCACTGGATCATGAGCAGCGGGTTGTTCATTGTTGCGCTGCTGCTTATCCAGGATCTTTTCGACATCGCCTTCCGCAAGTACAAGACCATCTCTCCCGCAGAGTCGGTGGCGTTGCTCAACGACGACCGAACCATCCTTATCGACGTACGGGAACCCCAGGAGTTCGCCAACGGCCATATCGAGAACGCCCGACATATCCCGTTTGCCAGGCTGGATGAGAAGTTTTACGAGCTCGAGCCCTATAAGGACAGCCCGATCATCGTGACCTGCCAGCAAGGAACCCGCTCCAAGGAGGTCTGCAAGAAACTGATCAAACGAGGCTTCACCCAGGTTTACGAAATGCACGGCGGGATGCTGGCCTGGCAAGACATGAAGCTTCCGATCAGGAAAAAGAAATAGAATCCAACCCTACAGATTTCGTGCGAGGACACAAAATGGCAGAAGTCAACCAGGCGGAAAAACAATTCGCGATGCAAAAGCTTTACATTAAGGATGTTTCATTCGAAACACCCAATTCGCCTTCGATCTTCACCAGCCAATGGGAGCCCCAGGTCGAGTTCAATCTGGCGAGCAATGCCCAGGGATTGCAAGAAGACCTTTACGAAGTCAGCCTGACCGTCACGGTAACGGTCAAACTGGAAGACAAGACCGCTTACCTCGTGGAAGTCTGTCAAGCCGGGATATTCACCATGACCGGCTTCTCGGAACAGGAAATGGGGCCCATGATCGGCAGTTTTTGCCCCAACATCCTCTTCCCCTATGCCCGTGAAGCGGTATCCGACCTGGTCATCAAGGGCGGTTTCCCGCCCATGCTGCTCGCACCGGTCAATTTCGACGCGCTCTACATGCAGCACGTTCAGCAGATGCAGCAGACCTCTCATGCCAGCAAAAGCCATTGAACGCACCCCATCCATGACCGCGACGGTATCGGTGCTCGGCGCGGGCTCGTGGGGAACCGCGCTCGCCCTCCTGCTCGCGCGCAATGGTCACGCGGTCAGGCTCTGGGGGCATCATCCCCAGCACATGGCCGAGCTCCAAGCGGCGCGCTGCAACCGGCGCTATCTGCCGAACGTCCCGTTTCCCGCCAATCTCGACGTCACCGCGGACTTGGAGCAAGCTGTCGCCGCCCGCGAGATCGTCCTGATCGCCGTTCCCAGTCACGCTTTCCGGGATCTGCTGCTAGCGATCGCGCCGCACCTCGCCCCCGACGCCAAAATCGCTTGGGCGACCAAGGGACTGGAAATCAACACCGGTCGCCTGCTGAACGAGGTGGTGACGGAGACTCTCGGTGCGGACATTCCCACCGCCGTGCTTTCCGGCCCCACCTTCGCGGGAGAAGTCGCCGCAAATCAGCCCAGCGCGATCACGGTCGCATCGAGACAGCCGGAATTCGCCAAGGAGATGGCGAGCCTCCTTCACAACAATCATTTTCGCGCCTACACCACCGAGGACATAATCGGTGTACAGCTGGGCGGGGCCACCAAGAACGTTTTGGCCATCGCGGCGGGTGTCGCCGACGGCCTCGGCTTCGGCGCCAACGCGCGCGCGGCGCTCATCACCCGGGGACTGGCTGAAATGATGCGCCTGGGACTGGCTATGGGCGGCAAATCGGAAACCTTCATGGGTCTAGCCGGCGTCGGCGATCTGATCCTGACCTGCACCGACAACCAGTCGCGGAATCGCCGTTTCGGTCTCGGCCTGGGGAAAGGACTCAAACGCGAGGAAGTGACTGCGCAGATCGGCCAGGAAATCGAGGGCGTCGTCGCGGCCAGGATCGTTTACCAGCTATCGCGATCGCACGGCATTGACATGCCCATCACCGAACAAACCTACAAAATTCTCTACGAGAATCTCGCACCGGCGGACGCCGTGTATAACCTTTTGCTCCGCGAACCCAAGCCGGAAAAGATCGCCCCGCCGATCTGACCTCCTTGGCTTTTCCCTCAAGCCGTCGTCGCCGCACCGGCGAACCCATTTTGCCTCCAAGCTTCGTACATAACCAGCGCCACGGTATTGGCAAGATTCAGGCTGCGGCTTTCCCGCACCATCGGCACGTTGAGCAACGCCCCCTCCCCCAACCAAGCCCGCACGTGATCCGGCAGGCCACGTGATTCGGGCCCGAACAGCAAGGCGTCGCCCGGGCGGAACGTCGCCTCGGCGTAACAGCGCCGACCCTTGGTGCTCAATGCATACAGGCCGGCGGGCTTGATCGCGTCGAGACCTGCGCGCAGGTCATCGTGCACCTGCATGCTGGCCCACTCGCGGTAATCCAATCCCGCCCGCCGGAGCTTCCTGTCGTCCAGATCGAAGCCTAACGGCCGGATCAGATGCAGAGAAGCGCCCATATTGGCGCACAGACGGATGACATTGCCGGTGTTCGGCGGGATTTCAGGCTCGTATAGAACAACGTGAAACACCGCCCACCTGTCCGGCACAATGGCACAACATGACGCTCGTGGGACTCATCTCATGGGCAAGGAAGGAACCGGCTGCAACGTCCAGATATCCCGGTTGTATTCCTGAATCGTCCGATCCGACGAGAACTTCCCGCTGGCGGCGCAATTCAGAATGCTCATCCGGGTCCAGCGTTCCTGGTCCCGATAGGCCTCCGCCGCACGCCGCTGCGCGTCGACATAGGCCGGGAAATCAGCTGCCGTCATCCAGGGATCATGAGGGCTCCTGATGGACTGGATAATCGGATCGAAGATACCCGGTTCCAATTGGTTGAAGTAGCCACTCTCCAGCAAATGCATGACCCGCCGCAAATCCTCGTTCTGCTCTATGATGGCGCCGGGATTGTAATGCGCCCGAGTAGCTTCCACCTCTTCCGCCGTGAGACCGAACAGGAAAAAGTTGTCCGCACCCACTTCCTCGCGAATCTCGATATTGGCGCCATCGAGCGTACCGATGGTCAGCGCCCCGTTCATCATGAACTTCATGTTGCCGGTGCCGGACGCTTCCTTGCCCGCGGTCGAAATCTGCTCCGACAAGTCAGCGCCCGCGCAGATGACCTCCATCGCGGAAACACGATAATTGGGCATGAACGCCACTTTCAAATAACCCTCCGCCGACGGATCGCCGTTGACCGCGTTAGACACATTGTTGATCAGCTTGATGATGCGCTTGGCCATGGCGTAACCGGGCGCCGCCTTGCCGCCGAACAATACGCAGCGCGGCGTCCAGTTGGCGGTGTCGCCGCGCTTGATCCGGTCATATAGATGGATCACGTGCAGCAGGTTCAGTAATTGCCGTTTGTACTCGTGAATGCGCTTAACCTGGACGTCGAACAGGGCCGCGGAATCGGCTTCCAGCCCCAATTCGGCTTTCTTGTAGGCTAAAAGTCGCTCCTTGTTGGCGTGTTTGACCGTCCGCCAGCGTTCTCGGAAGGCCGGATCATCCGCGAAGGGTGCCAGCTTGCTCAACTGCGACAGATCGGTCACCCAGCCATCGCCGATCGTTTCGGTGATGAGGGCGGCCAGTTTGGGATTGCACCAGGCCAGCCAGCGCCGCGGCGTGATGCCGTTGGTTTTGTTGTTGAACTTGGCCGGCCACAGTTCATGGAAATCCCGGAACAGCCCTTGCCGCAAAAGATTGGAATGCAGTTCGGCGACGCCGTTGACCGAAAAGCTGCCGACGATGGCGAGGTAAGCCATCCGCACCTGCTGCTCGTAGCCCTCCTCGATCAGCGACATGCGCGCCAGCCGGTCGATGTCGCCGGGCCAGCGATTGGACACCTCGGCCAGGAAACGGGCGTTGATTCCGAAGATGATCTCCAAAATGCGCGGCAACAACTGGCGGAACAGGCGCACCGGCCATCTCTCCAGCGCCTCCGGCAGCAGGGTATGATTGGTGTAGGCCATCGTGCGGCTGGTAATGGACCAGGCCTCGTCCCAAGGCAAATCATGTTCGTCCATCAAAAGGCGCATCAACTCCGCGACGGCAATGCTGGGATGGGTGTCGTTCAGCTGGAAACAATTCTTCTCCGCGAACTGGCTGAAATCCTCTCCATAGGTCGCCACCCACTTGCGGATCACGTCCTGCAAACTGGCCGAGGCCAGGAAATATTGCTGCCGCAGCCGAAGTTCCTTGCCGTTCTCGCTGGCGTCATTGGGATAAAGCACCATGGTGATGTGTTCGGCGACGTTCTTGGCTGCCACCGACTCCGCATAATCGCCGGCGTTGAATTCATCCAGATCGAATTCGTCCGTGGCCGCCGATTTCCACAAACGCAGGGTATTCACCGTGCCGTTCTGATAACCCGGCACCGGAATATCATAGGGCACGGCGAGGACATCATGGGTTTCCACCCAGCGAGCGCGCTTGCGGCGATCGCTTTCCTGGTAGGACTCGGTGCGCCCGCCGAACCGCACGCGGACGGTCAATTCAGGACGCTCCAGTTCCCAGACATGGCCGTTGCGCAGCCAGTGATCCGGCTCCTCCACCTGATAGCCGTCCTCGATGCGCTGCCGGAACATGCCGTACTCGTAACGCAATCCGTAGCCCATGACCGGGAGTTGCAGGGTAGCGCAACTGTCTATGAAGCAGGCGGCCAAACGACCCAAACCGCCATTGCCGAGCCCGGCATCGGCCTCGCTATCCACCATTTCTTCCAACTCGAGCCCCAGATCGTGTAGCGCCTCGTTCAAGGGATCATCGAGCCCGAGATTCAGCATGGCGTTGCCCAGCATCCGCCCCATGAGAAACTCCAGGGACAAATAATAGGCTTGCCTGCAATCCGCTTCCCCGTAGGCATATTGGGTATTTTTCCAGCGCTCCATCAGGCGATCCCGCACCGTCAGCGCCAGCGCGGTATAGCTGTAGTGAGCGGACTTGCAGTACTTGTCGCGCCCCAGCGTGTAACTGAAATGGAAGCGGATATCCAGGGCGAGGCCTTTGGGCTTCGTCCCGAGCGAAGGCAATTCGCTCAACAAGGGGTTGGGTTTGCTCTTAATCAAGGGTTTTGTGGGCATGATCTGCATTTTGTGAGTAGGAATGGGACTTATTGAACGGCCTGGGTGCGATTAAGCACTGAATATGCCTCGAGCAAAACCAAACCGGTGTTTACTCGGCGACGGTGCTGCCGAGGCTCCACAATTAAACTTTGTTCGATTATCTCACTAATTTAGTGCATTGTTGAACGAGTGGTGAGCCAACGGCAGGTCAGAGAAACAACTGATGCCGTGGACCAAATCAGGTGCGTACCTGCTGCTGCAGGTGATCGGTTACCCGCGTGAACTCGGCTCAATATTGTTTCGACCGAAGCGACCTTTTACCGCTCCAAGGCCGAAGCGAAGATTTAAGAACATGACCCCAATCACTTGAGGTCGCACGACTGATTACAAGCCCGGCGTCTCGGGCAAATCGCGGATCGAGTCGAGGATCCGATCCGGCTCGATGGGCGATGCCGCGGTGTAAGCGGGCCGGTACTTGCCGGTTCGCACCGGAATCCCCGTAATCCGGCCTGCTCTCCGCCGCCCACGTCCGTATCGATGTCATCGCCGATGATGGCCGCTTCGCAAGGTTTCACGCTCATGTCATCCAAAGCGAATTGAAAGACGAAATTGTTGCAAGTCGCGCTTCACATCATCCGCCAGCAGCAAGCGGCAAATCGCATCGAGCTGGCGTTTCAAATACAGTAGCGCGGCTTTGGGCGCGCTGATGATTTCCTCCGCGGTCACGGCAAAACCCAGGGCATTGATTTTTTTCCGAAGCGAAACCAACGACAAGGTGCTGGTGAAAGCCACCGGCCCGTATTCGCTCCATGGCTTCGGCGGCAGCTTCGATCGCACGGGAACCGACGCAAAGCACGCCGTCCAGGTTGAACAGAATGCCCTTGATGCCGCAAAGTGGGTGCAGACTAATCGGGTTCTCGTCTGGTTCGGTTGATCGGCCAGGGGTACCCGACTGGCATCCCGGCTTGAAAATCTCGATTAGCGCCAGAGATTCATCTTGAACAACTCCCGTTTCAGCACCAATTCCCTGGGTAGCCGTTCCTCGAGCTTTTCGAATAGCTCCCCATGTAGCTCGAGTTCCTCTCGCCACATGTCCGTATCCACCCGCATCAGTTCTTGGAAGTCCTCCCGGGAAATGCCGGGCAAGCCGTTCCATTCCATGTCCTCGTAGCGTGGCATCCAACCGAGCGGGGTCTGTCGGGCACCGACGCGCCCATGGACGCGATCCACCATCCACTTCAGCACGCGCATGTTCTCTCCGAAACCCGGCCACAGGAAATTGCCCTCTTTGTCCATCCGGAACCAATTCACGCAGAAAATATGGGGAGGATTCTCGATGATGTGCCCCATCTGCAACCAGTGGTTGAAATAATCCCCGATGTGATAGCCGCAAAAAGGCAACATGCCCATCGGATCGCGGCGAACTTCCCCGATCTTGCCGATCGCGGCCGCGGTCGTTTCCGAGCCCAGGGTGGCGGCCGCATAGACTCCATAGTTCCAATTGAAGGCCTCGAATACGAGCGGGACCACCGTGCAGCGGCGACCCCCGAAAATAAAGGCAGAGACCGGAACGCCCTGCGGTTCCTCCCAGGCCGGATCGAGCGACGGGCATTGCGAGAGGGGAGCCGTGAAGCGGGCATTCGGATGGGCGGCTTTGGATCCGGTTTCCTTCGCGATCTGCGGTGTCCACTCTCTGCCCTGCCAGTCGGTCAGCTTTGCGGGGGCTTCTTCGGTCATGCCCTCCCACCAGACGTCGCCTTCCGGCGTGAGCCCGACGTTCGTGAAGATACAGTGGGCATGAAGGGTCGCCATCGCGTTGGGATTGGAGCGCTCGGAAGTCCCCGGTGCGACGCCGAAGAACCCCGCCTCCGGGTTGATGGCGTAAAGACGGCCGTCTCTTCCTGGTTTGATCCAGGCGATGTCGTCCCCGATCGTGGTGACTTTCCAGTCTCTAAACCCTTCCGGTGGAACCAGCATTGCGAGGTTAGTCTTGCCACAGGCGCTCGGGAACGCCGCGGCAATATAGGTTTTCTCTCCCTGGGGCGATTCGAGGCCCAGGATGAGCATGTGCTCTGCAAGCCAGCCTTCCTTGCGGGCCACGGTGGAAGCGATGCGCAGGGCGAAACACTTCTTCCCCAACAGGGCGTTGCCGCCGTAACCCGAGCCGAAAGACCAAATCTCGCGGGTCTCGGGAAAGTGGACGATATACTTGTGCTCCTTATTGCAAGGCCAGGCGACGTCCTGCTCACCCGCCTCCAGCGGTTTGCCCACGGAATGAAGACAAGGCACGAAGTCGCCGTCAGTACCCAGATGCTCCAAGACCGTGCGGCCCATGCGCGTCATGATGCGCATGTTGACGACCACGTAGGGCGAATCGGTGATCTCCACGCCGATGTGAGCGATCGGCGACCCGACCGGCCCCATGGAGAAAGGCACCACGTAAAGGGTGCGCCCGCGCATGCAACCGCGGAACAGGTTGGTGAGCGTCTCTTTCATTTCGATCGGATCGCGCCAGTTATTGGTGGGTCCGGCATCCTCTTTCCGTTGACTGCAGATGAAGGTGCGATCCTCGACCCGCGCCACGTCCGAAGGATCGGACCGGGCGAGGTAACTGTCCGGCCGTATTGCCGGATTGAGTCGGATGAAGGTGCCGGCGTTCAACATTTGCGCGCAGAGACCGTCGTATTCTTCCTGGGATCCATCGCACCAATGGACTTGGTCTGGGTCACAAAGGGACACCATCTCATCCACCCAGCCTGTTAGCCCGGAATGGCCTGTGGGATAGCCGGTGTCGCTTGTCGTCAAGCTTGACCGACCATCATCCCGGCGAGATGGAACGCCGGCATCGTTTCGAGTGGGCGAAGACATATCGGCGGTCTCCTTATGATCTTATGTGACCGGTGTGCAGCCTAAAGCTCGAATCGATGGGATCATGTCATTTTTCATGACTCGTTACCAGCGGACATACCGGCCGATTTTGGCTCATCTGGTTTCATGAGGAGATTGGCGGGAGATTCAAAACGATCCGCTCAAACATCCAAGTTCAACTCACTGATTTTCCGCGTCAGCGTATTGCGTCCGTACCCCAAGAGCTTGGCCGCCTCTTGCCTGCGGCCACGGGTGAACTGCAAGGCGGCCGAGATCAGGATGCCCTCCGCCGACTCGATCGCCTCCTTGGCCACGTTGCGCTCGCCTTCTTTCAGGCGCCCGTCCACCCATGACCGAAACGAGTCCTGCCAGAGGCTACCGGCCGGTGCGATTTCGCGTTTCGCCTGGAGCAACTCCGGCGGCAAATCGTCCAGATGCACCTCCTGCCCGGAAGCCATGACGGTCATCCAACGACAGATATTCTCGAGTTGCCGCACATTGCCCGGCCAGTCCAGCTTGCACAGGAAATCCTCCACTTCGGGCAACAGGGTCTTGGTTTCGACGTTCAACTCGATGCTCGCCTCCTTGAGAAAATGCCGCAGCAGCAAGGGAATATCCTGTCGCCGTTCGCGCAAGGGCGGGATATGCACGCGAATCACGTTGAGTCGGTGAAACAGGTCCTCGCGGAAGCGGCCCTCGGCCACCAGCGTCTCCAGGTTCTGATGGGTTGCGGCGATGATCCGCACATCCACCTTGCTGGGCGTGTGCGCGCCGACCGGGAAGAATTCGCCGTCCGCCAGCACGCGAAGCAGACGGGTTTGCAACTCCGCCGGCATATCGCCGATTTCATCCAGAAACAGCGTGCCGCCGTCCGCCTGTTCGAAACGCCCCACCCGCCGCGCTTGCGCGCCGGTGAACGCGCCGCGCTCGTGGCCGAAAAGTTCGGACTCCAGCAGGTCGCGGGGAATCGCCGCCATGTTCAGAGCGATGAACGGCTTGCCCACCCGCGGACTATGACGGTGCAATGCGCGTGCGACCAGCTCCTTGCCGGTGCCGGATTCGCCGTTGATGAGGACGGTGATGTGCGAGCGCGCCAGTCGGGCGATCGCGCGGAAAACCTCCTGCATGGCCGGTGCCTCGCCGATGATCTCAGGCGTCTTTTCCGGCATCGCGGCGGCGGCCTCCACCAGCTCCTGCCGCTGCCTTTGGCCTTGGCTGCAAGCACGCCGCACCAGATCGACCGCTTCGTCCAGATCGAAGGGCTTGGGCAGATATTCGAAGGCCCCGCCGTGAAACGCCGACACCGCGCTTTCCAGGTCGGAGTGCGCGGTCATGATGATCACGGGCAATCCGGGATGCTTGGCCTGCATTTGATTCAGCAATTCCAGCCCGTCGATGCCCGGCATGCGGATATCCGTGAGAATCGCATCGGGTTTGGCATATTCCAGCGCGTCGAGGAGGCTGCTGGCGCTGGCGAAACAGCGGGTCTGGATGGACGCCTTTTGCAAGGCTTTTTCCAATACCCAGCGGATCGAACGGTCATCGTCCACCACCCATACTTGGGCCAAGTTACTCATGTTCCTTCTCCTAAGGGCAAAAAAATGGAAAAAACCGTTTTGCCCGGCAGGCTCGAGCATTCCACCAAACCGCCGTGTTGACTGATCAGCGTCTGGGCGATGGACAAGCCAAGGCCGGTTCCGTCGGCGCGTCCCGTTACCATCGGATAGAAAATCTGGTTCATGATTTCCGGTTTGATCCCGGGACCATCGTCGATCACATCGATCTTGACTGCGAGAGGATACCGCTGATGGCCGATGGTGACCTGACGGTGGATGCGGGTACGAATGGTGATCTTTCCCCTGTGACCCACCGCCTGCGCGGCATTGCGCACGATGTTCAAGATCGCCTGAATTAGCTGGTCGCTATCGCCATACAGGGAAGGGATGCTGGGATCGTAATCCCGGATGAGACTGACGCCGGGAGGTGCTTCGACCTGCACCAGTTGCCTGACCCGCTCCAGCACCCGATGAATGTTCAATTGACTCATATGCGGCGGCTTGTTGGGGGCTAGCATCCGGTCCACTAAAGATTGGAGACGATCGGACTCCTCTATGATGATCTTGGTGTATTCCCGCTGCTCCTCGTCGGCGAGTTCTCGATCCAGCAGTTGCGCCGCGCCGCGCAAACCGCCCAGGGGGTTCTTGATTTCGTGCGCAAGTCCGCGCAACAGCATCTTCGCGGCGTTCTGCTGCGCCAGCAGTTGCTCCTCCATGGAAATGCGCAGGTGCCGACCCACCTGCTGCACCTGTACCAGCACCGAGGGCGATACGTCATCCAGGATCGGCGTCAAAGTCAGATTAACCGTCGTCGGCTGCGACGGAAGGGACAGCACGATATTGCGCTTGGTCAGCGATACTCCAGACTCCACCGCCCGCCTCATGTCCGCATCCACGCTGGGATCGCTCGAAAGGAATACGTTGTGCGCACTGGAACCCAATACCTGACGCGCGCTGACCGCGAACAGCATTTCTCCCTGCATGTTGATGTAAACCAGCGACAACGAAGCATCGAACAGTAGAACGGCGTCCGCCAAGTTATCGAGTATGCGCCGATAAAACGAAATGGAATGCGGATCCTTCATGGTCAATCAATAGCAATTAGCAGGCCACGGGACAACCACAACACAAACCAAACTATCGTGTATTTGACGGCTTGTTCCAGTCAAGGTTTTCGTGGCATTCAAATCGATGCGGCGAGCAGCTCCCTGGGCACTTCAGTTCCGTTGCTTGCATCATCTTGGCGCCATAAATCTTCTTTTCCGCACTCGATAGGGAAACACTGCATTGTCATGGCTTGGCGAGAGCTAATCCCCACAAAAAACGCCCCATTTCGGGGCGTTTTCAGATCGACTCCTGCAAGCTTGGCGGAATAGCGTCACACTTTGCAGATACCTCGGATCAAAGGCTGTAGTACATGTCGAACTCGACCGGGTGGGTGCTCATGCGCAAGCGAGTGACATCCTGCATCTTTAAGTCGATGTAAGCATCGATCACGTCGTCGGTAAACACGCCGCCGCGGGTCAGGAACTCGCGATCCGCACTCAGCGCGTCCATCGCCATGTCGAAGGAATAACAAACCTGCGGGATGTTCTTTTCCTCCTCCGGCGGCAGGTCGTACAGATCCTTGTCCATGGCATCGCCCGGATGGATCTTGTTCTGGATGCCGTCCAGACCGGCCATCAGCATCGCAGCGAAAGCCAGATACGGGTTGGCGGTAGAGTCGGGGAAACGCACCTCAATGCGGCGCGCCTTCGGGTTCATCACGTAGGGAATGCGGATGGAGGCGGAGCGGTTGCGGGCGGAATAGGCCAGCATGACCGGGGCCTCGAAGCCCGGGACCAGACGCTTGTAGCTGTTGGTGGAAGCGTTGCAGAAGGCGTTCAGGGCTTTGGCGTGCTTGATAATGCCGCCGATGTAATACAGCGCGGTTTCGGACAAGCCGCCGTAAAGATCGCCCGTGAACAGGTTGACGCCGCTCTTGGCCAGCGACTGGTGTACGTGCATGCCGCTACCGTTGTCGCCGACCAGCGGTTTGGGCATGAAGGAGGCGGTCTTGCCGTAGGCATGAGCGACGTTCTGAACAACATATTTCAGAGTCAGCACCTCGTCGGCCTTTTTGACCAGGGTGTTGAACTTGACACCGATTTCGCACTGGCCCGCAGTCGCCACTTCGTGGTGGTGCACTTCGACCGTCACCCCCATATCTTCGAGGGTATTGCACATCGCAGAGCGCATATCCTGGAGGGAGTCGACCGGCGGTACCGGAAAGTAGCCGCCCTTCACCCCCGGACGGTGGCCGATATTGCCGTCTTCGTAAACCTTTTCAGAGTTCCAGCCGGCCTCCTCGGAATCGACCTTGTAGAACGCGCCCTGCATGTTCGCGCCCCAGCGCACATCGTCGAACACGAAAAACTCGTTTTCCGGTCCGAACAGCGCGGTATCGGCGATGCCAGTCGATTTCAGATAGGCTTCTGCACGTTTGGCGATGGATCGCGGATCGCGCTCATAACCTTGCATGGTAGAGGGCTCGACGATGTCGCAACGCAAGACCAGGGTGGCATCATCGAAAAAGGGATCCATCGTGGCGGTGGCGGGATCGGGCATCAAAATCATGTCCGATTCGTTGATCCCTTTCCAGCCGGCAATGGAAGAACCGTCGAACATCTTACCGTCTTCGAATAGGTCTTCGTCGACAGTGTTAACGGGAACGGTCACATGCTGTTCTTTGCCGCGCGTATCGGCAAAGCGAAAATCGACATATTTGACTTCCTTTTCCTTGATCATCTGAAGTACTTCTTTGGGCGTCATGCTGGTTTCCTCATTTTCTTATGGTCATTCAATAGGCTGTAGTGACGGCAAAAATCATACCAATGCGCCGGCAGTCATATCTAGCGATAGATGCTGCATTTTTTTCAGCACACCAAGATTCATTTTCATATTATGCACCAATATTGATCGTCTCGCACCAAGACTAAACATCCGCGGAAATCTCTACTCGCCGCAAAATCCCCGGATTGCCGCAATACCCTGGGCGCCATGTCGTTTGGCTTCGACCAGATCCACCAACTTCATCCCGCCCAATGCAAAAACCGGCAAATTCGTCTCTTCGACCAAGCGCCCGAAATAGGACCAACCGAGTGGACTGGCTTCGGGGTGGGAAGGCGTCGCCAATACCGGAGACAGCACGACGAAATCGACGCCGATGCGTTCTGCCTGTCGCAATTCTTCGCGGTTGTGGCAGGAAGCTGCCACCCAAAGATCGGCGCTCAAAGGGCGTTCGTTGAGGGCCATCAAGCGCGCACTGGTCAAATGGACACCCGCCGTTCCGGTTCGCAGAGTCAACTCAGGTTCGGCATTGAGCAACACTGCTATTGCCTGTGGGCGGAAATAAGTGCTTGCGCGGTCTGCCAACTCACGATAGGCGCCTTCATCCAGCTGTTTCGCGCGCAACTGGATCAACCGAAAACCGCGCTCGACCAGTTGCTGTAATTTCCGAAACAAGGCCTCGACATCGCCGATCTCATCATCAACAATGGCGTAACGATCGGGCAGTCGGGCCGCCGTCACGATGGGCCGATTGGCGGGCGGAAACTCGTAGCGCGGCAGCTCTCCAGCGGCCACCCAGCGGATCGGCTGATCCTCGACGCCGAAAGGCGTTCCGCTGAAAGCATGTACCTGCCAGACATCCAAAAGCACTTGGCGCTCCGGGTAGACATGATGAATCTTCAGCCAGGGCGAGGCATCTTCCACGGTGATCGCAAGCTCCTCCTTCAACTCGCGCCGCAAGGCTTCACGCACGGTTTCACCCGGCTCGACCTTGCCCCCCGGAAACTCCCACAAGCCGCCTTGATGCAGATGCTCAGGGCGGCGGGCGATGAGCAATTCGCCGGCGGCATTCCTGATGAGACCGACCGCGACGTGTAACCCGGCTTGACGATCCATCCTAGGTGCGATACTCGGCATTGATTCGGACATAATCGTAGGAAAAATCGCAAGTCAGAACGCACTGTGAGGCCGTTCCGCGCCCCAGCAAAACACGAATCGTGATGTCGTCTCGCGCCATCACGGTCTGCCCCGCCGCTTCCGTGTAATCTGGAGCGCGTCCGCCTTGCTCGACGATGCAGACATCGTCCAGCCAGATGGAAACCTTGCCGATGTCCAGACCGGGACAGTCGGAACGCCCAACCGCCGCCAGAATTCTGCCCCAGTTCGGATCGTTGGCGAAAAACGCGGTCTTGACTAGGGGCGAGTGGGCAATGGTCTTGGCCACGCCGCGCGCCTCCGCCTCGCTGGTGGCGTGCTCCACCCGAATGCGCATCAGCTTGGTGGCGCCTTCGCCATCACGCACGATCGCCTCGGCCAACTGGTCGCAAACCGCCTGCACTGCCTCGGCGAAAACCGGATAATGTACGCTGTCCCGATCGATCCGCGGCGCGCCGGAACAGCCGGTCGCCATCAACACACAGGCGTCGTTGGTGGAGGTATCCCCGTCCACGGTGATGCAGTTGAAACTACGATCCGCCGCCATAACGAGACAGTTTTGTAGCGTTCTGACTTCCACGTTCGCATCCGTCGCGATGAAGGCCAGCATGGTCGCCATGTTCGGCTGGATCATGCCGGCTCCCTTGGCGATACCCGCGACCACGACTTCATGGCCGTCTAGCATGATCGAGCGGAATGCGATCTTGGGCCGGGTGTCGGTGGTCATGATGGCGCGCGCCGCCCGTTGCCAACCGGCCTCGGTCAAGGCCTCCAAGGCGGCGGGCAGCGCGGCTTCGACCCTATCCACCGGCAGATACTCGCCGATCACGCCGGTGGAAAACGGCAACACTTCTTGCCCGCACCCGCCGGTCAGCTCGGCCAGCGACCGGCACGTGCGCCGGGCGTCCTCGATACCACGCTTGCCGGTTCCGGCATTGGCATTTCCGGAGTTGATCAAGAGCCAACGCGGCGCGCTGGCGAGATGTTCCCGCGCCACTGTGACCGGTGCAGCGCAAAAGGCGTTGCGCGTGAAAACGGCCGCACAGTTGGAGCCGGGCGCAAGTTCGATCACCAGGATATCGTCTCGGTCAGCGCGTTTTAAGCCGGCTCCGGCCGCACCCAGCCTGACGCCCGCCACAGTCGGCGACTGCGTGTCAAAGTCCTTGACCGTCATCCATCCACCCTTTCGGCAGTTAGCTCAGTTGGCCGTGACACTGCTTGTACTTCTTGCCGGAACCGCAGGGGCACGGTTCGTTCCTACCCACTTTCTTGAAATCGCGCACGAAGGGTTTCGCCACCTCGGGCTTCTTTGCTTCCGCGCCTTCCTCCGTTTCGGCCGTCAGCGCGCTGATCTCGTCATGCTGGAACTGCATCTCCCTGACCGGACGGTTCTGTTCCTCCATGACCTTGATTTCATCCTCGGTGTGTACCTGTACCTTTGACACGATGCTGGTCACTTCGTGCTTTACACTGTCCAGCATCGAGGTGAACATGTCGAAGGCCTCGCGCTTGTATTCCTGCTTCGGGTCTTTCTGAGCATAACCGCGCAGATGGATACCCTGGCGCAGATGATCCATCGCCGCCAGATGCTCCTTCCAGGCGTTGTCCAACACTTGCAGCATCACCGACTTTTCGAAGTGGTGCATGACCGTCAGGCCGATGGCAGCTGCCTTGCCGTTGTAAGTCTTGTCGATCACATCCTGGATCATCTCCTTGAGTTTCTCTTCATGCAGATAATGATCCTGCTCCAGCCATTTCTGCACCGGAACTTTAGCGCCCAGTTCATGCTCAAGCGCCTCTTCCAGACCCTTGACATTCCATTGTTCTTCCATGCTCTGGGGCGGGATATACTGTTCGACCATCTGGTTGACGACATCGTGACGGATTGCGGCAACCGTCTCCGAGATGTCCTCCGCGGCCATCAACTCGTTACGCTGATGGTAGATCACGCGGCGCTGGTCGTTGGCGACGTTGTCGTATTCCAGCAATTGTTTGCGGATATCGAAGTTGCGCGCCTCCACCTTGCGCTGGGCGTTCTCGATCGCTTTCGTGACCCAGGGATGTTCAATGGCCTCGCCTTCCTGCATCCCCAGCTTTTGCATCAGTCCAGCCACCCGATCGGAGGCGAAGATGCGCATCAGACTGTCTTGCAGCGAGAGATAGAAGCGGGTCGAGCCCGGATCGCCCTGGCGCCCGGACCGCCCTCTCAACTGATTATCGATGCGCCGCGATTCATGCCGTTCGGAACCGATGACGTGGAGACCGCCGCTTGCGACCACCTGCTCATGGCGCTGCTTCCAGGATCCCCGCGCCTGTTCGATATCGGCAGGCTCGGTCAGACCGAGCCTGCCGATTTCTTCCTCCAGGTTACCGCCCAACACGATGTCGGTGCCGCGGCCGGCCATGTTGGTGGCAATGGTCACCGCGGAAGGCCGCCCTGCCTCGGCGATGATGTGGGCTTCCCTCTCGTGATGTTTGGCGTTCAGCACCTGGTGCGGCACTGCCGCCTTTTGCAAGAGGGACGAGAGGTATTCGGAATTTTCGATGGATGTCGTGCCCACCAGGACCGGCTGGCCGCGCTGGACGCAATCCTTGATGTCCTCGAGGATCGCCTCGTACTTCTCGCGTACGGAGAGATAAACCAAATCGCCCATATCCTTGCGGATCATCGGCCGGTTGGGTGGAATGACCACAACTTCCAAACCGTAAATCTGCTGGAACTCGTACGCCTCGGTGTCCGCAGTGCCGGTCATGCCTGACAGCTTGTCGTAAAGACGGAAATAGTTTTGGAAAGTGATGGATGCCAGCGTCTGGTTTTCGTTCTGGACGGGCACGTTTTCCTTGGCTTCCACCGCCTGGTGCAAGCCCTCCGACCAGCGTCGCCCGGGCATCGCACGACCGGTGAACTCGTCGACGATGATGATCTGATTTTCC
Organism: Methylococcaceae bacterium; assembly: GCA_035518875.1. Taxonomy (GTDB): domain Bacteria; phylum Pseudomonadota; class Gammaproteobacteria; order Methylococcales; family Methylococcaceae; genus DATIXD01. Next base: position 22,090 of record DATIXD010000173.1, on the reverse strand, counting down.
CTGACAATGTAGTCGACGTCCTTCTGGAACAAGACGTGCGCCCTGAGCGAGGCATTGATGTAATGCATCAAACGGATGTTCACCGCGTCGTACAGGCTCTCGGCCGCCTTGATCAAGCCGTGCTGTGCCATCAGCTTCTCGATGCGCTCGTGGCCCTCCTCGGTCAGATAAACCTGCCGCGCCTTTTCGTCGACGCTATAATCACCGGGCCCATCCTCTTTTTCCTGACGCGTGAGGCGGGGAATCAACCGGTTGACCTGATGATAGAGATCGCTGCGGTCTTCCGTGGGCCCCGAAATGATCAACGGGGTTCTGGCCTCGTCGATCAGGATGGAGTCCACCTCGTCGACGATGGCAAAATAGCGCTCGCGCTGCACTCGCTGATCCAAAGTGAACGCCATGTTGTCGCGCAGATAATCGAAGCCGAATTCGTTGTTGGTGCCGTAGGTGATGTCGGCGGCGTAGGCCTGGCGGCGCTCGTCGTTGTTCAGACCGCTTACGATCACGCCGACGCTCAGGCCGAGAAACCGATAAACTTTGCCCATCCACTCGGCGTCACGACGGGCAAGATAATCGTTCACGGTGATGACATGCACGCCCTTGCCCGGCAGCGCGTTCAAGTAAGCGGCCAGGGTGGCGACCAAGGTCTTGCCTTCGCCCGTCTTCATTTCGGAAATTTTGCCGTCGTGCAGCACCATGCCGCCGATCAACTGCACATCAAAATGGCGCATGCTCAAAACGCGCCTCGAAGCTTCCCGCACCGTGGCAAATGCTTCCGGCAAAAGCTCGTTGATCGTTTCGCCCTTCGCCAGTCGATTTCTGAATTCCTCGGTCTTGCCTTTCAGCGCCGCGTCCGAAAGGCTTTCGAACCGGGACTCCAACAGGTTGATTTTCTTGACAAGTTTTCTCTTTCTTTTGACGAGTCTTTCATTGCGACTGCCGATGATTTTCTTGATCAGCTTGCCTAGCATTGTGTATTAGTTCCAACCGTGAAAAAGAATTGCCGATGATACCGTAAATGACACCTTTTTAATAATGACGGGCGCCCGCGACCGTGGTTCAATGGCAGGAATTCGAAACCACCGTCTTCGACACGATTGGAGTTGTTTGGGAATAACCGTCCCCGCTATTCGCCCGGCAACGAACGAGGAACTGAGCGGTTATCTTCGGAAAGAGCGGCCCAAAGGTAGGCTTGAACCAGCCTGGGAGAGAACAGCCATGACGAGCGTACCGGAATCCACCCAGAAACTTTTGAACGGCTCGGTTTTCCGCTCGCTACTGGATAAAGTCGGCGAGCATGCGGTGATACTGGGGCTGGTCAGAGAGTCCTTGCCCGCATCCCTGGCCGAACATTGCAGGGATTGCTTGGCCCATGAGAATCGCCTGGTCCTATTCACCGATTCGCCCGCCTGGGCTTCCCAACTACGGTTTTATGCGCCCGCCATCCTGGCAAGAATCGGCGCGCTTGCCGAGTATGAGTTTCGCGAAATCCAGGTGCGCAATTTGAGACTTCAGGCGCCCGCATACAAGCCAAAGCCCATCAAGTTGCCCTCGCCGGAGGTGGCTCGCATGGTCAAGGCCAGCGGCCCGGGGGCGCCTTCCGATGAGCTGCGGCAGGCGCTGGAGCGGCTCGGCGCAACGATCGAGCGCTACGCCTGGCGCAAGTGACTTCCCCCACTTCTCTAGCGGAAGCGGAAGGTGGGAGTCGAAGGTTTCAGCGCGCGGCCCGCACCGTTCGCATGTATGAAATCGGCAAATTTTCTTCCTCACTGAAAGTGACCGATTCCCAAGCGTCTTTCTGCTTGAGCAGTTCCCTCAACAACTGGTTGTTAAGGCCGTGTCCGGACTTGTGCCCGACGAACGATCCGATCAGGCTATGCCCCAGCAGATAAAGGTCGCCGATGGCGTCCAGAATCTTGTGCTTGACGAACTCATCCGCGTAACGCAGACCGTCCTCGTTAAGGATACGATAGTTGTCCACCACGATCGCATTGTCCATGCTGCCGCCCAGCGCCAGCCGCTTTTTCCGCAGCGCCTCGATATCGCGCATGAAGCCGAAGGTTCTCGCACGGCTGACTTCCTTCACAAACGAGGTCGAGGAAAAGTCGATGCTGGCGGTCTGGGTGTCCTGGTGGAAAGCCGGATGGTCGAAATCGATGGTAAAAGTAACCTTGAAACCATCATAAGGCTCGAATTTGGCCCATTTGTCGCCGTCCTCCACCCGCAATTCCTTCTTGATGCGGATGAATTTCTTCGGCGCTTCCTGCTCCTGCACGCCCGCGGACTGGATCAGGAAAACGAAAGGCCCGGCGCTGCCGTCCATGATCGGCACCTCGGGCGCGCTGACATCGACATAGGCATTATCGACGCCCAGTCCGGCAAAAGCGGAAAGCAGGTGCTCGACCGTCGAGATCTTGACCTGGCCGTTGACCAGCGTAGTCGACAGGATGGTTTCGCCCACGTTTTCCGGTTTGGCGTCGATCACGACCGGCTCGGGCAAATCCACCCGGCGGAACTTGATGCCCGTATTGGCCGCGGCCGGCCGGAGGGTCAAATAAACCTTTTCCCCGGTATGCAACCCGACCCCCGTCGCTCTTATGACGTTTTTCAATGTTCTCTGTCTTATCATCCGACACTCCTACGCTAGGTTATTCCATGGATAAAATTCGGCTCGTCTCATTCACGCATGATTTGTGCCGACCGGCGAGACAGGGAGGGAGCGCATTCAAGTCCCCGCCTGTTCGGCTCTTCCTCTAGTCGGCTTGACGTCTGAGAAAGGCCGGGATATCAAGAAATTCGAAGTCATTCTCCTTTTTCGCGTCCGTCCTGGGTTCGTGCTTCGGCTTGTTGCGGATGACCGTGGGACGCTCCAGCGTGCCGTAGTCGATCTGGCCGTTGTGCTTTTGCACCAATCTGATCGGCGATTCACTCTGTTGTTGCTGATTCGCCAAGCCGGTCGCCACCACGGTGACCCGTAGCTCGTCTCCGAGATCGGGGTCAATGGACAGCCCGATCACCACGTTCGCGTCATCGGAAGCGAATTCCTTGACCGCGCTGCCGACCTCGTCGAACTCGCCGATTGCCAGACCCGGACCGCCGGCGATGTTAACCAGAATGCCGCGCGCGCCCTGAAGATTGATATCGTCAAGCAAGGGACTGGCTATCGCTTTTTCCGCCGCCTCCCGCGCCCGATTCGGGCCGCTGGCCACGCCGGAGCCCATCATCGCCATACCCATTTCCGACATCACCGTGCGCACGTCGGCGAAGTCCACGTTGATGAGGCCGGGCCGGGTGATCAAATCGGCGATGCCTTGCACGGCGCCCAACAGCACATCGTTGGCAGCGGCGAACGCGCCGATGAGGCTGATGTCCTTGCCCAGTACCGGCAACAGTTTCTCGTTCGGAATGGTGATCAGGGAGTCGACGAACTGGCTCAGTTCGTCGATGCCTTTTTCGGCAACCGCCCGTCTTTTCTTGCCTTCGAAGGGAAACGGCTTGGTCACCACGGCGACGGTCAGGATGCCCGCCTCCTTGGCGATTTCGGCGATCACCGGTGCGGCGCCGGTACCCGTACCGCCGCCCATGCCGGCGGTGATGAACACCATATCGGAGCCGCCCAGTACCTCCAGGATCCGCTCGCGGTCGTCCAATGCGGCCTGCCGGCCAATATCCGGATTCGCGCCCGCGCCCAACCCCTTGGTCAGGGCGTTGCCCAACTGAATGATCGAACGCGACTGAATGTGCTTCAATGCCTGTGCATCGGTATTGGCGCAAATGAAATCCACACCTTCGATGTGACTGCTCACCATGTGGTTCACGGCATTGCCTCCGCCGCCACCGACCCCGACTACCTTGATAACTGCCTTTTGACTGTATGAGTCCACCAGTTCGAATTTCATCGTATTCACCCCTTGATTGTCTGTTGATCTGAAATTTAGAAGTTGCCTTGAAACCAATTTTTCATCCTGGCCCACATCGCCCTGAAACCGCCACCAGTCAAGGCGCTTTTCTCCCCGAGCCGATTGTGCTGACGCCCGAACAGCAACAGCCCGACACCGGTTGCATAAATGGGATTGCGTACCACATCATTCAAACCCGAAACATATTGCGGCGTACCGAGTCGGACCGGCATGTGGAAAATCTCTTCCGCCAAGTCCACCAAACCCTCAACCTTCGCGCTGCCGCCGCTCAGCACGATACCCGCTGCGATCAAATCCTCGAACCCGCTGCGACGCAGTTCAGCCTGCACCAACAGCAACAGCTCCTCATAACGAGGCTCAACGATCTCGGCCAAGTTGAGCCTTGAAATCTGACGCGTAGGACGATCGCCGATGCTCGACACCTCGATGGTGTCATCCAGATTCGCCAGTTGCGTCAAAGCACAGGCGTGCTTGATCTTGATCTCCTCGGCGTGCTGCGTGGGCGTGCGCAGAGCGACGGCGATGTCGTTGGTGACCTGATCGCCTGCGATGGGTATCACCGCCGTATGCCGAATCGCCCCATCGGTGAAAACAGCGATATCGGTGGTGCCGCCGCCGATGTCGACCAGGCAAACACCTAGATCCTTCTCGTCCTCGGTCAGGACGGCCGAACAGGAAGCCAGCTGTTCCAAGATGATATCCTCCACCTCCAAGCCACAGCGGCGAATGCACTTGACGATATTCTGCGCCGCGCTCACCGCCCCTGTGACAATATGCACCCGCGCTTCCAGACGGATACCGGACATGCCGATGGGCTCCTTGATCCCCTCCTGGCGGTCGATGACGAATTCCTGCGGGAGAATGTGCAGAATTTTCTGGTCGGCCGGAATGGCCACTGCCCGGGCCGAATCGATCACCCGATCCACATCGCTCTGGGTGACCTCTTTGTCCTTGATCGCGACGATGCCGTGGGAATTCATGCTGCTGATATGACTGCCCGCGATTCCCGCGTAAACAGAGTGAATCCTGCACCCCGCCATCAGTTCGGCTTCCTCGATGGCCCGCTGGATCGACTGTACCGTGGTTTCCAGATTGATCACGACACCCTTTTTCAATCCGCGGGACGGATGGGTGCCGATGCCGATGACCTCGATCTCGCCATCCTCATTCACTTCGCCCACGATGGCGGCCACTTTCGAGGTGCCGATATCTAATCCGACGATCAAATTTCGATCCGCTTTTCTTGCCATTTCTGTCAATAGTCTCTGGCGCTAGGTTACTGGCTTTGTCGATAAGATGAATTCCCCCCGGCCGTCTTGCCCGGACGGATGGTCGAGGTTGCTTGCATCAGGCTTCCACACCACCGCGAAGCCATTGGGATAGCGCAAATCCACTCGCTGGACCGCCGCGATCCTGTCTTCGCCCAGCTTTGGCATGAGTTCCAGGAAGCGATTCAGCGCCTTCATGGGGTCCTGTCTGCCGAAATGAACTTCCGTGCCGTTGGTTAGCCTGACGACCCAGGCCCGCCGCTTACTCATATCTAGAGAAGCGATGTGCAGTCCCTTGGGCTTCAGCCTGTCATTCAGGCCATTCAGCATGCCCAACAGATAATTTTCCATTCCCTCAGGGCCGACAATCGCAGGGAGTTCCCGAAATGCGTCGAGCCCCCCCGGCTCGAAACGTTCGCCCCGCTGATTGAGCAAGGAATGATCCCCCCAGCGCACCCGGGCCTTCTGCTCGCTGATTCTCACCACCAGTGTGTCCGGCCAAAGGCGAGCTACCTGGACCCCGTCGACCCACGGATAAGATCTCGCGACCCGCTCGATTTCGCGCATGGGCAGGGAAAAATAGCCGGTGCTGACGGTGGGCAATAGCGTTCGGCGCAGCCCCGCGACATCCAGGTTTTCGATCGCGCCTTCCACGCGGACATAGCGGATCGGGAACAGCGGCTCCGCCTGCGCGGGCCAACGGAGCGAAAACCCCACGACCGAAAGCGCGATCACCACAATCAGTATCAAGGCCCGCTTCTTGTTCTCCCACACGATCCGCCCACCCCGACCAAACACGCCCGACACCTCAACCCTTCCGGTCTTTCAGGCTGGTTTCCAGAATCTGCCAGACCAACTCGTCGAATTCGATCCCCGCCGCCCTCGCCGCCATGGGCACTAGGCTATGGTCGGTCATGCCCGGCACCGTGTTAACTTCGATGAGCCAGGGATTACCTTCGCCGTCGACCAACAAGTCGACCCGTCCCCAACCGCTGACGCCGATGCACTGGCAAGCGCGCCGAGCCAAATCCTGTAAGGCTGCCTCCCGTTCGGCGCTCAAGCCGCAGGGGCAATGGTACCGAGTGGAATCTGCGCGGTATTTCGCGTCGAAATCGTAAAACGCATGCGGGGTTTCCAGCCGGATCAGGGGTAGCGGCGCATCGTTTAACACCGCGGCCGTGTATTCCTTGCCGGTGATCCAGGTTTCGGCAAAAACCGCGCAATGATATTGGGAGGCCCGTCTCCATGCCTCGAGCAATTCGCCTCGATTTTCTGCCCGACTCATGCCGATGCTGGAACCTTCCTCTGCCGGCTTGACGATGAGGGGAAAACCCAGCTCCTCCGCGCAGCGATCCAGATCTTCGGGTTTTTCCAGCAACATCCAGCGCGGCGTGGGAAACCCTGCGCCCAGCCAGCACAGCTTGGTCTTGAGTTTGTCCATGCTCAGCGCGGAAGCAAGGACGCCGCTGCCCGTATAGGGCATGCCCAGTGCGTCCAAGGCACCCTGCAAAATTCCGTCCTCGCCGCCGCGCCCATGCAATATATTGAAAACCCGATCAAATTTTCGGGTCAGCAGGGGCTCCAGCAAATTTTTCCCAACCTCGACGGCGACGGCGTCCACACTCCGCGCCAGCAAGCCCGACAACACCGCCTGCCCGCTCTTCAAGGAAACTTCCCGCTCGGCCGAGGTCCCGCCCATGAGGACGGCGACCCGACCGAATACCGCTGCATTTTGCACTCGAACGTTCACCCAAGCTCCTTAACTTGAATTGCCGGCTCGCCCACGATCCGCACTTCCGACTCCAAGCGCACGGCGTACTTTGAGTCCACCTGTTCACGCACATGCCGAATCAGGGTTTCGATATCCGCAGCTGTCGCGCCGCCGGTGTTGACGATGAAATTGGCGTGCTTCTCCGACACGCGGGCCCCGCCGATGCCATAGCCTTTCAATCCGCAAGCCTCAATCAACCGGGCGGCGTGATCGCCCGGCGGATTGCGGAACACGGAGCCGCAGCTGGGCAGGTTGGTCGGCTGCGTGGCCGCTCGCTTGGCCAACAATGCCTTGATCCTCTCCCTGCTGACCTCGGGGTCGCCGGGTATCAGTTTCAATTCGGCGGCCAGGAACCATTCGCCCTCCGCCCCGCGCACGCTGCGGTAACCCACCGCAAAATCTTCGACCGGCCGACTGCGGCGAACGCCCTTGTGATCGGCCGTAATCACCCGCTCGACCAGGGGCCAGGTTTCGCCGCCGAAAGCGCCCGCGTTCATCGCCAGGGCTCCACCCATCGTGCCGGGAATGCCGGCCAGAAACTCCGCGCCGGTGAGCCGCTGTTCGGCGCAAAACTTGGCGACATGGGCGCAGGGCACACCCGCTTCAACATAAATCCGCTCGGCATCGAACCGGCGCATCGCCTTGAGCCTCCCCCTGGTACAGATCACCGTACCGCGCAAGCCCCCATCGCGCACCAGCAGATTGCTGCCGAGCCCCAGCCAGAACAGCGGTTCGTCCTCGGGCAGGACTTGCAGGAACATCACCAGATCATCCAGGTCGGCCGGCCAATAAAGCCGATCGGCCGGGCCGCCCACACGCCAGGAGGTATATTCCGAGAGCACCTCGTTCGGGCGCAGTTCACCCCGCAGCGGCCGAACATCGACGGCAAACCTCACCTCCAGCGCTGTCGCAGCCATTTAGTTACCCCTCTCGACCCGCATCCGCGGAGCGCAACAAGGGCTCCAGACGCTGCACCAGTTCCGCCGCCGCCGCGCCGATATTGCCCGCGCCCAGCGTCAACACGACGTCTCCGGGTTCCAGAATGCCCGGCAATACATCGGGCAATTCGCCAACTTTTTCCACGAAAATCGGGTCCACCTGTCCCCGCACCCGGATCGCCCGCGACAGCGAACGACCGTCGGCGCCGGCCAGAGCCGCTTCGCCGGCGGCGTACACTTCGAGCAGGACCAGAACATCCACCTTGGACAAGACCTGCACGAAATCCTCGAACAGGTCGCGGGTGCGGGTGTAGCGGTGGGGTTGGAACACCACCACCAGCCTTCGATCCGGCCAGACCTGCCGAGCCGAATCCAGAGTCGCCGCGACTTCACGGGGATGGTGACCATAATCGTCCACGAAGGTCACGATTTCGCCGCCGAAGGGTAATTCCCCATTGAGCTGGAAACGCCGACCTATGCCCTTGAAATTGGCCAGTGCACGCTGAATGATCTCGTCGGCGACACCCAGTTCGGTGGCGACGCCGATCACGGCCAGGGCGTTGAGGATATTGTGCCGGCCGGGGAGATTGAGAGTCACCTCTAGCTTCTCCCGCCGCCCCTCCCGAATCACGGAAAAGCGGGTGCTGAGTCCCTGGCGAACGATATCGGCCGCGCGAATGTCGGCCTCCGGGCTCAAGCCGTAGGTTCTGACCGGCTTATCGATCTGCCCCAGCACGTCTTTGACGCCGGGATCGTCGACGCACACTACCGCCAGGCCGTAGAAGGGCACGTGGTGCAGGAATTCGACGAAGGTGTTTTTCAGCCGCTGAAAATCGCCGCCGTAGGTTTCCATGTGATCCTGGTCGATATTGGTCACGATGGCAATCATCGGCTGCAAGTGCAGGAAGGAAGCGTCGCTTTCATCCGCCTCCGCGACCAGATAGGCGCCCTTGCCCAATTGGGCATTGGCGCCCACGCTGTTGAGGCGGCCGCCGATCACGAAGGTCGGATCGAGCCCGGCTTCGGCCAGAACGCTCGCCGTCAGGCTGGTGGTCGTGGTCTTGCCGTGGGTACCGGCGACAGCGATGCCGTAGCGGAAGCGCATCAGTTCCGCCAGCATCTCAGCCCGGGAAATGACGGGAATCTTCTGTCGGCGCGCGGCGTCCACTTCGATATTGGTGCGGTTGACCGCGCTGGAAATCACCACCACCTCGGCATCGGCGATGTTCCCCGCGCCATGGCCGATGCGGATGTTCGCCCCCAGTTCAGCCAGCCGACGGGTGTTGGTGTTGTTCTGCAAATCCGAGCCCGAGACTTCGTAGCCGAGATTGAGCAGCACTTCGGCGATGCCGCTCATGCCGGTGCCGCCGATGCCGACGAAATGGATGCGGCGGATGCGGCTCATACGGGGCATCCATGCCTCGCACCCTTCGGGTGCCATCCGGTCATGCCGCCGCATTGGTCGCGGCGCTTCGTCCTGCCGCTTTAGTCGCGGCGCTTCGCCCTGCCGGGTAGTCATGTCTAATCGCTGGGGGTTTTTCATGCGTTCGCCTCACACAGGCAGATGTCCGCGACAACGCGGGCCGCATCCAGTTTGGCCAGTTCCCGCGCTCGGCGCGACATTGCGGAAAGCCTCACGGGTTGTCGAGCGAGTCGGGTCAGCTCTGACGACAAGCGTTCGGGGGTCAATTCGGATTGGGGAATCACCAGGGCGGCCCCGGCGTCGACCAGATAGCGGGCGTTGCGGGTCTGATGATCGTCGATGGCATGCGGAAAAGGCACCAACACGGCGGGCAGGCCGGCGGCCATGAGTTCGCTCACGGTCATCGCCCCCGCGCGGCAGACAGCCAAATCGGCCCAACGATAGGCGTCGGCCATGTCCTCGATGAACGCCACGACGCGGGCGTCGACCCTCGAGCGTTCATACAGCGCCGCGGTTTGCGCCCGCATCGCCTCACCGGTTTGGTGAAGCACCTGAATCGCCCCAGCCATCGCCACAGCCTCGGGCACGATATGATTCAGCGCCATCGCCCCTTGACTGCCACCCAACACCAAAACTTTCAGTTTCTCTCCTCGTTCGAGTTTTTCCGCCGCAACCGCTTCCACGATCTCACGCCGCAACGGATTGCCGACGCAACGCGCGCCCGATGCGGGAGGGAAGCTACCCGGAAAAGCCTCCAGGACGACCCGCGCCCATTTTACCAACATCCGATTGGTCGTGCCCGGAATTCGATTCTGCTCATGAATCACCAGCGGGATACGCAAAAGCCTCGCCATGATCCCGCCAGGACCTGCGACGAAACCGCCCATGCCGAGCACGACATTCGGCCTGTTCCGCAACAGGATCCGGATCGCCTGCCAGCAGGCGAGGAGGAGTTTGAACGGCGCCTTCATCTTGGCCAGCAAGCCCTTACCCCTGAAGCCCGTCACGGACAGCCATTCCATGGGAATGCCGGCGGCCGGTATCACCCTCGCCTCCATGCCGGCCCGGGTACCCATCCACGTCACTTCGCAGCCGCGCTCGCGCAACTCGCGCGCGACCGCCAGCGCCGGGTAGATATGGCCGCCGGTCCCGCCGGCCAGGATCATGATGCGCGCAGCCACGAGGATCTCTCCCGGTATGCCCCGGCATAGACTTCGACGACTTCGCTGCGCACCCGAAACAACAGTGCCAGGGCCGAACACATCACGATCATGCTGCCGCCGCCATAGCTCATGAGCGGCAGGGTCAGCCCCTTGGTCGGCAACATGCCCATGTTGACGCCCATGTTGATGAAAGCCTGGATGCCGAACCAGATTCCAAGACCATAGGCGAGAAATGCCGCGAAGCGGTTGCCCGCGCGCGTCGCGAGTTGGCCGATCACGAAAGCGCGCCAGACGATAATCGAAAATAGGAAAATGACCACGATGATGCCAAACAGCCCCAGCTCCTCGCCGATCACCGAAAACAGGAAATCGGTGTGGGCCTCGGGCAGATAAAAAAGTTTCTGTACGCTGGATCCCAAGCCCACGCCCATCCACTCGCCACGCCCGAAGGCGATCAGGGCCTGGGTCAGCTGGAAGCCCGAATTCAGCGGATCGGCCCAGGGGTCAATGAAACTCAGGACGCGTTTGAGCCGGTAAGATGAGGAATAAATCAGTACCACACCTAAGGCGCCCACTGCGCCCAGCAAGATGCCGAACTGCCATAACCTGGCCCCGGCCAGAAACAGCATGCCGAGCGCAGTCGCCATGATCACGGCCGTGGAGCCGAAGTCCGGCTCCAGCAACAGCAATATGCCCGCTGCCGACAGCAGCGCGAGCGGGCGAATCATGCCGAGGACGGAAGTCCTGACGGTCTGCAGATGACGGGTGATGTAGCTCGCCATGTAGACGACCGCGATCAGCTTGAATACTTCCGATACCTGGATCCGGACGCCGACTAGACTCAGCCACCGCGAACTACCGTTCACCGATTTTCCCAAGCCCGGGATCAACACCAAAACCAGCAAAACCAAGCCGACCAGGAGCAGGGTCTTGGAGGATTTCTCCCAAAACTCGAGCCGCCGGCAGGCCACGAATACGCCCGCCATCAACCCCATCGCGACATGCGCCAACTGGTGCTTGGGAAAATAAAAGCTGTCGTCGGCCAACTTCTCGCCCAAGTGCAGGGAGGCCGAGGCGACCATGATGAAACCCAACAACAACACCCCCATCGAGGCGCTCAGCAACACCGTGTCCAGGTAAAACCGGTGATGCCCCCATTGCAAAACCAATCCCCGGCTCCTCCCCGCCACTCTCGTCTTCATACCGGCAAACTCCGAACCATCTCGGCAAAGATTTGGCCGCGCTCTTGATAATCCTTATATTGATCGAGGCTCGCGCAGGCCGGCGCCAGGAGCACCGTGTCGCCCTGCTGCGCCAGCCTGCGCGCGGCTTCCACGGCCTGTTTCATGTTCCCGACACGGACGGTCGGAACGACCCCATACAGCGCCGCATCCAACAGGGGTGCATCGCGGCCCATCAGTACCGCCGCCCGCAGCTTTTCCGCCGCCACCGGCGCCAGCACCGAGAAGTCGGCACCCTTGCCGTCGCCGCCCGCGATCAGCACCACTTTCTCCGTCAATCCTTCCAGCGCCGCGATACAAGCCCCAACGTTGGTCGCCTTGGAATCGTTGATCCAGGTCACGCCGTCGATGTCGGCCACCCATTGCATGCGATGTTCGAGGCCGGGAAACTGCCGCAGAGCCTCGGCCATGGCCGCGGACGACAAGCCCGCCGCATCGCCCAGAGCCAAGGCCGCCAAGGCGTTGGAAATATTGTGCCGGCCTTTGATGCGCACTTCGCTGCTGCGAATAATCGGTTCATCGCCGCGGACCAGCCATTCTTCGCCGGCGGTCCTGCGCACGCCGTAATCAAGCCGCGCGCCTTCCTTCAGGCCGAACCACTTCGTGCGTCGCCCCGCCTCGGCCATGGCTGCGACCAGCGGATCGTCAGCGTTCAATACCATGACGCCCTGCCCCTTGAAAATCCGCCGCTTGGCGTCGGCGTAAGCCTGTACATCGGAATAGCGGTCCATGTGGTCTGGGCTGATGTTCAACACCGTCGCCGCCAAGGGTTCGAGTAGCGAAGCCCGCTCCAACTGGAAGCTCGAAAGCTCCAGCACGTAAAGTTCAGCTCCCTGATCCAGCAGATCCAGCATGGGCATGCCGAGATTACCGCCGACCCCGACCTTGCGCCCGTCACCCTCGGCCATCAGCCCCACCAGCGTCGTTACCGTGCTCTTGCCGTTCGCGCCGGTAATGGCGATCACGGGCGCCTTGACCATGCAAGCGAACAAGTCCAGATCGCCGAATATCGGCACCCCCGACCGGCTTGCCTGAAGGAGCGCCGGCGTTTCCAGCGCCACCCCGGGGCTGACGATCAAATGGGTCGCACGGGCGAAGACGGCCGGATCGAAACCGCCCAGGAAGACGGCCACGTCGGGAAGCAACTCGCGCAACTCGGCCAGTCCGGGTGGATTGTCGCGCGAATCGGCCACCGCCAGTTCGATGCCGTGGCGCGCCAGAAAGCCGGCGACGGACAATCCGGTCTTGCCGAGACCCACCACCAACGCGCGGGACGAGCCATCCAGCCCGAGGCGGGAAAGCGGCTGCTGGTCGAAAGATGCTGGGTTCATTGCGGACTTCATCTTAGGATCAGCGCAGTTTCAGCGTGGCCAGACCGAACAGCACCAGAATGACGGTAACGATCCAAAATCTGACGATCACCCGCGGCTCCGGCCAGCCCTTCAGTTCGAAATGGTGATGAATCGGCGCCATGCGGAAGATGCGTTTGCCGGTCAACTTGAAGGAAAGCACTTGCAGCACGACCGAGACGGTCTCCATCACGAATACCCCGCCCATGACCATCAACACGATTTCCTGCCGCACCAGCACGGCCAGAACGCCCAACGCGGCGCCCAAAGCCAGCGCCCCCACGTCGCCCATGAACACCTGGGCGGGATAGGCGTTGAACCAGAGAAACCCCAGTCCCGCCCCGACCAAGGCGCCACAGAACACCACCAGTTCACCCGCTTTGGGCAAGAAGGGGATGCCGAGATAATCGGCGAAAATCGTATTGCCGGAAGCGAAGGCGAAGATGCCCAGGGCGCCGCCGACCAGGATCGTGGGCATGATGGCGAGGCCGTCGAGGCCATCGGTCAGATTGACCGCGTTGCTGGAACCGACGATGACCAAATAGGTCAACAGCACATACCCCCAACCCAAGCTCGGCATGATCTGCTTGAAAAACGGCACGATGAGCTTGGTTTCTGCGGGAAGACTTGCGGCGTTATAAAGGAACAGGGCGGCGGCCAAGCCGAAAATCGACTGCCAGAGATACTTGTGCCTCGCCGCCAAGCCCTTGCTGTTTCTGAGCACCAGTTTCTTGTAATCATCGATGAAGCCGATGATCCCGAAGGCCAAGGTCACCAACAGGGTCACCCAGACGTAGCGATTGCGCAAATCGGCCCATAGCAGCGTGCTGATGGCGATGGAAACCAAGATCAGCGCGCCGCCCATGGTCGGGGTACCGGCCTTGGAAAAGTGCGACTGCGGGCCGTCCAGCCGAATACTTTGGCCGACCTTGTACCGACTCAAATGACGGATCATCACCGGCCCGACGATGAATGAAATCAGCAACGCGGTCAAAACGCCCAGGATGGCGCGAAACGTCAGATAATGAAAGACGCGGAAAACGTCGAAATGGCGTTCCAGCAATTCGGCCAAACCTAACAGCATGTCGACTCCCGCCCGCTCTGACAAAGCGCCTCGACGACCCGATCCATGCGCTGACTGCGCGATCCCTTGACCAGAACGACCACGTCCTCGCGCAAATTTTCCCGTAGTTTTCGAATCATCTCTTCGTGTTCCCGGCAATACAATGCACCCGCGCCGAATGTCTCCACGGCCCTGTCCGCGTCGGGCCCGGTCGCGAACAGCCGGACCACGCCCATTGCCTTGGCTTGGCGTCCCAACTCTGCATGCAGCTCGGCGCTCGCCGCGCCCAATTCGCCGAAAGCGCCGAGTGCGACCCAGGGCTCTCCCGGCAATTCCAGGAGCACGTCCAGGGCCGCCTTGAAGGACGAAGGATTCGCGTTATAGGCGTCATTGATGAACAAAGCCCCGTTAGCCCCGCGCTCCGGCTGCATTCGTCCCGGCACCGGCGGAACGCGGGCCAGCCCCTCGGCGATTTGTTCGATACCGATATCCAATGCCAGGCAGGCCGCCGCTGTGGCCAACGCATTGGCGACGTTGTGCCGGCCGGCCAGCCTTAAGCGCATCTCGTACCGGATGCCTTTATATAAGCATTCGAAACAGGTCTCAAAACCGTCGTCCCCATACACGACCCTCACCGACTCCGGTACGCCGCGCACGTCGGCGTCCACCCCGAAACCGAAAGTCACGACGCGCCGCAACCCGGCGATCTCGCGCCACAGGCCGATGAAGCCATCGTCCGCATTCAGAATGGCAACCCCGTCGTGGCTCAGGCAAGCGATGATCTCGCCCTTGGCTTTCGCCACCCCCTCCCGGCTGCCGAAGCCCTCCAGATGCGCGGCGCCGGCATTGGTGATCACCGCGACGTCCGGCTTCGCCAGCCCGGCGACATAGGCGATTTCGCCCGGATGATTGGCCCCCATTTCGATGACGGCATAGCGATGCCCCGGCTTTAACTGCAAAAGGGTCAACGGCACGCCCAGATCGTTGTTCAAATTGCCGCGCGTTTTCAACACCGGATCATTGACGCCGAGAACGGCCGCGATCATTTCCTTGGCGGTGGTCTTGCCGTTGCTCCCGGTGACGCCGACCACCCGGACCGCGTTGCGCTGACGCCAAGCCGCGCCCAACCGACCCAGTGCCAGCCGTGCATCGGCGACCACCAACTGCGGCAGGTCTAGGGCCAAAGGCCGCTCGACCATCGCCGCGCAGGCGCCGGCGGTCGCCGCCCGGGCGACGAAATCATGGCCGTCGAAGCGCTGACCGGCGATGGCGATGAACAGATCGCCGGGCTGCAAGGTTCTGGTGTCGATGCTGACTGTCGCAAATTCGACGTCCGCCCCCCGCAGGACGCCATCCACAACCCGATTCAATTCGCTCAAACGCATGATGTTCGCCCCTTCAGCCGACCCGCGAGCACAGCAGACTCTTGATAACATCCCGGTCGCTGAAGGGGTGCTTGATCCCTCCGATGTCCTGCGTGCTTTCATGGCCCTTGCCGGCCACCAGCACCACGTCGCCCGCAGCGGCGTGTTCGATCGCGAAAGCGATGGCGGCGCGCCGGTCCCGCTTGACGGTGACATCCTGGCGGCGGCAGCCCGACAGGATTTCCGCGACAATAGCGTCGCCGTCCTCATGGCGAGGATTGTCGTCCGTCACCACCACCCGATCCGCCAGTTTTTCTGCGATGGCGCCCATTTGCGGCCGCTTGCCGCGATCGCGGTTGCCGCCGCAGCCAAATACCACCCACAACGCACCCTCGCAGTGCCGTCTCAGACTGGTCAAGGTCTTGGCCAACGCATCCGGCGTGTGTGCATAATCGACGACCACGGTCGCGCCACCCGCCCTCGCGAAACGCTCCATCCGGCCGGCCACCGCGCGAACCTGCGCTAAACGGCACGCCGCATCTTCCAGGTCATGACCCTTCGCCAGCAAGACTGCCAGGGAGGCCAGCAGATTTTCCACATTGAAATCGCCGTAAACGGGCGCTGCAACGGGCGCGCTTGCCTGACCGAAACGCGCCAGGAAGGCGACGCCTTCACCAACGTGCCTGATTTCGCTAGCCGACACGAGCTCGATATCGGCGCCGACCGCCGCAGTACCGCACAAAGTGAATCCGATCTTGCGGATCCCGGCCGGCGCTCTGCCGGTGATGGCCTGAGCACTAGGATCGTCCAGGTTGAAAGCGACGAACTCCAGTCCCGGCCAAGTCAACAGGCGGAGCTTGGCTTCCAGGTAAGCCTCCATGGTGCCGTGATAATCCAAATGGTCGCGGCTCAGATTGGTGAACAAGCCGCCCCTGAAACGCACGCCGTTCAGGCGACCTTGAACCAAGCCGTGTGAAGAGGCTTCCATCGCCACGGTGCCGATCCCTCGATCCCGCAGCCGGGCCAACAGGGCATGGACTTCCAGCGCATCCGGCGTGGTATGGGCGCTGGGCTGCAAGGCCTCCGGCAAGCCCCAACCGAGTGTGCCGATCACGGCCGCGGGCGGGTGATTGCCGAGCGCATGGGCGAGAAAATGACTACAGGAAGTCTTGCCGTTGGTGCCGGTAATGCCGATCACATCCAGATGCTTGGAAGGTTCTCCGAAAAACCGATCCGCCAGCAGGCCGGCTTTCCGACTCAGGCCGGCCACGGGTAGACAAGGCGCCCCGCTCGCTTCATGAGCCAACGCTTCGCCACCCTGGGCCGGATCGTAAAGAATGGCGCAGGCGCCTTTGGCGATCGCCTCCCCGACATGGCTCATGCCATGGGAGCGGCTTCCTGCGAACGCAAAAAATAAATCGCCGGGACGCACTGCCCGGCTATCATGACAAAGCCCGCGGATTTTCGCCGCGGGCGCCTCGGGGCACTCGACCAGCCCCGCGAGGAGCCAAGCCAAGCTGACCGCAACAGGAGCGTCCCGGACAGGCGTCATATCGAGCCGTCCTGCCGTGCTAGTTGCGGCGTTCGGCCGGCGGCCTCGCCCTGCTGGGCCGTGATCAAGGCCGGACCTTCGTCCTTGTCCGGTTCGATGTTCAGGAGCCTGAGCGCACCTTCCATCACGCTGGAGAACACCGGCGCGGCGACGGCGCCGCCATAGTATTCGCCAGCGGAGGGCTCGTCAATCATCACCACCATGACCAGTTTCGGCTTGCTTGCGGGCGCCATGCCGGCGAACACGGACAAATAAGACGCCTTCTCGTAGCCGTTCGCGCCGGTTTTCTTGACCGTTCCCGTCTTGCCAGCTACGCGGAAGCCGGGAACCTCGGCTTTCAGCGCGGTTCCCTCGCGCGTCACCACCTGCTCCAGCATGGTGCGCACACTGATGGCGGTTCTGGCCGACATGATGCGATGGGATTCAACCGGTTTGTCGCGCTTCAACAATCCGACCATCGGCATCACGCCCTCATTGGCCAGCGCCAGGTAGGCCCGTCCCAATTGCAGCGTGGAAGCAGACAGGCCATAGCCGAAGGACAGAGTCGCCTGCTCAAAAGAATTCCAGCCCTGGTGATCGGACAGGGTGCCGCTGGCCTCCCCGGGGAAGCCGGTATCCAGGGGCTGACCGAAGCCCAGATTGTTGTAGAACGCCCAGAACTTGTTGGAGGGCAGCGACAGGGCGATCTTGGTCACCCCGACGTTGCTGGATTTCTGCAGGATATGAGCGACATCGAGTACGCCATAGTTATGCACGTCCCTGACCACGTTGCGACCGACGTGCATCTGGCCGGGGGTAGTATCGATGATGGTGTCCGGCCTGACCAGTCCCAATTCCAGAGCGCAGGCGACGAGGAAAGGCTTGACGGTCGAACCAGGCTCGAACACGTCGGTGATTGCGCGGTTGCGGGAAACGCCGCCATTCAGCTTGAGCCGGCTGTTGGGATTGAACGAAGGCTGGTTCACCATGGCCAGCACCTCGCCGTTCTGGGCGTCCAGCAGCACCAGCGAACCGGATTTCGCTTGATGGTGCATCACCGCCTTTTTCAGCTCACGGTAGGCCAGATATTGCAGGCGCTGGTCTATGCTCAGCGCCAGATCCTTTCCGGGAACCGGCGGCCTGACGTTTTCCACATCTTCGATGATACGTCGTTGGCCGTCGCGGATGATGCGCTTGCTGCCCGGCACCCCTCTCAGCCAGTCGTTGTAAGCGAGCTCCATGCCTTCCTGGCCGTGATCGTCGATATTGTTGAACCCGAGCAGGTGGGAAGTGACCTCCCCCGCCGGATAATAGCGCCGATACTCGCGGTCCGCATACAGGCCGGGAATGCGCAGTGCGATGGCCTGATCCGCCAATTCCGGACTGATCCTTCTCTTCAGATAGGCGAAGCCGCGACTCGGATCGGCGACCCGCGTCCGGATATCTTTGACCGGAAGACCAAGCACCTCGCCCACCGCCTTCAACTCCTGCTCGGATGCCTCGAATTCCTTGGGGTTGACCCAGACCGACTTGACCGGGGTGCTGATCGCCAGCAGTTCGCCGTTGCGATCGATGATCCTGCCCCGATGCGCCGGCACCGGTATGACGCGGACATGGCGCATATCGCCCTCATGCTGCAGGAACTGCCGGTCCAGAACCTGCAAGTCGACGGCCCGACCGACTAGACCGATCATGGCGGCAATCAACGCGACCAGCAAGAACCGCCAGCGCGAGGCATAGTCCATATCCTCGGTCAGCTTGGTTTGGTTTATCAGCATCATCGCTCGGTACCGACGGATTTAAGGTTTGATATAAAGGATCGATTGTCTTTGGGGCAAAACCATTTCCAGGCGGCTGCGCGCCAGTCTCTCGATTCGGCTGTGCTCGGCCCAGGTGTTCTGTTCGAGCTGGAGTTGCCCCCACTCCACCTCGTAAGCTTCCAGTTCCTGTTCTAGACGCTGAACCTCCACGAACAGCATCCGTGAGCGATATTTGGTGTACACGACCCCCAGGGCGGAGGATACGACGATCAACAGCAAGCAAAGCAAACGCCTCATGCCGCCACCCGTTCGGCCACCCGCAAAACCGCGCTGCGCGCTCGGGGATTGACGGCAACTTCCGCCTCACTCGGCATCTGCGCCTTGCCGACGCGCCTCAACCGGGGTCGGTGCCCGATCACCAACGGCAGATTCGGTGGCGAGGTCTTGCCCTTTTCCTCCTCGCGCATGAAACGTTTGACGATCCGGTCTTCCAGGGAGTGAAACGAAATCACGGCCAACCTGCCGCCCGGCTTCAATGCCGCGACTGCCTGCGGCAAGGCTTGTTCAAGTTCTTCCAGTTCGCGGTTGATCGCGATGCGGATCGCCTGAAAACTCCGGGTCGCCGGATGCTTGGTTTTCTCCCGTGTCGGCACGGCTTTTTCGATAAGCGCGGCCAGCTGGAGGGTTGTCGCGATCGGCCCTGCCGCCCGCGCTTTCACGACGGCGCGGGCGATGCGGCGCGCGTAGCGTTCCTCCCCATAAAGCCGTAACACCCTCACCAACTCCCCCTCTGCCACCCTTGACAACCATTCGGAAGCCGTCATGCCACAACTGGTGTCCATCCGCATATCGAGGACACCGTCGCGAATGAAACTGAATCCTCGCTCCGCCTCGTCCAGTTGCGGCGATGAAACCCCCAAATCCATCAATATCCCCGCGACCTGCCCCATTGCACCATGTCGCTCGACCCGTTTTTGCAATTCGGCGTAACTGCCCTGCTCGATCGCGAAGCGGGCATCTTCCAGCAACGTTTTCGCCTCATTTGAATCGACTGCTGCCCGGTCCTTGTCCAGAGCCAGCAAACACCCGTTGTCGCCCAGCCGCTCCAAAATGGCCCGGCTGTGCCCTCCCCGACCGAAAGTGCAATCGAGGTAGAACCCCTCGGGTTCGATGGACAAACCCGCCAGCACCTCGGCCAGCATGACCGGTAAATGCGCGCCGTCTTTATTGGTCATCCGCCCCGAGCTTTTCGAAACAATAGGCGGCACGATCACAAGCCCTCATGCAGGAGCCAAGCTGTCCGGCCTCGTCCCATAGCATTACGGCCATATGGGGATTGATGCCAACTTGCCGGTCACTGATGTCCGGGAGCGTTGACGGTCCGACGAGCTGACCTGAGTGTCTCGATTCCGCTAACATGTGCCACCCCACTACGTCTACAACGGAAAAGTGCTACTCCAAACTCACTGCGGCCAACGGACTTATTACCATGTGGTCGGGGCGACACACATTCGCTCGCCTGTGCCAACACGCGCCGTTCCTAGTGCGCATTAAAAGGACAACGACTCGAGCTCGGGTGAAAGATCCTGCAAATTCTCTATGCCCTCTTCCTCTAGCCACTCGTCGCGGCTGCGATTCCAGATTTCCTCGTCCCAGATTTCGAATTTGTTGCCCTGACCGATGAGGACGACGCGTTTTTCGAGACTGGCGAATTTCCTCAGCGGCTCGGCTATCAGCACGCGTCCTTGGCCGTCCATTTCGCATTCCGTCGCATGACCGATCAGAAGGCGCTGCAAGCGTTTGGCCTGCTTGTTCAAGGTGGGCAACTTGACTAGCTTGCGCTCGATCTCCTCCCATTCGGGCATCGGGTATAGCAAAAGGCATTTATCCAAGGCGACCGTCAGCACCAACTGATGCTCGCAGCAATCCTGCAACTCCGCCCGATAGCGGGTTGGAATGGCCAATCGGCCCTTCTCGTCAAGATTGATTGGATTGACGCCGCGAAACAAAACTGCCCCCACTCCCCATTAAATTCCATTTTTTCCCACTTAGCACCACCCGAAGCCAAATATAGAAACCAACCGCAACCAAGTCAAGCTGGATTTTCCTTAAATGATTCAAGGAATTTGCGCGGTTCCAGCAGATGCGGAAGAAAGGCGTCAGACAAGCTATACTTAGACAGATAACTGCTTATTTTTCAACTGTTTGAAAACATTCATCTGCTGACGACTGGCGACGGAAAGGTAGCGTCGACGGGAAAACAAAACCCTACGAGGAGAGCGGCCCCGTGCAAACTCGGCATTAGGACGGGATTTAAAAACAAACAGCGAAGGGAAAATCGCCTAGAAATCGAGGGGAGGAATCCACTTTGATCGGATTCTCTGCCGACCGGTTGTCCGCCCCAAGATGAAACGGAGCACAAAATCTATGCCGCTTTGGGCGCGCGCCCTGGAAATTTGGGGAAACAGGACAGGCTTCCTCCGGGGCCTGGCCCGCGATCGGGATAAGGTCCATGTGAAAGGAAGCCATTGAGTGAAGAATTATGGGAAACTTATATCACTGGGTAAGCACGAAGGATCATTTCGAAGTTTTTTCGCCAATGTCAGCGCGTCGCTGCCCAGGCATTGCTCGTGCAGAAACCCACGGCAAGAACGCCCGTTACTGCGAATATTCCCACCGACAACATGGCCACCCAAGTTACACTGATCATGTGGATGCCCTCATTTGAAGCGATGGCACAGCTGTGGCTCCAAGTGATAGCGTCCTGATAGAGAGATCCAAATTGTTTACAACAAGATATAAAACCATTGAAAGTTTAACGCGAAGAAATAATACAATGAAAAGCATCGTCTTCCCGGAGCGAGACGCGCCATGGCCGAACCTTGCGCGTCCGCGTTCAAGCCGGTGAGCACGCCCTGATCCATGTTTCATCTGTATCAATCCAACCGGCTTGAGATCCTTCTCGAACTGCTGGCCGCCGTGGTCGAGCAGCCGCCGGACTCCCCGCTTGCGCCGGAAACCGTCATCGTCCAGAGCAAGGGCATGGGACGCTGGATCTCGCTACGGCTGGCGGAAAAACAGGGCATTTGCGCCAATATCCGGTTTCCCCTTCCGGCGTCTTTCCTATGGCAACTATTGTGCGATGTGCTGGGCGATTTGCCCGGGCCCTCGGCTTACGCGCCGGAAACCTTGACCTGGCGGGTGATGGACTGGCTTTCCGACGCTCGCAACCTGGAGCAGGCACCGCGACTACAACACTATTTGAACTGTAGCGACGGCCTCCGCCCGTTCGAACTGGC